>DATCDC010000050.1:0-91742 GCA_036510915.1 Solirubrobacteraceae bacterium | reverse complement strand
GCGGTTGCGCTCCAGGCACTCCGCCAGGCCCGGCTCGTAGATCGGGACCTCGCCGCGATTGAGCCGCGCGACCTTGTCGGCATCGATGTCGATGCACCACACGTCGCTGCCGAGCTCGGCGAATCCGGCCGCGGTGACGAGGCCGACGTAGCCGGTGCCGATCACGCCGATGGGTTCGCGCTGAGTGCTCATGAGAAGGGGAGGGAGGCTAGCGACGGGCGCCCGCCGAGCGCCGTGCGCCGCAGGGGATGTCCTAGGAGCCGACGCGCGTCAGCGAGCGCGCGATCGCCAGCATCTGCTGGTTGGTGAGCGTCAGCGACAGCGTGTTCGAGACCCAGTAGACGCCGCGCGGCGTGCGCCAGGCGACGAGGCGCAGCTGGGTGCCGTCGTAGAAGAGCTCGTACATGCGGCGGCGCATCCGCATCTTGTCGCTCGGGTTGTCCAGGACCGGCGGCGCCTTCCAGCTCATGCCCTGCACGCCGTAGTACTGGCCGGGCTGGCCGGTCGACAGCACCATCCGGTAGGCCTCATAACGGTTGTTCGAGCGGTCACGGATCGTGTAGGCGCGCGTCGCCGGGTAGCCGTTCTCACCCGAGGAGTAGCCGCCGGACGCCAGTCGCGCGGCGGGGTAGTAGACGGGCAGCCGGAGCTTCGCGGCCGCCGGGATCGCGTTGTTCTCACCCTCGGCCTGGTCGGCGATCACGCCGGCGGGCAGGCCCGGCGAGCGCGCCTGCAGCCGGGCGGCGCGGCGCGTGCGCCGCTTGTGGGCGCGAGTCGTCGCGCCGCTCGTCTGGCGCGCACCGCCTGTCGCCTTCGCATTCTGGAAGCCGTCGACGACGCCCTGCAGGTTCTGCGGCGTGATCCCCAGGTAGGTGCCGCCCGGGATGTCGTAGGCCGGGAACCTGACCTCGCGGATCGGGTTCTTCGAGGACAGGAAGGCGAGCTTCAGCAGGCGCAGGACCGCGTCCCTGGAGCGCACATCCGTGCGGGTGTAGCGCGCGAAGATCTTCACGAGCTCGGTGCGGTCGCCCAGGATCGACGAGAGCGAGAACTGGCCCTTGGCCTGGCGCAGGAAGTCCTGCTGGCGTGCGGAGCGCACGAAGTCCGAGTCGGTGTGGCGGTAGCGCACGTAGGCGAGCGCCTTGGTGCCGCAGAGCATCTGGTAGCCCGGCTTGATGTCGATCTCGGAGTACTGCAGCGCCGGCGGCAGCCCGACATTCGAGTGGTAGTAGCGGTGGTCGACGTCGATGTAGACGCACTTCAGGCGGTCGACCGCGCGCCGGAACCCGCCGAAGTTCACCTCGACGATGTGGTTGATCGGCACGTGCAGCAGATTGCGCACGGTCTTCGCCGTCAGCGTCGAGCCGCCGAGCGAGTAGGCGGCGTTGATCTTGTCCTCGCCGTACCCGGGGATCTGGACCTTCAGGTCACGCGGAATCGACAGCACCGCGGTCGCGGCCTTGTCCGGATCCAGGCGCACGAGGATCAGCGTGTCCGAGCGCGCCGCGCCCTTCATGTTGCGCTGCTGGTAGCGCACATCGGAGCCCACCACGAGGATCGTCTGCGGGCCGCCGCCCGGGACGTCGTCGAGCACGTTCTTGACCCCCGGGATGCTCTGGCCCTCCTTCTGCACGATCTGCACGAGCTGATCGACCTCGAGCAGCGCTGCCGAGGCGACCGTCGTGGCGGTGAGCAGCACGATGAGGACCCCCGCGAGGAGGGCCTTCTTCAGGTTGCCAAGGCCAGGGCGCGGGGGCTTTTCGGGGTCAGGGCTCACGTGCGATGAGAACGCGCTCGGGGGTGCGCGGGTCGCGCGGAGCGGGGCGAAGATCCCAGGCCATCAGGGTAGCGGCCGCCGCCGCCGGAAGAGCCGATCACTCGACGGCGCGGAGCACGGGCGGGGGCAGCTCCTCGAGGGTGCCCCCGTGCTCGAGCCAGTGGGGAAGGCTCTTCACGAAATCCCCCAGCGCGCGCCGGTAGCGCTGCAGCGAGGCGATCGACACCCACTCCTGCGGGCCGTGATGGCCGGCGCCGACGGGGCCGAACTCGACCGCCGGGATGCCGGCCTCGAGGAACGAGATCGCGTCGGATGCGCCGTCGCGGCCGATCGAGAGGGCCTCCCCCTCGATGCTGCGCGCCACGGCCTCGCGCAGCGCGAGCACGTACGGGTTGCGGCGCGAGACGATCGCCGGGGCGCGGCTGAACGAGCGCACGACCTCCAGGTCGGGGATCGTGGCGATCTGCTCCAGGATGGTGGCGGGCTCCTGGCCGGGCAGGAAGCGGATGTCGACGTCGATCAGGCAGCGGTCGGGCACCTTGTTGAAGGCGTCGCCGCCGGCGATGCGCGCGAGGTTGATCGACGGCCGGTCGAAGAGATCCGAGGACTCGCGGCTGAACGGCAGCGTCTCGATGCGCCGGAAGACGTCGTGCGCCTTGAGGATCGCGTTGTCGCCGAGCCACGGCGTCGAGCCGTGCGCCGCGGTGCCGCGCACCTCCAGGCGGATCGCCAGCACGCCCTTGGCCTGGATGCCGATGTGCAGGTCGGTCGGCTCGCCGGTGATGGCGAAGTCGGCCCCCAGGCCACCGGCGACGAGCGCGTCGGTCGAGCGGTCGTCGACGTCCTCGGACTCCTCGTCGGGGACGCACACGAACTTCAGGCGCACCTGGTCCTGCTGCGTGGCGTCGTGCAGCGCGCACATCATCGCCGCCAGCGCACCCTTCATGTCGTAGGCGCCGCGGCCGTAGAGGCGGTCGCCCTCGACGCGCGGCGTGAACTGCTCCTCGAATGCGGGAACCACGTCGAGGTGGCCGTGCAGGATCACGACGGGGCCCACCTTCGGACCCGCCTCGGCGAGGACGACCGGCAGGCCGCCGTGGTCGTGCCCGCGCACGTCGACGTCGCGCGTCTCCAGCCAGCCCTTGACGAACTCCGCGGCGACGAGGAGGCCCTCGGGCTTCGAGGTGTCGTACGCCATCAGCCGCTCTGCGAGAACGCGTTCATCCACGGGACGGAGGATAGGCTCCGGCGATGGCCCCACGCATCGTCCTCTTCGGCGCGACCGGATACACCGGCGATCTGACCGCGCGCGAGCTCGTGCGCCGCGGCGCGGCGCCCGTCCTGGCCGGTCGCGACCCGGAGCGCCTGGAGCGCCTGGCCGGCGAGCTCGGCGGGCTCGAGACGCGCATCGCCGACGTCTCCGACCCGGCATCGGTGCGCGCGCTGGTCGAGCGGGGCGACGTGCTGATCTCGACGGTCGGCCCGTTCCTGCGCTGGGGCGAGCCTGCGCTCGAGGCGGCGCTCGCGGCCGGCGCGCACTACCTGGACTCCACGGGCGAGGGCCCGTTCATCCGCCACGTCTTCGAGGACGCCGGCCCGCGTGCCGAGGCCGCCGGCGTCGGCCTGCTGACCGCGATGGGCTACGACTACGTCCCGGGCAACCTGGCGGGCGCGCTGGCGCTGCGCGACGCGGGCGAGCAGGCGACCCGCGTCGACATCGCCTACTTCTGGGAGGGCGGCACGGCGGCCGGGATGAGCGGCGGGACGCAGGCCAGCGCCGCGGGCGTCGCGCTCGAGCCGGCCTTCACGTGGCGCACCGGCAAGCTCGTCAGCGAGCGCGGCGCGCGGCGCGTCAGGCGCTTCGACCTCGGCGGCGGGCGCAGCGCCCAGGCGGTCTCGATCGGCTCCAGCGAGCACTTCGCGCTCCCGCGCCTGGGGCGCAACGTCTGGGACGTCGACGTCTACCTCGGCTGGTTCGGCCCCGCCTCGCGCGCGATGCAGGCCTTCGCCGCCGGCACCGACCTCGCCACGAAGGTTCCGGGCGTGAAGGCGGGCCTGGGCGCCCTGACGTCGCGGCTCGTGAAGGGCTCGACCGGCGGGCCGGACGCCGCGGCGCGCGCGGGCACCCGCTCGGTGATCGTCGCCGAGACCTCCGACGCGGGCGGCAGGCCGCTGGGCGGCGTGCTGCTCGTCGGCCCGAACGGCTACGACCTCACCGCCGCCTTCCTCGCCTGGGGCGCCGAGCAGGCGGCCGCCGGGAAGCTCAAGGCCACCGGCGCGCTGGGCCCGGTCGACGGCTTCGGCCTCGACGAGCTCGAGGCCGCCGCGGCCGAGTACGGGCTCGTGCGCGCCTAGTACACGCCGCCGAAACCCGCAGAACTTACGGCCGCGTGTACTAGCTTGGACCGCCGAGCCCGAGCCGGTCGGCGCGCAGCGCGAGCGCGCGCTCCTCGGCATCGGGGAACGCAGCCGCGACGTCCGCGTCGAGCAGGCGCAGCTCGAGCGCGACGCGAGCGCGATCGCCGGGCTCGGCGAGCGCGAGCAGATGCTCGTGCAGCGCCCGCAGGCGGCGGGCGACCTGCAGCGAGCCGGCGCCGTAGCGGCGGATCTCCGAGACGGCCAGCTCGTAGTAGTCCAGCCAGCCCGGTGCGGGAACCAGCCCGCGCGGAACGCCGTCGCCGTCGACCACGTACCCCGGCCCCGTCTGCCGGTGCAGGAGGTCGACGAGCAGCAGCTCGAGCCGGTCGAGCACCTGGACCGCCGTCGTCGGATCGTTGACGGCCGGCGACAGCGCGCGGATCGCGATGTCGACGAGCATCCGGAACGCGAACGCCGGGTCCTGGTCGATCGTGCGCTGGCGGGCGAGCACGAGAACCGCGGACGCGTCGTGCGGCGGGAACCCGGGCCGGTGGGCAGCATCGCCGGTGAGCCGGAGCACGGCGTCGCCGGGCGCGACGAACTGCCCGACGCTCGGGACGACCCCGACGAACCCGCCCGACTCGGCGGCAAGCCGCAGCAGCGCGGCCCGGTCGACCGCGGCGACGACTCCCGGCGCGCCCTCGTGCCGCAGCTCGCGGACGATCTCGTGGGCGCCGTGCGGACGCTCGACGGTCGTGTCGGCGCCGGCGCGCAGCGGATGCACGTCGTCGATGACCGCGTGCGCGCGACGCATCAGATCCCGCAGGATCCCGCCGATCTGGATCATCAGGAACATCCGCTGGACGAGCAGGACGAACGCGCCGAGCGTGACCGCGGCCAGGACCAGGCCCACGAGCACCGTGATCTCGGGCACGAAGTCGCGGCCGCCCCGGCTCAGGTCCCGCCGGCCGAGCGACGCGAGCGCGAACAGCGCGTAGCTGGCGGTCGCGGTCGACAGTGCGAGCGAGATGCCCACGGCGGGCTCGCGCCGCAGCCGCGCTGCGAGCCGCGGCGAATAGGAGGACGTCTGGATCTGGGCGGCCACGAAGACGGCCGAGAACGTGATGCCGGTGAACGTGATCATGCCCGCGGCCAGAGCGCCGAAGAGCTGCTGCGCCGAGGACAGCGCGACGGGCAGGTGGTTGCGCGTCAGGCGCTCGTCGACGAGCGGCAGGACGATCGCCAGCGCGATCGCGAGCAGGTTCGCGGCGAGCACGGGCGCCCACAGGGCGGTGCTGAGCCAGAGGCGCAGCCGGAACAGCGCCGACGGGCGCGTCGCCCCGGCTGTGCTGGCCCGCGCGCGGTTCACGGGCCGATCGTAGTCGCCGCGGTCAGGCGCTGGGCGGCCCTCAGGGGCCCGCGGAGCCTTCGGCGACCAGCAGGAACGTCTCCCAGCGGCGCTTGTCGGCCAGGGCGCGGCGCTGGGCCTCGGTGTGCGGCTCGGCGGCCGCGACGGCGGCCTCGGCGCTCGTCAGCTTCTCGCGCAGGTCCGCGACGTCCAGCGCACCCGGGTCGAGGGCGTCCTCGACGAGCACGAGCGCGCGGTTCCCGCCGACCTGGATGTAGCCCTCGCCCTGGGCGAAGCGGACGATCTCGTTCTCGCCGCGGTAGAGGCGCAGCTCGGCCGGCTCGAGCAGGCCGAGCAGCGGCGTGTGGTTGGCCAGGATGCCGATCGAGCCCGTCGTCGTGCGGGTCGAGAGCATCTCGACCTCCTCGTTGAAGACCTCCCCCTCGGGGGTCAGGACCTCGACCTGGAACGTGGCCCGCGCCATCTCAGCGCTTCGCCGCTGCGACGACGTCGTCGATCGAGCCCTTGAGCAGGAACACCGACTCCGGCAGGTCGTCGTGCTCGCCGGCGATGAGCTCCTTGAACGAGCGCACGGTCTCGGCGATCGGGACGTACTGGCCCGGCGTGCCGGTGAACTGCTCGGCGACGCTGAACGGCTGCGAGAGGAAGCGCTCCACCTTGCGGGCGCGCTGGACGGTGACCTTGTCCTCCTCGGAGAGCTCGTCGATGCCGAGGATGGCGATGATGTCCTGCAGCTCCTTGTAGCGCTGCAGGATCTCCTTGACGCGCGTGGCGACCTCGTAGTGCTCCTGGCCGACGGTGTCGGGCTTGAGGATCGTCGAGGTCGAGTCGAGCGGGTCGACGGCCGGGTAGATGCCCTTCTCGGAGATCGACCGCGAGAGCACCGTCGTGGCGTTCAGGTGGGCGAAGACCGAGGCCGGGGCCGGGTCGGTGAGGTCGTCGGCGGGGACGTAGATCGCCTGCACCGAGGTGACCGAGCCGTTGCGCGTCGAGGTGATGCGCTCCTGCAGCTGACCCATCTCGGTCTCGAGCGTCGGCTGATAGCCGACCTGCGAGGGCATGCGCCCCAGCAGCGCCGAGACCTCGGAGCCCGCCTGGACGAAGCGGAAGATGTTGTCGATGAACAGCAGCACGTCCTGGCCGGCGACGTCGCGGAA
Organism: Solirubrobacteraceae bacterium; assembly: GCA_036510915.1. Classification (GTDB taxonomy): domain Bacteria; phylum Actinomycetota; class Thermoleophilia; order Solirubrobacterales; family Solirubrobacteraceae; genus F1-60-MAGs163. The sequence continues at coordinate 85,081 of DATCDC010000050.1, read as the reverse complement.
GTACTCCGCCATCGTCAGGCCGGACAGCGCGACGCGCATGCGGGCGCCGGGCGGCTCGTTCATCTGGCCGAAGACGAGCATCGTCTTGTCGATGACGCCCGACTCCTTCATCTCGAGCCAGAGGTCGTTGCCCTCGCGCGAGCGCTCGCCGACGCCGCAGAACGCCGACAGGCCGCCGTGCTCCTTGGCGAGGTTGTGGATCAGCTCCTGGATGAGGACCGTCTTGCCGACGCCGGCGCCGCCGAACAGGCCGACCTTGCCGCCCTTGGCGTACGGCGCGAGCAGGTCGACGACCTTGATTCCCGTCTCGAAGATCTCGGTGGTCGGCGTCAGGTTCTCGACGTTCGGGGCCGAGCGGTGGATCGGCCAGCGCTCCTTGACCTCGATCTCGGGGCCCTGGTCGATGAGCTCGCCGAGCACGTTGAAGATGCGGCCGAGGGTCGCCTCGCCGACGGGCACCGAGATCGGCGCGCCGGTGTCGTGGACCTCGACACCACGGGCGAGGCCGTCGGTCGTGTCCATGGCGACCGCGCGCACGCGGTCGTCGCCCAGCAGCTGCTGGACCTCGAGGACGAGCGTGCTGCCGGCGAGCTGGACGGTCAGCGCGTTGTTGATCTGCGGCAGCGTCTCGGGGAACACGGCCTCGACGACGACGCCCTTGATCTCCTCGATGCGGCCGACGTTGGCGGAGGTGCGTGCGGCGGGGATGGTTGCGGCTTCCATGATGTCCTTTTACGTAAGTGACTCTGCCCCGGCGACCACTTCCATGATCTCCTGGGTGATCTCGGCCTGGCGGACGCGGTTCATCTCGAGCGTCAGGTCGTCGATGACCTCGTTGGCGTTCTCGGAGGCGGTGCGCATGGCGGTCATGCGCGCGCCGTGCTCGGAGGCGGTGGACTCCAGCAGGGCGCGGTAGATGGAGATGTCGACGTAGTCGGGCACCAGCCGGGCGAGGATGCCCTCAGGGCTCGGCTCGTACTCGACGAGCGCGCGCGTCCCGGGCAGCGGATCCTCCGGGCCCTCGTCGGGCTCGGCGAGCGCCTCGTCGATCGTCGCGCGCTGCAGCGGCAGCAGCACCTCGCGGCGGACCTCCTGGGTCAGCGGCGAGATGTAGCCGTTGTAGAAGACCTCGACCTTGTCGACGCTGCCGTCGACGTACGCGCTGCTGAGCTCGCCGGAGATCCGGCGCGCGTCGGCGAACGCGGGGCGGTCGGAGAAGCCGACGTACGTGCCGGCGGGGTCGAGCTTGCGGAAGACCAGCGAGGAGACCCCGCGCCGCCCGGCGGCGTAGTACTCGACCTTCTTGCCCTCGGCCGTGTACTCCGCGGCGGCGCGCAGCGCGGCGCGGATGATCTGCGAGTTGAACGCGCCGGCGAGCCCGCGGTCGCCGGTGACGAGCAGCAGCGCGACCGTCGACTCCTGCTCGTGCTCGACGAGGATCGGGTTGTTCGCCAGCTCGCCGCTCGACGCGGCCTCGGCGGCGTGGCGGGTCATCCGGCGCAGCGCACCGGCGTACGGGCGCATGGCCGCGATGCGCTGCTCGGCGCGGCGCAGGCGCGCCGCGGCGACCATCTGCATCGCGCGGGTGATCTTCGCGATGTTCTTGACGGAGTCGATCCGCTGTTTGACGTCGCGCTGAGCCATGGGAACGGATGCGGCGAGCCGCTAGGCGGTCGCCGCCGCCTCCTGCTCGGCCTCGTCGGCGGATGCCTCGCCGGCGCCGTTCGCGGCGGACCCGGCCGCGTGCAGGCCCTCGGCCGCGCGCGTGGTCTCGCCGACCGTCGTGTCCATGAGGGGCTGGCCCTCCTCGTCGAGGTCGTAGCCGAAGTCGTCGGCGTAGCCGGCGAGGACCTTCTCGAGCTCGGCCTGCGTCTCGTCGGACCAGTCGCCGCCCTTGATCTTCTCGAGCGTCGGCTGCGCCTCGGCGCGCACGCGCTGGATCAGGCCGTCGAGGAACTCGGGGATGCGCGGCGTCAGGATGCGGTCGGTGTGGCCGCTGGTCGCCGCGTAGATCTGGGCGACCTGCAGCTCGACCGGCACCGGGTGGCGCTCGTTCTGGTTCAGCGTCGCGACCAGGCGCGCGCCGCGGGCCAGCGTCTTCTGCGTGTCGGCGTCCAGGTCGGAGCCGAACTGCGCGAACGCCTCGAGGTCGCGGAACTGCGAGAGCTCGATCTTCAGGCGGCCCGCGATCTTCTTCATCGGGCTGATCTGTGCGTTGCCGCCGACGCGCGACACCGAGATGCCGACGTTGATGGCCGGGCGCACGCCGGAGAAGAACAGCTTGGGCTCGAGGAAGATCTGCCCGTCGGTGATCGAGATGACGTTCGTCGGGATGTAGGCCGAGACGTCGCCGGCCTGCGTCTCGATGATCGGCAGCGCCGTCAGCGAGCCGCCGCCGAGCTCGTCGTTGAGCTTGACCGCGCGCTCGAGCAGGCGGCTGTGGAGGTAGAAGACGTCACCCGGGTAGGCCTCGCGCCCCGGCGGGCGGCGCAGCAGCAGCGACATCTGGCGGTAGGCGAAGGCGTGCTTGGTGAGGTCGTCGTAGATCGCGACGACGTGCCCGCCGTTGTAGAGGAAGTGCTCGCCCATCGCGGCGCCCGCGTACGGCGCCATGAACTTGATCGGCGCGGCCTCGTCGGCGGAGGCGGCGACGATGATCGTGCGCTCCAGGGCGCCGTGCTCGGCGAGCGTCTCGGCGAGCTGCACGACGGTCGCCATGCGCTGGCCGATCGCCACGTACACGAAGACGAGGTCCGAGTCCTTGTTGTTGATGATCGTGTCGATCGCGATCGACGTCTTGCCGGTCTGGCGGTCGCCGATGATCAGCTCGCGCTGGCCGCGGCCGATCGGGATCATCGAGTCGATCGCCTTGAGGCCCGTCTGCATCGGCTCGGTGACCGGCTGGCGCTGGACGACGCCCGGCGCCTTGAACTCGGCGGGGCGCATCTCGGTCGTGTTCAGCGCGCCCTTGCCGTCGAGCGGGTTGCCGAGCGGGTCGACGATGCGGCCGAGCAGCTGCTCGCCGACCGGGATCTCCAGCAGGCGGCCGGTGCGCTTGACGGTGTCGCCCTCGACGATCCGGTCCCAGTCGCCGAACAGCACGGCGCCGACGTTGTCGGACTCGAGGTTGAGGGCCAGGCCGGTGACGTCACCGGGCAGCTCGAGCATCTCGAAGGACTGGCAGTTCTCCAGGCCGTGGATGCGGGCGATGCCGTCGCCGATGGACAGGACGGTGCCGACCTCGGTCAGCTCCGCGCCCCCGGCCTCGAGCCCCTCGATGCGGGACTTGAGGATGCTCGTGATCTCGTCGGGCTTGATCTGCATGGCGTGGTCTGCTCCTTGAGGGTCGCCGCGGCCTAGGCCTGCGCGACCTGCTTGCGAAGGTGTTCGAGACGGTTGCGGATGGAGGCGTCGACGATCGCGTTGCCGACGCGGACGATGAAGCCGCCGACGATCGACGGGTCGACGGCGGTGCTGAGCTGCACGTTGCGCCCGGTCTGGCGGCCGATCTCGTCGCCGATCCGGTCCGTGACGCTCGCGTCGAGCGGCACGGCGCTGGTGACTGTCACCGGCAGCAGGTCACGGGCGTCGTCCCACAGGCGCTGGTACTCGCGCCGGATCCGGAAGATCGCCGGCAGCCGGTGGTTCTCGACGAGCACGTCGAGCACGTTCGAGATCGCCGGGTCGGCGTCCTGAACGGTCCGGCGCATGCCGTCCTTCTTCTCCTCCGTCGAGAAGTACGGGGAGAAGAAGAAGAGCCGCATGTCGGCGCTGCCCTCGAGGGCGTCGGCGACCTGGCCGAGCTGCTCGCCGATCACGTCGAGGCGCCCGTGCTCCTGGGCGACCTCGAACAGCGAGCGGCCGTAGACCTGTGCGATCTGCTCCATCAGTTCCTGCGATCGCCGCTCAGCGAGGAGAAGTCCAGGTCGGCGAGCGCCTCGTCGACGAGGCGCCGCTGGTCGTCGCCCGTGAGGACGCGGCCGGTGACCTTCTCGGTGGCCAGGATCGTGAGGTCGGCGACCTCGGTGCGGATCTGCTCGATCGCGCGGCGGGTCTCCGCCTCGACGTCCTTGCGGGTCTGCTCGAGCAGCTCCTCGCGCTGGGCGCGGGCCTGATCCTTGGACTCCGACTCGAAGGCCTCGGCGTTCCTGCGTGCGCGCAGCACGATCTCGTCGGCCTGGGTGCGCGCGTCCTTGAGCCGCTCGCGGTACTCCGCGAGCAGCGCCTCGGACTCGGTCTTCATCGTCTCGGCGCTCGTGATCGAGTCCTCGATCATCGAGGCGCGCTTCTCGAGCGCCTCGCGGATGCGCGGGAACGCGAACTTGTTCAGCACGAAGAGCGTGACGAAGAAGGCGATCAGCGTCCAGATCATCAGCCCGACGTTCGGGCTGACGAGGAAGTTGCTGCTCTGCTCCTGCGCCGCGGCGGCGATGGGTGCGATGGCGGGCATCGTCGGTCGCCCCGCTCTACCCGAGGAAGAAGGCGATGAGGCCGAAGATGAAGGCGTAGAACACGATCGCCTCGGTCAGTGCGAAGCCGAGCCACTGGATCGAGGTGATCTCATCCTTCATCTCGGGCTGGCGGGTCACCGACTCGATGACCTTGCCGAAGATGTAGCCGACGCCGATGCCCGGGCCGATCGTGCCGAGGCCCGCGCCGATGCCGAGCGCAATGGCCTTCATGCCCTTGCGCCCGTACTCCTGGGCGACCTGGGAGGTCACGCCCGACTGCGCGACGAGCTCGTTGATGATGTGGAGGTCCACGGTTCCGGTGCTCCTTAGTGTTCTTCGGCGACCGCGCCGCCGAGGTAGATCGCTGCGAGGGTGGTGAAGATGAACGCCTGGAGGGTCGCGACGAGACCGACCTCGAAGATGAAGAAGGCGACCGCCATCGTCCCGGTGATGATCCCCAGGACGGCCGAGCCGAAGATGCCGAGGTTCAGCAGGACGACGAGCCCGCCGCCCATGAAGAGGATCAGCAGGTGGCCCGCCAGGATGTTGGCGAAGAGTCGTACGGAGAGCGAGACGATGCGCACGAAGTGCGAGATCACCTCGATGATGAAGATCGGGAAGACGGCGGGGCCCTCGACGCCGGCGGGCACCCAGCCCTTGAGGTACTTGACGAAGCCCTTGGCGCGGATGCCCTCGTAGTGGTAGCTGAGGACGACGCAGAAGGTCAGGATCAGCGGGACCGAGAGGTTCGCGGTCGCCGCGTACAGCGCGAACGACGGGATCTGCAGCCCGAAGATGTCGACCTTGTGCTCGGTGTTCGTCGGCAGCGGCAGGTAGCCGAGCATGTTCGAGAACCAGATGAACAGGAAGATCGCCGCGAGGAACGGGAACCAGCGCCGCAGCATCTTCCCGTCGAGGTTGCCCTTCGTGATCCCCTGCACGAGGCCGTAGTAGCCCTCGACGATCACCTGGAAGTAGCCGGGCCGCCCGATCGAGGTCATCCGGCGGCCGATCATGATCATCACGACGCAGGTGAGGATCGACGCCACGATCACGTAGAAGACGGCCTTGTTGATCGAGAGGTCGAGGCCGCCGATGTCGATCGTGATCCACGGCTCGAGCTTGAACTCGTTCTGGGGCTTGTAGTTCTCGTTGATGTTCAGCGCGAACGCCCCGGCGGGGGCGGCGAGCGCGAGCACGAACGGGGTGGCGAGGGCGAGCAGGCGGGCGCGCATCAGGAGGGCTGCTCCACACGGGGCTGGTCGAAGGGGCGCAGGATCATGGACACGGTGAAGGAGACGGAGAAGATCACGAGGAACAGGACGGCGGCGGCGAGGCCGGCGTCGTTCTCCACCATGCCCACGGCGAAGATCGTAAGTGCTACGAGCCATCCGCGCCCGATCATCGAACCGGTGACCCAGCCGGCGACGTGCTTGGGATCCTGCGAGGCGAGCGCCTTGCGGTTCGTGTAGCGCTGGATCCCGCGCTGCAGGAGCCAGGCGACCGCGCCGCCGAGGTAGCCCAGCAGCGGCCACCCGGCGAGGATGAACACGGGCAGGGCCAGCGCGAGGACGACGAGGTCGAGATGACGCAGCGGCTTCATGCGGCTAGAGGTCCCGGAAGCGGGAGCGGACAAGCAGCACGCCGACGACCGGCCCGATGAACAGCCCGAGCAGCCCGAGCGCGACAGGCGCTCCGACGAGCGCGCCGAGCCCGAAGCCGATCGCCCCGCACAGCACGATCGCCGCGAGCAGCAGGCTGCCGGCGGCTGCGGCGCGCATCGTGGGCTTCGATGGCTCGCTCATCGCGATCGGGGGTCGGCGGGGGGTCGGGAAGTCGGTGCATGGGACATGGTGCGTCGCGCGCGGCGGGAGCCGGGAACGGCGCGACCCGCGCGGGGACGCGGGTCACAGGGAGCGAAGGCCTCCAGTTGAGGCTTTCGCCGACGGCTCGGCCAGACTATCGCATCGGCGGACTTTGTGACGGCTTTGTGACACATCGTGACGGGTGCCACGAGCGCGGAGGGGCATGCCGCGAGCGACGGCGCCGCGGCGCTCAGGCCGAGACGGCCGCGAGCCGGCCGGACCGCTCGGAGCCGCGCGGAGCTCGCGCGGCCGCAGCGGCCTGGGCGGGCAGCAGCTGCCCGAGGGTGCGGTAGACCCTCTGGTTGACGGCCATCCCGCAGTGCGAGCTGTCGACCTCGACGTGGCGGGCCTGCGGATCGATGCACGCGCGCCAGTGCAGGACGCCGTCGCTGCGCGAGTAGATCGACGTGAGCGCGACCGACTCGGGAAGGTCGTCGTCGAGGTCCGTCCAGAAGTCCGTGCAGCAGCCGATCGGGTCCAGGCCGAACTTGTAGGCCTCCCAGCTCTCCTCACAGGCCGCGCCGATGAGCCGGCCCCCGCGCAGGCGCTGGACGCGCTGCAGCGTGCGGATCTGCAGGCGCAGCACGGCGTGGAAGTCGTCCATCGTGGCGACCAGCGGCGAGCCGAGCGCGATGACGTGGCTCACGCGGTCGGGATTGCGCACCCCGATGACACGGCCGAACATGCCGCCGCGGCTGTGGCCGATGATCGCGACCTCGCGCCCGTAGCGCTCGCTGAGCTGGTGGACGCGCTCCTCGAGGCGCTGCACCGACTTCTCCGAGCACTCGACGTTCGAGGTGATGCCGGAGCCGTGGGCGCGATAGCCCATGCGCCGCAGCCACTGCGTCATCAGCGCGAGGCTGTTGTCGCCGGCCATGAAGCCCGGGATCAGCAGCACCGGCTGGCCGTCGCTGCGCGGGACGCCCTGCCCGCGCCACAGCGAACTGGTGAGCAGGCTTGCAGCCTCCCCCGCCGTCCGGCCCTCACGCCAGATCGCTGGTCCCCCCGTGACCCCCACAACGGCAATCTATCGCCTGAACTGGACGCTGTGTCAAGTTCTTCTGAACGCGGCAAACCGGCCGCTGATCGCGGGGGCCCCACCGCTCACCGGCGCGCGGCACCGTCACGGGGCGTGAGAGACGCCGGCTCGGCCCCGACGCGTCAGCGGACGGCGGCGCGGCGGCGCGCCGCGAGCGCCTGCACGCGCTCGACCCGGCTCTTCAGGACGAGGTACGCCGGGCGCGCCGTCCCGTCCGCGTTCATGAGGCCCGAGTCCCAGGTGGCGACGCCGGACTGGGCCTGCCAGTCGTAGAGGTACACGCGCCTGATGCGCGGGCTCAGCGCGGTCAGCCTGTCGAGCACGAACCGCGTCGCCGCCGCCGCATGCGCCTCCCCCTCCGGGAACTGCACCTTGCTGTTGTTGTGGCGCGAGACGATGCCGCCGGTCTCGGTCAGCCAGATGTCGCCCGGCACCGCAGCCAGCATCGAGCGTGTGCCCGAGGTGGTGAAGAGGTTCGCGTCGAGGTAGTTGTGCAGGCCCCAGACGGCGGGCTCGGTGCGTGCGGCGATGCGGAACGCGCTCGTCCACGCCTGGATGTTCGGGAGGTCGACGAGCTCGGCTGCGAGGATCGTGCAGCCCGGGCAGCTGGCGCGCATCCCGCGCCAGAAGCGCGCGACGAGGTCGGGCCGCTTGTAGACGGCCTCACCGGCGAGGTTGGCCTCGTTCCAGGTCGCGTAGAGATGCACCCACGGGTAGCGCTGGCGGAAGGCCTGGAAGGCGGCGGCGAACTGGGCCGGCGTCGGCAGCTGGTGGAAGTCCGTGCGCGAGCGGCCGAACGTGACGAGCGGATCGACGCCCGCCGCCCGCGCGGCGCCGAGCCAGGCGTCGATCTGGTCGCGCTGCCAGGAGCTGAAGATGCCGTTCCAGCCGACGAGCAGCCGCGCGTCGTGGATCTTCGTCGCCGTGAACAGCGGGTCGGCGAAGACCGACGGCTGCTGCTCGGCGATCCCGATCGTGGCGGGGGCGGCCGGGGCCGCGGGCCTGGCCGCCTGCTTGCGCCTTCTGGCCGGCTTCTTCGTCGTCTTCTTCTTCGCGGGCGCGGTGGCGGCCGGCGACGGGGCGGACTGCTGGGCGCCGGCGAGCGGGGCGCTCACGAGCAGCGCGAACAGCGCTGCGGCGATCACGAGCGCACGAAGAACGGGGGACGGCATGCGGCCGCGGAGTCGTCGAGGAAGCACTGGGGGGGCGTCGGAGGGGGCGGACTACCGGGGTCTCGCCATGCTGGAGGCACGGCGAGACCCCACGAAGGTAGCGCCTTCACCCGACGAACGCGTCGGATGACGGGGTCCTACGCGAGTGCCCGGCGGGTCTGCTCGCGGTCCAGACGGCCTGCGAGCGCCACGAGCGCCGCCGCCGTCCGCACTCGCAGGCGGCCCGGCGGGGGCTGCTCGCGTCCTACGCGACGCTCGCCCGGGCGAGCGCGCTCTGCAGCGGTCGCGTGGGCGAGATGGTGATGGATCAGGGAATGCATCGGACGGTGACCTCCTGCGGTCGGTCGGTGGTGTGAGGACCACCGCCCGGGACGAGGAGATGCCGCGATGCTGCGCTGCGACGCGCTCGGGGTCTCGGGCGGTGAGGCCCGCGACCCGGCGCTGGGAGTGGCTAGGACGCGAGCTCGCGCGGGCGCACGGGCGCCGCACCGGACTGGCCGGCGGCGATCGTGCGGATGTTGCTGGTCGCGAAGCTCATACGTCTGCCTCCGGCGCTCGAGTGAGCGAGGACTGCAGCGAACATAGCACCGCTCGCGATGGTCCTCAAGGCCGGTTCACGCCGGCGCAGCGGCTTCGAGGCCGATGCCGATGAGCTTCAGCCGGCGGTTCAGCGCCGTGAACGCGAAGTCGCTCGTCTGCGCGTTCGTGTAGCCCAGGATCGCGGGCCCCTCCGGATCGGCGCCGCGCGGGACGAGGACCTGCGAGGCCACCGGCAGCAGCGCGACGAGCTTGGCGCGCGCGACCTCGCGCAGGTGCGGATCACGGCACTTCTGCTGCAGGAACCACGTGCCGTAGGCGACGTGGCGGTGCTCGTCCTGGGAGATCCTGCGGAAGCCCTCCAGGAAGCCCGGCAGCAGGCGCTCGCGCTCGAGGAACACGGTGATGAAGTACTGGCCGGTGAGGGCGAGCATCCCCTCGATGACCATCATGTAGATCGTCACGTACTCGACCTTCGCCTCGAGGTCGCGCGGGTCGTCCAGCAGCCTGCGGTTCGCGCCGACGAGCTCGCGGTCGAAGAGGATCTCGAACGGCGCGCTGAGATGCCGCCGGGCCCAGGCCAGGCGCTCCTCGAAGGTTCCGTCGACGCCGATGACCTGCTCGAAGAAGCGGTTGAAGTGCTGCGCGTGGCGCGCCTCGTCCACCTGCTGCGTGCAGAGGAACGCCTCCTCGCTCTGGTCCTCGTAGGCGCCGACCAGGCCGCCGAACTGCGTCGTGACGCGCTCCTCCCCGATGAAGAACCCCGACAGGTTCCAGGCGAGCTGACCCTTCTGCCCGCCGGACAGCGCCGCCCAGTCGCGCCGGTCCGCACCGAGGTCGATCGTCGCGGAGACCCAGTTCTGGCGCTCCCACAGCTCGTAGAGCTGCTGCGGGTCCATCAGGTGCGCTGTCTGGGGCATGCGGGCGATCGTAGGTCGGCTCGTGACAGAGCGTCAAGCGGCCTGCACCGCCGGTGGTAGCCTCGGCGCATGGCTTCAGCGCAGCGTCGCGGGGGGACGACGACCGCCAAGCGCGCGGCGGTGCAGGCGGCGGTGCTCACGGCGACCGAGGAGCTGCTCTCCGAGGGCGCGTCCTACGCGGATCTGGGCATCGAGCGCATCGCCACGCGCGCGGGGATCTCGCGCACGGCCTTCTACTTCTACTTCGCCGACAAGCGCGAGCTGCTGATGCGCCTCACCGAGGACGTCACGGAGCTGCTGCTCGAGCAGGCCGACATCTGGTGGTCGGGCGACGGCGACCCCGCGGCGCAGCTGCGCGTCGCGCTGACGAACATCGCCGGCCTGTACGACGAGCACGCGGTGCTGCTGCGCGCCGTCGTGGAGGTCTCGACCTACGACGAGGAGGTCGCGCAGTTCTGGCGCGGCCTGATCGGCCAGTTCGTGGAGGCGACGGAGCGGCGGATCGAGCTGGAGCGCAGTGGCGGGCGCTCGACGTGCCCGGCCCCCGGGGCGACGGCGTTCGCGCTGACCTGGATGGTCGAGCGCACGTACTACCAGCAGCTCGTCCAGAGCGAGCGGATCCAGCGCGACGCGGCGGTCGCGGCGCTCACCGAGATCTGGATCCGCACGATCTACGCCTGAACGTCCTTGGGGCGGACGGCGTCGAACTGGCCCGTCTCGAGCTTCTCGGTGACGTCGGACCGGATCTCGGCCTCGCTCACGTCCGGGCGCTGGCGGCGCAGGCGCACCTCGCGCAGGCGCCGGAACTTCAGGATCTCGAGCACGTAGACGAGGTAGACGCTCGCCCCGAGGACGACGAGCGCCATGAGCGCGACGATCGCGGCCCAGCCCGTGTTCAGGTTCCCGCCGTCGTCCGAGTACGGGATGAAGCGCAGCGACACGGCGAACCCCGCGACCAGGACCGTCCAGGCGTAGAGGTAGAGCACGGTGCGGCGCTGGCTGAACCCGATGCGGCTCAGCCGGTGGTGGAAGTGGCTCTGGTCGGCGACGTAGACCGGCCGGCGGTACTTCAGGCGCTTGAGCACCACGAACGTCGTGTCGAGGAACGGGACGGCGAGGACGATCAGCGGGAAGACGAGCGCCAGGACCGCCTGCGTCTTGACGGCGCCCTCGATCGCGACGCAGCCGAGCAGCAGGCCGAGCAGGTTCGAGCCGCAGTCGCCCATGAAGATGCTCGCCGGGTGGAAGTTGTAGATGAGGAAGCCGGCCGCGGCGCCCGCGGTGATCGCCGCCAGCGTCGCCGCGGTCCCGCGCGAGAGGTCGAAGGCGATGATCGCGAACGCCACGGCGCTGATCGCGCAGACCCCGGCCGCCAGTCCGTCGATCCCGTCGGAGAAGTTCACGACGTTCATCACGAAGACGAGGCCGAGCACGGTCAGCGGCCCGCCGGCGTCGCCGAGATCGAGCGGCCCGGCGAACGGCAGCGTGATGTGGCCGGCCGTCACCCCGGCCGCCACCGGGATCGTCGCCGCCGCGGCCTGCCCGAGGAGCTTCAGCAACGGCGGAAGGTCGAAGCGGTCGTCGAGCGCGCCGATGATCGTGATCAGGACGGCGCCCGCGAGGATCCCGCGCATGCGCGCGCCCGCAGGCGGCAGGTCGAGGTTGAGGAAGAAGGCGCTCGCGACGAGCACCGCGGCGAGGATCGCCAGCCCGCCGAGCAGCGGCGTGTCGCCGGTCGAGAGCCCGCGGTCGCGCGGGCGGTCGACCGCCCCGACGCGTGTGGCGAAGCGCGCCGTCAGCGGCGTCAGCAGGACCGCGACCGCGAAGGCGACCACGAAGCCCAGGATCGCGTCGCGATGGGTCATCCGCGCCGAACCCTAGTCGCGGCTGCGCCGGATTCGCGTGCGGGACGGGACGGCGCGGCTATACGGCCGCCGGCGTGCCGAGGTGCTCGTAGAGCGGATGGCGATCGGCGATCTGGGCGGCGCGCTCGGCGAGCTCGGCCTTCTGGGCCTCGTACGCGGGCGTCAGCGCGGTGGCGATGATCTGCCCGATCTGGGCGAAGTCCTCGGTCTGCAGGCCGCGCGTGGCGAGCGCGCTCGTCCCGACGCGCAGGCCGCTCGTGACCATCGGCGGACGCGGGTCGAACGGCACGGCGTTGCGGTTGACGGTGATGCCGATCTCGTGCAGGCGGTCCTCGGCCTGCCGGCCGTCGAGCTCGGCGTCGCGCAGGTCGACGAGCACGAGGTGCACATCGGTGCCACCGGTGACGACGCTGACGCCGTGGCCGGCCTCCAGCAGGGCGTCCGAGACGGCCTGGGCGCCGGCGACCGTGCGGCGCTGACGCTCGCGGAAGGGCTCGGTCTGGGCGATCCCCAGCGCCACCGCCTTGCCGGCGATCACGTGCATCAGCGGGCCGCCCTGCTGTCCGGGGAACACGGCGGAGTTGATCTTCTTGGCGTACTCCTCGCGGCAGAGGATCATCCCGCCGCGGGCGCCGCCGAGGGTCTTGTGGATCGTGGTCGTGACGACGTCGGCGTGCGGCACCGGGCTCGGGTGCAGCCCGGCTGCGACGAGGCCCGCGAAGTGCGCCATGTCGACGAGCAGGTAGGCGCCGACCGCGTCGGCGATCTCGCGGAAGCGCGCGAAGTCCTGGAAGCGCGGGTAGGCCGACCAGCCCGCCACGATCATCTTCGGCCGGTGCTCGCGGGCCAGGCGCTCGACCTCGTCCATGTCGAGCAGGTGGGTCTCGGGGCTCACCTCGTAGGCGACGATGTCGTAGAGCTTGCCCGAGACGTTCAGGCGCATCCCGTGCGTGAGGTGACCGCCGTGGGCGAGCGAGAGGCCCATCAGCGTGTCGCCCGGCTCGAGCAGCGCCTGGTAGACGGCGGTGTTCGTCTGCGCGCCCGCGTGCGGCTGGACGTTCGCGTGCTCGGCCCCGAAGAGCTCCTTGGCGCGGCTGATCGCCAGCTCCTCGGCGACGTCGACGAACTCGCAGCCGCCGTAGTAGCGCTTGCCGGGATAGCCCTCGGCGTACTTGTTCGTCAGCACGCTGCCCTGGCACTCGAGGACCGCGCGCGGCACGAAGTTCTCCGAGGCGATCATCTCGAGCGTGCGCTGCTGGCGCTCGAGCTCCCTGGCCAGCACGTCGGCGATCTGCGGGTCCACCTCGGCCAGCGGGCGGTTGAAGAAGTCGGGCGGCAGCTCGGTCATCGTCCCCCGATGGTATCCCCCCGCCCGGCCGCCCGCGGGCGCCGGATCAGGGCTCGAGCAGGGCGATCTGGTCGACGCGGCGCCGATGGCGCCCGCCCTCGAACTGCGCGTCGAGGAAGCGCGCCACGATCGCATCCGCGTCCGCAGGGGCCAGTCGCGCGCCCGAGAGCGTCAGGACGTTGGCGTCGTTGTGCCGGCGGGCCATCTCGGCCTCGTCGACGTCGTGCGCGTTCACGGCGCGGATGCCGGCGACCTTGTTGGCGGCGATCGCGACGCCGTTCCCCGAGCCGCAGGCCAGAACGGCGCGGTCGGCCTCGCCGCGGGCGACGGCGCGCGCGCCCTGCGCGGCGAACTGCGGGTAGTCGACCGGCTCGTCGGAGTCGGTGCCCACGTCGGCGACCAGGTGGCCGGCGGCGATCAGCGTCGCCTTGACGTGCTCCTTGAGCGCGAACCCGGCGTGATCGGACCCGACGACGATCCTCATGCCCGCTCCAGCTTCCGCATCCCCTCGTCGATCGTGATCACCGGCGCGTAGCCGAGCTGCTCGCGCGCCTTGGAGATGTCGATCGTCGTCTCGAGCGAGGACAGCCAGACCGCCAGCCGCGTGACCGGCGGGCGGCCCTTGAGCGGCAGCACCCGCCAGAGCGTCTCGCCGGAGGCCGCCGCGGCGCGCGCCAGCGGCGCCGGGATGCTGCGTGTCGGGGCGGAGACGCCGGCGGTCGCGAGCAGGCGCGTGACGAAGTCGCGGAAGACGACGGGGTCGCCGTCGGTGACGAAGTAGGCCTCGCCGCTCGTGCCGCGCTCGGCGCCGAGCACGAGCCCCTCGACGACGTTGTCGACGTGCGTCGTGGACGTCCTGTGGCGCCCGCCGCCGATCCACGCGAAGCGCCCGGCCTCGACGGCCGCGATCAGCTCCGGGAGGATCGTCGTGTCGCCGGGGCCCCAGACCAGGCGCGGGCGCACCACCACGGTCTCCAGGCCCGCGTCGGCGGCGGCGCGGACGGCCTGCTCGGCGCGCGCCTTCGTCGAGGAGTAGAGCGCCGGCGAGTCCGGGCGCAACGGCGCCGTCTCGTCGACGTCGATCAGCGGCCCGCCGTCGAGCAGCGCCGCCTCGGTGCCGACGTGCACGACGCGGCGCACGCCGGCGCGGCGCGAGGCGTCCAGGACGTTGACCGTCCCGGCCACGTTGCCCGCCTCGAACTCCGCGCGGGTCCCCCACTCGCCGAGCATCGCGGCGCAGTGAAACGTGATCTCGCAGCCGCGCGCGCCCGCGGCGATCGCGGAGGTGTCCCGGAGGTCGCCGCGGACGGCCTCGGCGCCGCGCGCGGCCACGGTGCTCGCTGCGGCGTCGCTCCGCGCGAGCGCGCGGACGCGCCAGCCGTCGGCGATCAGCCGGCGCGTGAGGGCGCCCCCGATGAAGCCGGAGGCGCCGGTGACGAAGGCGGTCTGCATGGCGGCGAGCGTAGATGATTGATTCCACGGCGGCGGGGAAGCACTCGCCTGGTGGCCTTCCCGCACGGCCCCCTACCCGAGCCGCGCGGTGATCTCCCCTTCGGAGAGCGCTCCCGCACGGCGCACGGCCCACGCCCCGTCGAGCTCGTAGTCGCGCAGGTCGAGCACCGTCGAGGCGATCCCGGGCAGCTCGCCGCCGTCGATGACGAGGTCGGCGCCCTCGCGGATCTGCGCGGGAACGTCGGCGAGCCGGCAGGCGTCGGGCTCGCCCGCACGGTTGGCGCTCGTCTGGAGGATCGGCCAGCGCACCCCAGTGAGCGCCTCGAGGGACGCCGGCAGCGCCGGCACGCGCAGGCCCAGCGTCCCGCCGTCCGGGCCGCAGGCGAGCGGGAAGCGCTGCGCGGGGTTGGGCAGCAGCAGCGTCAGCGCGCCCGGGAGCAGCGCCGCGATCGCCGCATGCGTGCGCGGCCCCAGCTCGGGCAGCGCCGTGAGCGCCAGGCCGACGGAGAAGAACATGACCGCGGTCGGCTTGTCCGGCGTGCGGCCCTTGAGCGCGTAGAGGCGTTCGACGGCGTCGCGGCTGGCGGGCTCGCAGGCCAGCCCGTAGACGGTGTCGGCCGGGAAGACGGCGATGCCGCCGACCGACATGCAGCGGGAGAACGTCGCGGCCTGCTCGAGCGTGATGACCGGGCCGCTCACCGGCGCCCCACCACCACGCGCTCGATGCCTGCGAGGTCGCGCAGCACCTCGGTCTGCGTGAAGCCCGCGGCGCCGACGAGCGCCGCGACGTCGAGCGCCTGGCCCGCGCCGACCTCGAGCGCCAGGAGCGTCGTCGCCGTCAGCGCGGCGGCCGGGATCAGCCGGCGCAGCACGTCGAGGCCGTCGGGGCCCGCGAAGAGCGCGACGCCGGGCTCGTGCCGCACGACATCGGGCGGGAGCGTCGCGCGGTCGCGCTCGGCGACGTAGGGCGGGTTGGAGAGGATCGCGTCCCACGCCGGACCGAGGCCGTCGAGCAGGTCGGCCTCGACGAATGCGACGTCGAGCTCCAGGCGGGCGGCATTCGCGCGCGCGACCTCGAGCGACGCGGCGCTGACGTCGCTGGCGGTCACCTGCAGGTCCGGACGCTCGGCCTTGAGCGCCAGCGCGATCGCGCCGCTGCCGGTGCCGACGTCGAGCACCCGCGCGCCGCCGGGGAGCGCGAGCGCGACGTCGACCAGCAGCTCGGTCTCGGGCCGGGGCACGAGCACGCGCGGATCGACGTCCAGGTCGACGTGGCGAAAGCCCTTGCTGCCGAGCAGGTAGGCCACGGGCTCGTGACCGGCCGAGCGCCGCCGCACCAGGTCCTGGAACGTGCGCACCGCCGGCCCGGTGACCTCACGGCGCGGGTCGACGATCAGCGCCGCGCGGTCCACCCCGAGCGCGCTCGCGAGCAGCAGCTCGGCGTCCAGGCGCGGGGAGCTGCTGCCGGATGCCGCGATCGCGATCACGGCGCTGTCGAGCGCGTCGCGAACGGGAACGCCCATCAGGCGCTCTGGGCGGCCTGCGCCGCGAGGCGGCGACGCTTCTCGTCGGCCTCGAGGGCGGCCGTGAACTCGTCGAGGGCCCCCTCCAGCACGGCGTCGAGGTCGTGGACGGTGACCTTCACGCGGTGGTCGGTCACGCGCCGCTCGGGGAAGTTGTAGGTGCGGATCTTCTCGGCGCGGTCGCCGGTCCCGACCTGCGAGCGGCGGTCCGCGGCGAGCTCGGCCTGCTGCTCGGCGAGCTTGCGCTCGTAGAGGCGCGCACGCAGCACGCGCAGCGCCTTCTCGCGGTTCTGGAGCTGGCTCTTCTCGTCCTGCATCGAGACGACGACGCCGCTCGGCCTGTGCGTGATCCGCACCGCGGAGTCGGTCGTGTTGACCGACTGTCCGCCCGGCCCCGAGGAGCGGTAGACGTCGATCTGCAGGTCGCTCGGGTTGACGTCGACCTCGACGTCCTCGGCCTCGGGCAGCACGGCGACGGTCGCGGTGCTCGTGTGGATGCGGCCCTGGGACTCGGTCACCGGGACGCGCTGCACGCGGTGCGTCCCGCCCTCGTACTTGAAGATCGAGTAGGCGCCGTCGCCCTTGATCGCGAACGTGTACTTGCCCTCACCGACCTCGATCGCCTCGGGCGTGAAGCCGCGGCGCTCGGCGTAGCGCGTGAGCATCCGGTAGAGGTCGCCGGCCCACAGACCCGCCTCCTCCCCGCCCGCGCCACCCTGGATCTCGACGATGACGTTCTTGTCGTCGTTGGGGTCGGACTCGACCATCGCGAGCCGGATCTCCTCCTCCAGCTCCTCGATGCGCTCGCGCGAGGCGGCGAGCATGTCGCGCACCTCGGCGTCGTCGTCGCCCTCGTCGAGCATCTCCTGCGCGCCCGCAGCGTCGTCGACGGCCCGGCGCCATTCCTCGGCGAGCCTGGCCGCGGGCTCGAGCCGCCGGTACTCGCGGCCGGCCTCCGCGTAGCGGTTGCGGTCGTTGATCACCACGGGGTCGGTGATCTGCCGCGAGACCTCCGCAAAGCGCGACTCCAGCTGTTCGACCAGGGACTCGATCATCGGAGGTCGAGGGTATCGGGCGGCCGCGGTGCGCCGGGACCGGGCGGCCGGCCGGCCCGCCGAGACGACATGCAATCACGTCCCGCCACCAACGCGGCCGGAGCGGAGGATCGTGGATGCAGGAGGCCGCGATGTGCGGCGGGATAGGCCGGCCGGCCCTCCCGCCGCCTCAGCGTGGCCTCAGGCGCCGCGAGACCCGCGACCCACCATCAGGCAGCGATTTCGACGCCGAGGAGGTCCTCGCCGGGCTTCTCGTTCGCCAGCACGGCCTCCATCGCCGCGATCGCGACGGCGAGCTGCGTGAGGTCGGGCTCGCGGGTGGTGAGCAGCTGCAGCTTGAGCCCGGGCCACATGAGGATCTGGACCCAGCGGCGGCGGCGGTGCTTGCCGGCGAGCTTGATCAGCTCGAACGAGATGCCCGCGATCAACGGCACGCCGACGATGCGGGTGACGATCAGCGCCCACCAGGGCAGCAGCCCGAGCGGGGAGAAGACGAAGATGGCGACGATCATCACGATCAGCAGGAAGCTCGTGCCGCAGCGCGGATGCAGGCGCGAGAACTTCTTGGCGTTCTCGGGCGTGAGCTCGAGTTCGGCCTCGTAGCAGGAGATCGTCTTGTGCTCGGCACCGTGGTACTCGAAGACGCGGCGCAGGTCGCGCATGCGCGAGATCAGGATCAGGTAGCCGAGGAAGATGCCGGTCCGCAGCACGCCCTCGACGATCCAGAACAGGAACGCCGAGCCGAGCTGGTCCTTGACGAGGTTCGTCAGCGTGACCGGCACGATGAAGAACAGGCCGATCGACAGCGCGAGCGCGAACACGATCGTCGCCGTCCACAGGAAGCCGGAGATCGGCTCCTCCTCCTCGGGCATCTGCGCGTTGGCGGACGTCCCGAGCGCCTTGAAGCCGATCACGAGCGACTCGCCGAGCGCGACGACGCCGCGCACGATCGGCACGCGCAGCCAGCGCCGGCGCTTGAGCACCGACTCGACCTCGTGCGTCTCGACGGCGATCTCGCCGCGCGGCGGGTCGTTCATGTCGGCGCGGTGGCCGTCGGCGTCGAGCTGGTCGGCCGCGGGCTTGCGGCAGGCGACCGCCCACGTCCCGGCACCGCGCATCATCACGCCCTCCAGAACGGCCTGGCCGCCGACGGGAGCGTCGCGCGTGGCGACCCATTCGCCCGGCTCGGCGCTCAGGGATGCCGCAGCAGAGCCGCTGTCGGACCCGGGAAGGCGCTCAGCGGTGGCCACGGTGTGGGTCGCTCAGGAAGCGGATGCGGCCGCGCGCTTGGCGGCACGGCGGCGGAAGCGGTCGACGCGGCCGCCCGTGTCGACGAGCTTCTGCTTGCCCGTGTAGAACGGGTGGCAGTTGGAGCAGATCTCCACATGGATCTCCGACTCCGTGGAACGGGTCGTGAACTCGTTGCCGCAGGTGCAGCGCACGTGGGACTCGACGTAGTTGGGGTGGATCTCAGTCTTCATGGCTCCCGAGCAGTCTAGCCGCCCACCGGGCAGGTGCGCTGGAGCACGTTGTTGGCCTCGTTGACCTCGGCGATCTCCGCGCTGCTGTCGGCCGTCACCTGTACGACGCTGCCGGCGGTGCACTTCGGCGCCTCGAAGGTGACCGGCACGCGCTGGCCGACGGCGAGCGGGCCGATGCGCTGCGGCGCGCCGACGACGCCGTTGACCGTGAAGACGACGTTGAAGGCGGCGGACGGCCCGTTGCCCTTGTTGGCGACGACCGCGCCGTAGGTCACGACGCCGTCGGCGCGCTTGGCGCCGCCGGTCGCGCCGAGCGCGCGCACGACGAGGTCCGGCCGGGTGTCCGGCTGGGCGCAGGGCGCCGAGATGCGCTTGGCGCGCCGCGTGATGCGCCCGCTCGCGTCACGCCAGCGGTAGCTCACGGCGGTGCGGTAGACCGTCGCGGCGGCGAGGTTGCTCACGCGCTTCTTGACGATGAAGCCCGACACGCCGCTGTCCGAGAGGTCCCACTCGTCGAACGTGTCGACGTTCAGGACGTGCGACCACGCGAGCGTGCCCTTCGGGGCCTGGTAGAGGGCGAAGCGCATCTCCATGCGGCCACCGGCGCCGATCGAGGGCATCGTGCCCTTGAAGACCGCGAAGCGCGCGTCCGCCGCGGTCGAGCATGCCTCGACCTTCGCCCCGAGCGCGACGAGCTTGGCCGTCTTCGCCGCGCGGCCGCCGAAGGGCACGGCGCTGCCCGTGGGCGCGGCCATGGCGGACGGCGCGGCGATGGCCGCGGCGGCGATCAGGGCGATGGGCATCAGTGCACGCATGCTGCCCCCAGGAACACACGGGGGGCGCAATGGTTGCGCCCCCCGGGTCGAACGTCCAATGCTGCAGTCTCCCGCTCAGGTGAGCTGGTAGAGCGGGCCGTCGCCGCCCTCGGGCGTGGTCAGCCGCCCGCCCTTGGCGGTGATCGCGCCGCACTGCACGCAGTTGGTGTAGTTGACGACCACGTCGACGTTCCCGTGCTCGGGCGCGTCGTCGGGAATCTCGTAGACGCCGGCGGGGCACATCCACTTCCACGTCTCGGCGACCTCGCGCGGGACGTTCTTCTGCACGCGGATGTGGTTCGGTGCGTCGTCGCGGGTCTGGTTGCCCGTGATGAAGACGCTCGAGAGCTTGTCGAAGGTGTACTTGCCGTCGGGCTTGGGGTACGTGTCCGCGGTGTCGCCGACGAACATCGCCTGCTCGTCGTTGCGGTGCCAGGCGAGCCGGCCGCCGGGCAGCCTGCCCTTCGTCGCGATCGCGAGGTTCACGATCGGGCCGCCCTTGATGAAGCCCTTCTGGAACGGCTGGCGCGTGTTGCGGACCTCGTAGAGCTCCTTGCCGATCTGCGACTCCTCGACGGCATCCTCGTAGGACTCGACCGACGGGCGGCCCTGCGAGAGCGCCGCGTAGAGGTGCTCGCCGGCGAGCTTGCCCGACAGGATCGAGTGGTGCACGCCCTTGAGCGCCACGGTGTCGACGAGACCCGCGGCGTCGCCGACCAGCAGCGCGCCCGGCATCGTGAGCTTGGGCACGGACCAGTAGCCGCCGCCCGGCAGCGCCTTGGCGCCCCAGCCGACGCGCTCGCCGCCCGCGAGGATCCTCTTGACCAGCGGGTGCGTCTTGAAGAGCTGCAGCAGGTCGTGCGCCGAGGTCGTCGCATCGGCGTACTCGAGATCGACGACGAAGCCGATCGAGACGAGGTCGTCGCCGGTCTTCTCGTCCTTCATCGGGTAGATCCAGGTGCCGCCGATCTGCCCGTACTTCGAGCTGAGCTTCAGCGGCCACGGGCCGATGGTGTGGATGATCCGGTCGAGCGGCTTGGCGACCTTCCAGACCTCCTTGACGCCGAGCTCCCAGACCTGCGGCTCGCGGTTCTCGCCGAGGCCGAACTCGCGGATCGCCGCGCCGGTCAGGCTGCCCCAGCAGCCGTCCGCGAGGACGACGAACTGCGCCTTGATGTCCGTGCCGGGCTCGAAGTTCCCGAGCGGCTCGCCGTCCCTGCCGCGGCCCTTGTCGCCCGAGCGCACGCCGACGACGCGGCCCTCCTCGACGATCAGCTGGGTCGCGGAGGTCTCGGTGAGGACGTAGGCGCCGGCCTCCTCGGCGACGCGCTGCTGAAAGCGCGCCAGCGCAGAGACCGACATGACCTCGTTGCCGTGGTTCTTGAACGGCGGCGGCGTCGGGATGCGGAGCTTCGTGCCGCCGCTGGGGAGCATGTAGACCGACTCCTTGGTGACCTCGCCGAACGCGAAGCCCTCCTTGCGCCAGTCCTCGCGGGTCATGTCCGGGAACAGCTCCTGGAGCGGACCCGGGCGGACCACGGCGCCCGAGAGGTTGTGGCCGCCGCACGTCTTGGCCTTCTCGATCACGGCGACGGGCACCTCGCCGAGGCGCTCGGTGAGGTCGCCCCCACCCGCCGCGTCGTCGGCCAGCAGCTGCAGCAGGCGGTTGGCCGCAGCCAGGCCCGCCGTGCCGCCGCCGACGACCGCGACGCCGACCTCGATGATCTCGTCCTCGGGGTCGAGCCCGCGCTTGATGAACTCCGACGGGGAGTCGACCGGCGGCGGGTACGCCGCCGGCACGGCCGTTCCGTTGCCGTTCGATCCGGCCACTGCGATCAGCCCGCCTTCTTGGCCTTCACGGCCTCGGTCAGCTTGGGGAGGATCTTGTTCAGGTCGCCGACGATCCCGAGGTCGCTGAACTCGAAGATCGGAGCGTTCGCGTCCTTGTTGATCGCGACGATGTTCTCCGAGTTCTGCATGCCGACCTTGTGCTGGATCGCGCCGGAGATGCCGGCCGCGAGGTAGAGCTTCGGCGCGACCGTCTTGCCGGTCTGGCCGATCTGGCCCGCGTACGGGAACCACCCGGCGTCGACGACCGCGCGGGTCGCCGCGACGGCGGCATTGCCGCCGAATGCCGCAGCGAGGTCCTCGGCGAGCTGGAAGCCCTCCGCCGCGCCGAGGCCGCGACCGCCGGCGATCAGCACGTCGGCGCCCTCGATGTCCACGTCGGCGCCGCGCTGCTCGCCGCGGGTGACCATGCTGGCCTGGCCCGAGAACGGCGAGTAGTCGACCGCCAGGTCCTCGACCGGCGCCGGCGACCCGCCCGCGACGATGTCGAACGCATTCAGGCGGCCGATGATGATCCCGACGTCGCTGCGGAAGTTGATCTCCGAGATCGCCGAGTCGCCGAGGATCGGGCGCTCGGCGACGAGCTTGCCGCCGTCGGACTGCACCGCGGTGACCTCCATCGCCACGCCGGCGCCCAGGCGCGCGGCGAGGCCCGCGCCGACCTCGAAGCCGAGCAGGCCGCCGCCGAACAGCGCGTAGCCGTAGCCGCCCTGGGCGATGGCCGCGGCCATCGCGTCGACGACCGGCTGCGCGAGCCCCTCCGGGCCCTCGGCGCGCAGGACCTTGGCGGCACCGTAGGTGCCGAGCGACGCGGCGAGATCGTCGGAGATGCCCGCGCCGACCAGGATCGCGTGGCACTCGCCGCCGATCGCGGCCGCGAGCTTGGCGCCCTCGGAGACGGCGCCCTGTGAGTTCTTGTTGATCGCGCCTTCGTAGTGCAGCGCGTAGACCAGGATGTTGGACATGTCTAGATCAGCTTCCTCTCGTCCAGCCACGCGACGATCTTCTCGACGGTGTCGTTCGTGTCCTCGTCCTCGATGATCTGCCCCGGCGCCTTCTTCGGCGGCTCCTTGGAGCCGGTCCACTGGGCGGCGGAGTTGTCGGCGCCCACCTTGGAGGCGTCGATGCCGACGTCGCCGGCGGCGACCGTGTCGAGCGGCTTCTTCTTGGCCCCCATGATCGCCTTCAGCGACGGGTAGCGCGGCTCGTTGATCGCGTCGCCGACCGAGATCACGGCGGGCAGCGCGACCTCGACGGTGTCGTAGCCGTACTCGGCCTGACGCTCGGCGCGCAGCTTCGTGCCGCCCTCGACGTCGATCTTGATGACCTGCGTCAGCGACGGCATCTCCAGGTGGTCGGCGACGACCGCGCCGATCGTGTAGCACTCGCCGTCGTCCGACTGCTGACCGAGCAGGACCAGGTCGGGGTTCTCGCGCTTCAGCGCCTGCGACAGCGCGTAGCCGGTCGCGGCGACGTCGGAGCCGGCGAGCGCCGCGTCCGTCAGGTGCACGGAGCGGTCGGCGCCGAGCGAGACGGCCTTGTGCAGCGCGCGGACGGCGGACTCGGGGCCCATCGTCACGGCCACGACCTCGTCGACCGGAAGGGCGCCGCTCTCCTTGAGCTGCATCGCCGCCTCGATCGCGTGGGTGTCGTACGGGTTGAGGTTCTTCTCACCGCTTCTGTCCATGCGCCCCGTGTTCGGGTCGATGCGCTTCTGGACGGCGGCGTCTGGCACCTCTTTGACCAGGACGCAGATCTTCACTTCAGGCCTCCTGTGGCGAACGGGAATCGGAGTGTATCGGCAAAGTTGACTGACCAGTCAATCGGGCGCACGGGCGCGGCTGCGCCCGGCGGGCGGGCCGATATCCCATGGGACACGGCCAGGTCAGCGGGGTTCGCGTTCCTGTACGGCGCCGCGGATGAAGTCGATGATGTCCTGCGTCGGCGCGCCGGGCGTGAACACCGCGGCGACGCCGAGTGCCTGGAGCTCGGGGATGTCGTCGGCCGGGATCGTCCCGCCGACCGTCACCAGCACGTCGTCGATGCCCTGCGCGCGCAGCAGTTCCACCACGCGCGGCACCAGCGTCATGTGCGCTCCCGACAGGATCGAGAGACCGACCGCGTCGGCGTCCTCCTGGATGACGGTCTCGACGATCTGCTCCGGCGTCTGGTGCAACCCCGTGTAGATGACCTCCATCCCGGCATCGCGCAGCGCGCGGGCGATGATCTTCGCGCCGCGGTCATGCCCGTCGAGCCCCGGCTTGGCGACGACGACGCGGATCTTCTTCTGGGTGGCGCTCGCGGGCATGGTCATGTGCCGGGAACCATCGGCTGAGCCGAATGCTACGTCTTCGCCCGCGGCGGTGCAGTCTGCTCGGCGGCCCTCGCCGGGGCCGGAAGCCGGCCCGGGCGGCAGCGCAAGCGCGCCGCCCGGGCGTAAGCCTCCGGGCTCGGTCCCTTATCGGACCCGGAGCTTGAGGACCATCCCGGGGTGGATGGTGCAGATGATCGTCTTGGTGCCCTTGGAGAAGCCGGTCGTGAACGTGCCGTGCACCTTCGTGCGGGCGAGGCTCTTGGGCAGCCCGCCGCCGGTCATGTTGTGCGAGAGCTTCCCGGCCCAGACGAACCGCACGGCTGTGCCGCGGCTGATCGTGAGCCTGCTCGGGCTGAAGTAGGAGTCCTTGAGCTTCACGGTCACCGCTGCGGCGGTGGCCTTCGGCGCGGCGTTCGTCGCGCCCGCGGGTGCGGTGATCACGATCGCGGCCAGGACTGCAAGGGTCGCCGCGAGGGCGAGGATGCGCTTCATCGGGGGGTGTCCTCCTTGGACGGTGTGGCGCGGTCGATCCGACGACCTGCCGGACAGTGTGACGCGCGAAGGAGCAGCATGCGCCGTCGGCGCACGAGAGCCTGCACCTGCCTGCGCATCAGAAGACGGGGGTCTCGGTGTAGTGGCCGAAGACGCTGTGCAGGGCGGTGATGATCTCGCCCTCACTGGCGTAGACGCGCGCGCAGCCGATCAGGTGGGGCATCAGGTTCTCGCGCTCGTCGGCGGCTGCGCGCTTGAGCTCCGCGAGCGAGGCTTCGACCGCGCCGGCGTCACGACGGCCCTTGACGGCCCGCAGGCGATCGATCTGCCGGCGCTCCAATGCCGGGTCGATCCGCAGGATCGGCGTGTGGTCGTCGTCGCCCTCGGTGAACGCGTTGACGCCGACCACGATCCGCCTGCCCGCGTCGATCTCCTGCTGCAGCTCGTAGCTGGCGTCGGCGATCTCGCGTTGGGGGAAGTTGGCCTTGACCGCGTCGACCATCCCGCCCAGCTCGTCGATCCGCTGGAAGTACGCGTAGGCCTGGCGCTCCAGCTCATCGGTCAAGGCCTCGACGAAGTACGAGCCGCCCAACGGGTCGATCGTGTTCGCCACGCCCGTCTCGTGCGCGATCACCTGCTGCGTTCTGAGCGCGACCCTGACCGCGGCCTCCGTGGGCAGCGCCAATGCCTCGTCGTAGCTGTTGGTGTGCAGCGACTGCGTCCCGCCCAGCACGCCGGCCAAGGCCTCGATCGCGGTGCGGGTGATGTTGTTCAGCGGCTGCTGGGCGGTCAATGACACCCCGGCGGTCTGGGTGTGGAAGCGCATCAGCCACGACTTGGGGTTCCTGGCGCCGAACGTGTCCCGCAGCTCCCGCGCCCAGATCCGCCTGGCCGCGCGGTACTTGGCGATCTCCTCGAAGAAATCGATCTGGGCGTTGAAGAAGAACGACAGCCTGGGCGCGAAATCATCGACATCAAGCCCGCGCTCAACGGCCTGCTCCACGTACGTCAGGCCGTCCTTGAGCGTGAACGCGAGCTCCTGCGCCGCGGTCGAGCCCGCCTCACGAATGTGGTAGCCGCTGATCGACACCGGATGCCAGCGCGGCATGTGGCCACTGCACCACTCGATCATGTCGCCCATCACCCGCATCGCCGGATCGATCGGGAAGCACCACTCCTTCTGCGCGATGTACTCCTTCAGGATGTCCGCCTGAATCGTCCCCGCAAGGCGGTCCGCGGGAACGCCGGCCTCCTCCGCCGCGACGACGTAGAAGGCGAGCATGATCGCCGCCGGCGCGTTGATCGTCATCGACACGCTCACATCACCAAGATCAATGCCCTGAAAGAGCGTGCGCATGTCATCCAGCGTGTCGACCGCCACACCCTCACGCCCCACCTCGCCCAGACTCCTGGGCGAGTCGGAGTCATGGCCCATCAGCGACGGCATGTCGAACGCCGTCGACAGACCCGTCTGCCCATGCGCCAGCAGATAGTGGAAGCGCTCGTTCGTCTCCGCCGCCCCGCCGAACCCCGCGAACTGGCGCATCGTCCACAGGCGCCCGCGATACATCGACGGGTACACACCACGCGTGAACGGAAACGCGCCCGGCACCCCGATCCGCTCTGATGCGGAATCCCGCCCACCCAGATCCTCCGCTGTATACAGCGGCTCGACCGGCACCCCCGACAACGTCGAGAACGACGCGTCACGCTCCGGCACCGCATCGAACGCCTCACGCCACGCAAGCGTCGCAGCCGGATGCGTCGAGGACGTGCGCGAGGTCGTCGCCATGGCCGGGATCATACGTGCCGAGATGACGCGGGCGTCACCTTCGGCGAGCGATCAGGCGCGCCGCCGGCCGCGCGCGGAGCGGCTGCGCGGTGCCGCCGGCGGGACGCCCGCACGGCGCACGGCGACCTGGCGCCCGGCGGTGCCGACGAGACCCATCCCCACGAGCGCGCCGACGGCGAGCAGTCGGCGGCCCAGCTGCTCGAAGCGCAGGACCTGCCACCCCTCGGCGCGGGCGATGCGCTCCAGCTCGGCGTCCGGGTTGACGGCGACCGGGTGCCCGACCAGCCGCAGCATCGGCAGGTCGGACTCCGAGTCCGAGTAGGCGTAGGAGGCGGCGAGGTCGATGCCCTCCTGCGCGGCGAGCTCGCGCATGCGCTCGGCCTTGCCCTCACGGTAGGTGAACGGGCCGATGTCACGCCCGGTGAAGCGCCCGTCGACGACCTCCGACCGCGCCCCGATCCCGCCGTCGAACCCCAGGACGTGGCTCAGCATGTCCGCCATCTCCTGCGAGGAGGCGGTCGCGATGTAGACGCGCCGGCCCGCGTCCTGGTGGTCGTAGGCGACGCGCAGCATCTGCGGGTAGACGCGCGGCAGCACGCCGGCGAGCACCTCGGGCATCATCCGGCGCAGGTCGACGGCGCGCTGGCCGGCGATCATGTCCGCGATGTCCGCACGGACCTTGTCGGTCCAGTCGTCGGTTGATCCGAGCAGCCGGAAGCGCAGGTTCTGCCAGACGATGTGGCCCATCCGCCGGCGCGAGATCATGCCGGCGTCGACAGCCGCCCGCGCCCAGTAGAACCCCGATGAGCCCGCCACCAGCGTGCGGTCCAGGTCGAGGAAGGCGGCGGCCGTCATGTGCGTGCGCGGAGCTCCTGGTGGCCCTTCTCGAAACATCTGACCGAAAACGCCGGACGGCGTTCACCGCCATGCGGCGTCCTCGGATCGAGCAATGCCACCGGCATTGCATCGATCCTGCGTCCTTGCCTGACGGCGCCGCCGCCGCGCCGTTTCCGGCCCGACATTCCGAGAAGACCCACTACGACCCCGGGACCCGGATGATGATCGCGTCGCCCTGCCCGCCGCCCGAGCAGATCGCGGCGCAGCCGAGCCCGCCGCCGCGACGGCGCAGCTCGTGGACCATCGTGCCGATGATGCGTGCGCCGGAGGCGCCGATCGGGTGGCCGAGGGCGACGGCGCCGCCGTTGACGTTGACCTTGTCCTCGTCGATGCCGAGCAGGCGGATCGAGTTGAGGGTCACGGAGGCGAAGGCCTCGTTGATCTCCCAGACGTCGATGTCCTGCACGTCGAGGCCGGCCTTGGCGAGCGCCTTCTGCGCCGCGCTGGCGGGCGTCGTCGCGAGGTAGGCGAAGTCGTTCGCGCTCTGGGCGTGGGCGACGATCTCGGCGAGCGCCTCCTTGCCGTTGGCGGCGGCCCACTCGTCGGAGGCCAGGACGATCGCGCCGGCGCCGTCGTTGACGCCCGGCGAGTTGCCGGCCGTGTGGCTGCCCTCCTTGCCGACGAGGCCCGGCAGCTTCGCGAGCGCCTCGAGCGAGGAGCCGCGACGCGGGCCCTCGTCGATCTCGACGACGGTGTCGCCTTTGCGACCCTTGACGGTGACGGGGACGATCTCCTCGGCGAGCAGGCCCTCGTCGGTCGCCTTCAGCGCGAGCTCGTGCGAGCGCAGGGCCCAGCGGTCGAGGTCCGGGCGCGTGAGCTCGAGCTCGTCGCCGATCTCGGTCGCCTCGACGAACATCTGCTTGCCGCTGAAGGGGTTCGTGAGCCCGTCGTTGACCATCGCGTCGAGCGCCTTGGCGTCGCCCATGCGGTAGCCGAAGCGCGCATTGGGGAGCAGGTAGGGCGCGCCGGACATGGACTCCATGCCGCCGCCGACGCCGACTTCGACGTCGCCCGCACGGATCGCCTGGTCGAGGATCACCGAGGCGCGCAGCCCGGAGGCGCAGACCTTGTTCACGGTCTCCGAGGAGACCTCCTTCGGGATGCCGCCCTTGATCTGCGCCTGGCGCGAGGGGATCTGCCCCTGACCGGCCTGGAGCACCTGGCCCATGACCACGTGCTGGACCTGCTCGGGCGCCACGTCCGCGCGCTCGAGCGCCGCGGCGATCGCGGTGCCGCCGAGGTCGGTGGCGTCGAGCGAGGCGAGGCCGCCGCCCATCTTGCCGATGGGGGTTCGGGCGGTACCAAGGATCACGGTCTTCGGCATTCGGGTCTCCAGGAGGGACAAGCGCTGGGGCGGTGGGCGCGAATGGTAGTGCGGGCTCGCACCACGGGCCCACCGGGCGAAGCCGGCACAGCCCGAGCCCAGCCATAGGCTGATCCCATGAACGTCACCACCACCACCCAGCCCCCGCTCCAGAGCGGCGCCGACACCATCGCCGTCGGCGTCTTCGAGGACGAGGGCATCGCGCACGACGTCGACGGCGGCGCGCTCGAGGCGCTGCTGGACCGCGGCGAGGCGCGCCGGTCCTTCGGACACCTCGCCGTCAGCCACGCCGGCGGCGGACGCTTCATCCTCGTCGGCCTCGGCGAGCGCTCCGCCTTCGACGCCGAGCGCGCGCGCCGCGCCGCCGCCACCGTGCTCGGCCGCGCGCGCGAACTGGGGACCCAGACGCTCTGCTGGGAGGTCCCCCACCACGTGGACGACGACGTCGCCGGCGCCCTCGTCGAGGGCACGCTGCTGGCGAACTACCGTTTCACGCTCTTCAAGGGCGGCGACGACGACACGTCCGCACGCGGCCCCGGGGCGCTCGTCCTCAGCGCCCACGACGACCTCGCCCCGGCGGCCGCGCGTGCCGCGGCGCTGGCCGGCGCGCAGAACGCCGCGCGCGACCTGCAGAACCGCCCGGCCAACGACCTCACCCCCACGGCGCTCGCCGACGAGGCGCGCCGGCTGGCCGGGGCGATCGCGGGGCTCGAGGTCGAGGTGCTCGGCCGCGCGGAGATCGAAGCGCGCGGCATGGGCGCGTTCGCCGCCGTCTTCCGCGGCTCGGACCAGGAGCCGGCGCTGATCGTCCTGCGCTATGCCCACCCCGAGCCGCGCGGGCCGGTGCTCGGCATGGTCGGCAAGGCCGTGACCTTCGACTCGGGCGGCCTGACGATCAAGACCGGGCCGGGCATGGTCGAGATGAAGTTCGACATGTCCGGCGGCGCGGCGGTGCTCGAGGCCGCCGCCCTCGTCGCGCGCCGGGAGCTGCCGGTGCGCCTGGTCGCGGTCATCGGCGCGACCGACAACGTCATCTCCGGGCGCTCGATCAAGCCCGGCGACATCGTCAGCGCCGCCGACGGGACGACGATCGAGATCAACAACACCGACGCCGAGGGCCGGCTCGTCCTCGCCGACTGCATCCTGCACGCGCGCGAGCTCGGTGCCGAGCGGCTCGTCGACCTCGCGACGCTCACCGGCGGCGTCGTCACCGCGCTCGGCTCCGTCTACGCCGGCGTCATGAGCAACGACGACGCCTGGTGCGCCGCCGTCACGGCCGCGGGCGACGCCGCGGGCGAGCCCGTCTGGCGGCTCCCGCTGCACCCCCGCTATGCGGAGGCGATCGAGGGCGTCTACGCGGACATCACGAACACCGGGCGTGACCGCAAGGCACACCCGCTGATGGGCGCCGAGTTCCTGCACCGCTTCGCCGGCGACGTGCCGTGGGCGCACCTCGACATCGCGGGCGTCGCCAACGACAACGGGCTGCCCTACACGGGCAAGGGCGGCGCCGGCTGGGGCGTGCGGCTGCTCGTCACGCTGACGGAGTCGCTCGCCGCCGGCCCGTCGTAGGGTTGCGCCCATGCACTTCGAGCTCTCCGACGACCATCGCCTGATCCAGCGCACGGTGCGGGACTTCGCCCGCGCGGAGGTCGCCCCGGTCGCCGAGGAGCTCGACCGCACGAAGGCCTTTCCCTACGAGATCGTGCGCCAGCTCGGCGACCTGGGGCTGATGGGGATCCCGTTCCCGGAGGAGTACGGCGGCGGTGGCGGCGACTCGCTGGCCTACGCGCTCGCCGTGGAGGAGCTCACGCGGATCGACTCGTCGGTCGCGATCACGCTCTGCGCGCACACCTCGCTCGGCACCCAGCCGGTGTACCTCTTCGGCAGCGAGGCGCAGAAGCGCGAGCTGCTGCCCGACCTGTGCGCCGGGAGGCGGCTGGGCGCGTTCGGGCTGACCGAGCCCGAGGCGGGCTCGGACGCCGGCAACACGAAGACCCGCGCGAGCCTGGACGGCGGCACGTGGGTCATCAACGGCGCCAAGCAGTTCATCACCAACGCGGGCACGCAGATCAGCGGGCACGTCGCGATCACCGCCGTGACCGGCGAGGGGCCCGATGGCCGCAAGGAGATCTCGAACCTCATCGTCGCCAACGGCACGCCCGGCTACGAGCAGGGCGCGCCGTACCGCAAGATGGGCTGGAACGCGTCGGACACGCGGCCGCTGACGTTCACCGACTGCCGTGTCCCCGAGGAGAACCTGCTCGGCCCGCGCGGCCAGGGCTTCAAGCAGTTCCTGCACATCCTCGACATCGGGCGGATCGGCGTGGCGGCGATGGGCGTCGGCCTCGCGCAGGGCGCGCTGGACGAGGCGATCGCCTACGCCAAGGAGCGCCGCGCGTTCGGCCAGCCGATCAGCAAGTTCCAGGCGATCCAGACCAAGCTTGCCGACATGGCGACCGAGATCGAGGCCGCGCGCCTGCTCGTCTACAAGGCCGCCTGGGAGAAGGACCAGGGCCGCAACTTCAGCCTCACCGCCGCCCAGGCGAAGCTCAAGACCGGGCGCCTGGCCGTGCGCTGCGCCGAGGAGGCCGTGCAGATCCACGGCGGCTACGGCTACATCGAGGAGTACCCCGTCTGCCGCTTCTACCGCGACGCGAAGATCCTCACGATCGGCGAGGGCACCGACGAGGTCCAGCAGATGGTCATCGCCCGCGCCCTCGGAGCCTGAGCGCCGCACCCCGCCGCGCCGATGTCCGCGACGGCCGACGCGCGCGACCACCCGCCGCTCGAGCTCGGCCGGCTCGCGCGCGTGCGCCGGCGCGGGACGCGCCGCGCCTCGCTGATCGTCTTCGTCGTCCTGCTCGCGGTCTACTGCGCAGGGCTCGGGCTGCACGCCACGCCCGGCTCGGACCTGCGCGCGAGCGAGGCGCACGTCCTCCTGACGACGGAGTCGATCGTCCACGGCGGCGACTTCGAGCTGACCGACGAGTACCGCCGCTCGGCCTGGAGGCCCTTCTTCAACGGGCGGCTGACGCCGACGGCGCTGGCGGTCAACGGCCGCCTGATCGAGCCGCAAGGCCTGCTGTTCCCGCTGCTGCTGGCGCCCGCCTACGCGATCGGCGGCCCGATCGCCGTGGAGCTGTTCCTCGCGCTGATCGCCGCCGCCGGGTTCGCCGCGGCCGCGGCGCTGGGACGCCGCCTCGTCCCGGACCCGTGGGCCTCGGGCGCCGCACTCGCGGTTGGCCTCTCACCCCCGGCCGTCCTGGCCGCGACGACGATCAGCCCCGCGGCGACGTGCGCGACGCTCGTCGCCGGCGCCGCGGTGCTGGCGCTGCGCGTGCGCGACCACCCCGCCGGCCGCGCCGCGGCGGGCTGCGGCGCGCTGATCGCGCTCGTCCCGTGGATCGGGCCGCAGGCGATCCTGCCCGCGGCGGTCGTCGCCGCAGCACTGTTCCGCTGGCTGCGCCGGCGCCGGCGCGCCTGGACCGGGATCGCCGCGATCGAGCTCGTGCTCGTCTCGATCGTCCTCTACGTCACCGTCAACGGGCGCCTGTTCGGCGGCCTGACGCCGTACGCGGCGGCGGCGGCGCCGCACGCGCCGACCGGGCTGGGCTCGGTCTCGGACGCGCTCGCGCGCTGGCCGCGCATCCCGGGCGTGTGGCTCGACCCGCATCGCGGCGTCCTGCTGTTCGCGCCGTTCCTGCTGCTCGCGTTCGTCTCGCTGTGGCTGTTGTGGCGCTCGCGCCGTGAGCGCCTCGCGCGCGCGTTCCCCAGCGAGACCGACATCGAGGTCGCCGCCGGGTTCCTGGCCGCCATCTGCGGGGCGGCGGTGCTGACGGCCGTGCTGCTGCGCCCGACGCTCCGCGGCCTCGTGCCCGGCGAGGCGCTGGTCGTCGCGCTGCCGTGCGCGGCCGCGCTCTGCGCCTGGTCGCTGCGTCGCTACACGCGCCTGGGCGTCGTGCTCGCGGTGATCGGCGTCGCCCTGACGATCTGGATGCTCGCGGGCGCCCGCCTCAGCGACCGCGCGGCGGTGTCACCGCCGACCGGCCCGGTCCCCTGGAGCGTGTCCTAGTCCGCGAAGTGCTCGAGGATCTCGGTCGCGGCGGTGGCCGGGTCGATCCGGCGCTCGACGACGTCGTCGAGGAGGCTCTGGAAGCGCGTGTCCTCGTGGAGGCGCTCCTCCAGGCGACGGCGCAGGCGGTTGGTGCAGAGCGACAGCACCTCGCTGCGCAGGTTGCGCCGGCGGCGCTCGGAGAGCGTGCCCTGGGCCTCGATGTGCGCGCGGTGCTGGTCGAGGCGCTCGATCAGCTCGTCGATCCCCTCGCCGCGCGAGGCCTCGGTCTTGACGATCGGGACGGGCCAGCCGCCCGCGGCCGGCGCGAGCGACAGGACGCCGCGGATCTCGCGCACCATCGTATCGGTCAGTGGGTGGTCGCTCTTGTTGACGACGATGATGTCCGGGATCTCCATGATGCCGGCCTTCAGCGCCTGGATCGAGTCGCCCGAGCCGGGCATCAGCACGAGCACGATCGTGTCGGCGTGGTCGATGATGTCGACCTCGGCCTGCCCCACGCCGACGGTCTCGAGGAAGACGTCCTGACGGCCCGCGGCGTCCATCAGCAGCGCGGCCTGCAGCGCCGCCTCGCTGAGCCCGCCGAGCGCGCCCCGGTTGGCCATCGAGCGGATGAAGACGCCCGGATCGAGGAAGTGGTCGGTGAGGCGGATGCGGTCGCCCAGCAGCGCGCCGTGCGTGAAGGGCGACGAGGGGTCGATCGAGAGCACCGCGACGGTGCGCCCCTGCGCGCGGCGCACGCGCGTCAGCTCGCCGATCAGCGTCGACTTGCCGGCCCCGGGCGCACCCGTCAGGCCGACGATCGCCGCCCGGCCCGTGTGGGGGTAGACCTCGCGCACGAGCCCCCACCCGCGCGGGTCGTCGTCCTCGACCAGCGTGATCGCACGGGCGAGCGCGCGGCGGTCGCCGGCGAGCAGGCGCTCGGCGAGGGTGTCCTGGGTGGAGCCTGCGGTCACGGGCGCGGAGGCTAGTACACGCGGCCGTAAGTTCTGCGGGTTTCGGCGGCGCGCGCCGAATTCCACGCAGAACTTCGGGCCACGTGTACGAGCGGGCCGACGGCCCGGAATCAGCGTGGCTGCGGGGGGGCGCGACGCTGCGCGCCCTCGCCGCGCGTCTGCCCGCATAATCCCGCGGGTGGAGCCGACGCTCACCGCCTCCGAGCCCCAGGCGCCGCCGCGCACCGCGCCGGCGCCACTGCACGGCGGGGCGCTGACGTTCCTGCGGTTCGCCCGCGCACACGGGATGCTGAGCACCGAGTACGCCGTGCTGCTGGCCCGCTGGGCGTGGCTGCGGCTGCGCTGGCGCGGGCGCCTGCAGATGGACGGCGTCGTGTTCGTGCGGCCGGGCGTGACGTTCGAGATCGGGCGCGGCGCGCGCGTGCACCTGGGGCGCTGGTGCTGGATCGGCGACGGCTGCAAGATCCGCGCGCACGAGGGCGAGGTGTTCATCGGCGCCAAGACGGTCCTCGGTCAGGAGTGCACCGTGTCGGCCTTCCAGCACGTCTCGATCGGCCGCGAGTGCATCGTCGCCGACCGCGTGATGCTCATCGACTTCGACCACGGCGTCGTCGAGGTCGAGCGGCCGATCCGCCATCAGGGCATCTACAAGCGCGGCGTGCGCGTCGGCCACAACGTGTGGATCGGCTACGGCGCATGCTTCCTGCGCGGCGTCACCGTCGGCGACAACGCCGTGATCGGCACGAGCGCCGTGGTCACGAAGGACGTGGCGCCCAACGCCGTGTCCGGCGGCGTCCCCGCCCGCGTCCTGCGCATGCGCGACGCGCCGCGGACGTTGCGCTGGGAGTGACCCGGACGTAGGCTCGCGCGCATGGGTTCGCCGATCTTCCCGGGCCGCTACACCGCCGACATCGAGGGCGACTTCGTCGTCTTCGTGATCGGCATGCGCGTCAACAGACCGTGGAAGCTGCGCAAGTGGCTCTCCGTCGCACGCGCCATGCCGCCGATGGTCGAGTACCTCGAGACCCATCCCGAGGCGGGCTGCCTGGCGACGCGCCGCGGCCTGTTCAGCCCGCTGCAGCCGATGCTGATCCAGTACTGGCGCAGCTTCGAGGACCTCGAGCGCTTCGCGCGCCAGGACACGCTGCACAGCGAGCCCTGGAAGGCGTTCTTCAAGGTCGTCGGCCTGAACGGCGACGTCGGCATCTGGCACGAGACGTTCCAGGTCCGCGCCGGCTCCTACGAGGCGATCTACGGGAACATGCCGCGTGTCGGGCTGGCCCAGGCGGGCGGGCACCGCGCGATGGGCTCGGCGGCGCGTGAGGCCGCGCGCGAGCGGCTCGAGTCGGGCGTACCGGCCTGACCTCGCGCACGGCGCCGGTGCACCGGCAGCCGCCGCGAGCGCCGGCGCGGCTCATGGCTCGAGCAACGGGGCGATGCGCATGTACGGGGCGAGATGGCGCACGCGCGGGTCCGCCGAGGGTCCTGCTGCGAGCGCGTCCTCCAGGGCGGCGCGATGGGCGCGGAAGCGTTCCAGCGGATAGTCGCCGGCGAGGTCGCGCGTGACCATGAACGCCCAGTCGCTGGCCTGCACGGCCAGCAGCTCGCGGACGGCGCGCTCGCCCGCGGCAGGCCCGGCGCCGAGCACCTGCAGCTCCATCGCGCGCTGCCCGGCGGCGATCTCCGCGACGGCCGGATTGGACCAGGTGCGCAGCGTGTGCGGCTCACCCCACGTGGTGATGTGCGGCCAGTGGTGCGGCAGCGGCGCGCTGTCGGCGTCGGCCAGTGCCTCGTCCAGGTGCACGAGGTCGAGCCCGATCCGCTCGGCCTCGGCGACGAAGGCCGCCAGGAACCGCGGCCCCTCGTGCCACCAGTGGCCGAAGAGCTCGGTGTCGAACGCCAGGACGCAGAGGCCGCCCTCGCGCACACGCTCGGCGCAGCGCGCCGCGAAGTCGGCGGCGTCGGCCTGCGCCTGGGCGCTCGCGCGCTGGTCGTCGTAGACCGCGCCGTCGTTGGCCCACGGATGATGATCGCGGGTCGTGCGGTGGTGGTAGTCGCGGTAGGCGCCGCCCCCGGGATACCCGGCGGGGCCCCAGACGAGGTCGACCGTCGCGCGGTCGAGCGGGACGAGCATCGGGCCCGCCGGGCTGCGCAGCGGCGTCAGGTTCCGGCGGTCGCCGAAGCCGAGCACGTCGGTGAGCTCGACGCAGGCGGCGTGCACCCCGGCCTCCTCCAGAAGCGGGTCCAGCCAGGCCGCGTGGGCGCACTCGGGCAGCCAGAAGCCGCCGGCCCAGTCCTCGCCGAAGCGCGCCCGGTGTCCGGCGATCCCGGTCTGCAGCTGCAGGCGGATGCCCGCGTCGGTCGCGATCAGCGGAAGGATCGCGTGGGTCGCACTGCTCGTCCACGCCGCGTGCGGGCGCAGCCGGCCGAGCAGGTCGGGGCCGATCGCCTCGAGGCGGGCGAGCGCCGCCGCGTACTCCGCGGCCG
The DNA here is from genome assembly GCA_036510915.1 of Solirubrobacteraceae bacterium. Classification (GTDB taxonomy): domain Bacteria; phylum Actinomycetota; class Thermoleophilia; order Solirubrobacterales; family Solirubrobacteraceae; genus F1-60-MAGs163. Next base: position 49,373 of record DATCDC010000050.1, on the reverse strand, counting down.
CGCGCTCGAGCTCGTCGGCCAGGTCCGCGCGCCCGGACGCGCGCGCGTCCTCGACGTCGAGCGCGTGCGAGGCACTGCGCACCTCCCGCAGGAACGCCGCGCAGCGTTCCATCGCGTCCGGCGCCTCGAGCTGGTCGCAGACCACCGGCGTGAGCGACAGGGTCAGCGGCGCGCCGGCGTCGAACAGGTCGAGCAGCGGGAGGTAGCTCGTCGCGACCGCCTCCCACAGCCACTCCTCGCCGAACGGCCACGTCCCGTAGCCCTCGACGTAGGGCATGTGCGTGTGCAGGACGAGCGCGACGCGGCCCGGTCCGCTGCTCACGGCGTGAGGACCGCCACGAAGTCGAGCGCGGCGTCGAGCCCGCCGAGCGGCCCGGCGTCGGCCTCGGCGACAAGGCGGAAGTCGCGCTCGGAGATCGCCGGCGTGAAACGGTCGTAGAAGCGCTCGGTGATGCCCAGCCGCGCGTGCACGGCGTCCCAGTGCAGGCGCTTCAGCGCGACCTCGTGCCACGCGAGCATGCGCGCGTGGAAGAGGCCGAAGAGGTCGACACGACCGGCGTGCGCCTCGCAGAGCGAGCGGAACTCGCGGGCGCGGTACTCGTGCAGGTGCCACGGGTTGCCCGAGCGCTCGGCGCCCGCGGGTGCCAGCGTCAGCACGTTCGGCGTCGAGACGTAGACGGCGGGGGCGTCGCTGTCGGCGACGAGCCCCCGGAAGCGGTCGAGGATCTCGCCCGGGTTCGTCACGTGCTCGATCGTCTGCAGGAAGACGACGGCGTCGCACGGCTCGTCGAACATGTCGATCAGCGTGCGCACGAAGTGCACCCCGGGGCGCTCGTACTTGGCCCGGGCGTGCGCGAACGCGTCGAGATTCGCATCGACGCCGACGACGGAGTGCGCGGTGCGCGCCAGAACGTCGGTGCCATACCCCTCGCCGCAGGCCATGTCGACGACGCGCAGGCCGCCGACACGGGCGCGGATCCACTCGTAGACGACCGCATGGCGCCGGTACCAGTAGTTCTCCTGCGGAACGTCGGGCAGCGTGCGCTCGCCGGTCAGCTCGAGCGGCGGGACGCCCTGCGGCTGGCCGGCCTGGAAGATGCGCGGAGCGTCGGGATCGGTGCGTTCTGGCGCTGCGGCGTCGGGCATCTGCCGCTCAGACGGTAGTGCACGCGGCCGCTCGTTCGGCCGCGTGCACACGTGCTCACGCCGCGGCGTTGAGCGCCGGCTCGGCGCGCCCCGCCGCCGCCGGGCGCTCGCCGATGCGCACCTCGCAGCCGCGCTGGGGCGAGGAGGTGATGAACCGCGGGACCGGCGGCTCGGCCTCGCCGACGGGCTCGAGGTGCACCGCGCGCGCGATCGCGTGCAGGACGATCTCCATCTCCAGCTGCGCGAACTGCGCGCCGATGCAGCGCCGCGTGCCGCCGCCGAACGGGATCCACGTGTAGGTGCCCGGCGAGCTGTCCAGCCAGCGCTCGGGGTCGAACGCGAGCGGGTCGGGATAGACGTCGGGGCGGCGATGCACGAGGTAGATGCTCGGCGCGAGCACGGCGCCCTTCGGATAGACGACGCCGCCGATCTCGTAGGGCTCCTGGAGCGTGCGCAGCACGTTGTTCAGCACGGGCCGCAGGCGCAGCGCCTCGCGGAAGATCGCCTCGGCGTAGCGCGTCGACTCGCCCGCGTCGGCCTCGGCCTCCAGGCGCGCCAGCCGCGCCGGGTCGCGGGTCAGGCGCTCGAACCCCCACGAGAGCGCGGTCGCCGTGGTCTCGTGGCCGGCGACGATCAGCGTCACGAGCTCGTCGCGCACCTCCTCGTCGTGCAGCTCGACGCCCTGCTCGTCGCGGGCGAGGAGCAGCATCGAGAGGATGTCGTCGCGCCCCTCGAGGTCGGTGGCGAACCGGCGCTCGCGGATCAGGCGGTACAGCGCCGTGTCGACGGGGTCCAGCACCGGCCGGTGCACGCGGCGCACGATCGCGCTGTCGGGGCCGAAGACCGCCGGCAGGACGAGGTTGCGCGGGGCCGCGAGCCAGTCGAGCAGGCGGTCGACCGGGCGCGCGATGCGCTCGTGCTCCTCTGCGCCGCGCACGCCGAGCACGACCTCGAGGATGACCTCGAGCGCGATCGCCGTCATGTGCGGCCGCAGGCTGAACGGGCGACCGGGCGGCATCCGGCGCACGCGATCCTCGGCGACGCGCTCCATCGCGCCGCGCCACGCCCTGAGGCGGTCGCCGTGGAACTGCGGCAGCAGCATCCGCCGCTGGCGCAGGTGCTCGGCGCCGTCCACGACGAGCACCGAGTGCGGGCCCAGCACCGTGCGGAGGATCTCGTTCGCCTCCCCCGCGTGGGCGATCGACGGCGGGGCCGTGAAGATCTGCCTGATCGCCTCGGGGTCCGAGAACATGTGCCAACCGCGGCGTTCGAACTTGATGTGGAACGCGTCGCCGTAGCGCGCGTGGAGCTCGTTCGTGTAGCCCTCCTCGTCGCGCAGGAAGCGGTACATCTGCACGGCCTGGGGCGCGCGCGGGCCACGGAACTCGGCGGAGCGGCTCATGCGGGCACGCTACGGGGTCGCGCGCACGGTGCAATGTGACGCTCGTCACGCAACGGTCGCCTCGGCGCTCAGGCGGTCACGAGCGCACCCTCGCGCTCGCGCACGGGGCTGGGAAGGCGGCGCACGACGCGCACGCGGCCGCCCTTGTTCGGGACGAGCGTGAAGCCGCGGCGTCCGACGCGCTCGGCGTGACCGACGGGCTCGAGCTCGACCTGGGAGAGGACCGTGTGCAGCACGGCCTTCATCTCGAACTGCGCGAAGGAGGCGCCCAGGCAGCGGCGCATCCCGCCGCCGAACGGCAGCCACGTGTAGGTGCCGGGCGGGGTGTCGAGGAAGCGCTCCGGCCGGAACTCGTCGGGCTCCGGGTAGACGTCCTCGCGGTAGTGGACGAGGATGATCGCCGGCGCCACGCGCGTGCCGACCGGCAGGCGGAAGCGCCCTTGGCCGACCGTGACGGGCCTGGTGATCTTCCGGACGACGAGCGGCAGCACCGGGCGCAGGCGCAGCGTCTCCTGGATCACGGCGTCGGTGTAGGGCGCGTCGCCGCCGGCGCGGGCCTCCGCGGCCACCCGGGCGAGGATCTGGGGGTGACGGGTGAGGCGCTCGAACGCCCAGGAGAGCGTGTTCGCCGTCGTCTCGTGGCCGGCGAGCAGGAGCGTCATGAGCTCGTCGCGCAGCTCGCGGTCGGTCATCGGCTCGCCGTGCTCGTCGCGTGCGAGCATCAGCATCGAGAGGATGTCCTCGCGCTCTGCGAGATCCGGCGCGTCGCGGTGCTCGGCGATGACGCGGTGGAGTTCGGCGTCGAGCGGATCGAGCGCGGCGCGCAGCCGCGCCTCCAGGCGCGGCGAGTCGGGCCCGAGCACGAGGCTGATGACGAACTGGCTCGGGTTCGTCGTGAGGCTCAGCATGCGCCGGATCAGGCGGCCGAGGCGATCCATCTGCAGGCCCTCCTCGATCCCGAAGATCGCGCGCATGATGACCTCGAGCGTGATGCCCTGCATGTGCGGGAGCAGCGTCAGCCCGGCCCCCTCCTGCCAGGTCGCCACGTCGCGCTCGGCGGCCTCGTTCATGATCTGCGCGTAGCGGCGCATGCGCTCGCCGTGGAAGGGCGGCAGCATCAGGCGCCGCTCGCGCAGATGGTCGGCCTCGTCGAGCAGCAGAATCGAGCGGCCGCCGACGACGGGCTCGAGCGGCGCGTTGGCCTCGCCGGCGTGCATCACCTCGGCACCGCCGGTGAAGATCGTGCGCACGTCCTCCGGGTCGCCCAGGAAGACGATCCCCTCGCCGTCGAAGTTGATCGTGAAGACGTCGCCGAAGCGCTCGCGCTGGCGCGCCGCGAACTCGCGCGGGCGCATGATCCACTGGAGCGCCTGTGCAGTGGCCGGCTGGCGCGGGCCTGGAGGCAGGTCGAGCAGATCGGGCATGGGCCCGATTCTGGCAGCTTCTGACCCGTTGGTCAGCACGCCGCGGGCGCTGGTGCGGCGCTACCCTCCAGCGGCTCATGGCAGCCCCCAGCTCACCCGACGCGATCCGTGACGTGAACACCCGCTACCACGACGGCGCGGCGGCGGACTACGACGCCAAGTGGGGCATCGACTGGGGCCAGGTCGGCCGCGAGCAGGTGCTCGGCAAGATCCGCAAGGCGCTCGGCGGCGCGATCCCGACGTTCGGCCGCTCGCTCGAGGTCGGCGCGGGCACCGGCTACTTCTCGCTGCACCTCCTGATGGCCGGCGTCGTCGGCGCGGCGACGTGCACCGACATCTCCCCGGGGATGGTCGACGTGCTGCGCGGCAACGCCGAGCGGCTCGGGCTCGAGGTCGACGCGCGCGTCGCGGACGCAGAGGCGCTCCCCTTCGAGGACGGCAGCTTCGACCTCGTCGTCGGGCACGCCGTCCTGCACCACCTGCCCGACCTGCAGCAGGCGTTCGCGGAGTTCTTCCGCGTGCTGCGGCCCGGCGGCGTCGTCGTCTTCGCGGGCGAGCCCTCGCGCTACGGCGACCGGCTGGCGGGCGTGCCCAAGCGCGCGGCGACGGCGGTCGCCCCGATGTGGCGCGCGGCGCTGGGCGCCTCGCCCGCCCCGGACGGGCTGAGCGACGGCGGCGAGCTGAACCACGAGCTCGAGCGGCACGTCGACGTCCACGCGTTCGTCCCCGGCGACCTCGAGGTCGTCGCGCGCGACGCGGGCTTCGGCGAGATCCACGTTCGCGGCGAGGAGCTGCTCGCCAACTGGTTCGGCTGGACCAACCGCGCGCTCGAGGCGACCGCCGTGCCCGACGAGGTCCCGATGGCCTGGAAGCAGTACGCCTTCCACGGCTACCTCGCGCTGCAGAAGGTCGACCGCGGGCTGCTCGAGGGCCGCCTGCCTGCAGCGGTCTTCTACAACCTGCTGATCAGCGCCCGCCGGCCGGCGTAGCGCCTGAACCGCGCTCCTGCGGCTCAGCCGCGCTGCGCGGTGCAGCCGCGGACGTGGGTGACCAGCGTTCGCGAGGCCGTGCGACTGTCCACCTCGAAGACGACGTGGACGCGGATGACGTGCCGCCGCGCCGACAGGGACTGCGGGTCCAGGAACAGGGTGAAGCGGCCCGCGGCGTCCGGCTCCACGACCCGGCGCACCAGGCGCCCGTCCAGGAAGAAGGTCGCGTAGCCGATGCGCGAGCCGCTGATGCTCGCGCTCATCCGGGCCCGCGTGCAGCCGGCGACGGTCGAGATGCGCGCGCCGCCCGAGCGCAGGTGCAGGCCGGACACCGACGTCCGCGCAGCCGCCAGCGGCGTGGTGAAGCTCTGTGCCGCCGAGGCCGTGGAACCCGAGGCGTCGGTGGCGGCGGCGCGACCCGCCATCACGAGCTCGGAGGCCCCGGGAGTCGTCTGCACCTGGCACTGATAGGTCCAGGCGTCGCCCGGATCGAGCGTGCCGACGGACAGGTCGGCACCGTGGTTGACGATCGCGGCCGGCGTCTGGCAGGCCGAGCCGACGACGAGGACCTCAGCGGCGGCGAACGAGCTCTGGCCCGTGTCGGACACGGCGAAGGTGTAGGTCAGCAGCTCGCCGGACACCGCCGTCGCAGGACCGTAGGCGCCGATCGAGATCGCCGGCGCGGGCGTCGTCTCGGCGCGGGCCTGGGCAACGGGTGCGAGGACGGCGACCGTCGCGAGGGCGAGGAGGCGGAACGGGACTCGGACGTACTGGCGTGTGGTCGGCATTGGGGCGACCGTAGCGCCCGGTTCCGGGCCCGTACACCCCGCTCAACGACCGTCTGACGCCGCTCCACGAGGCCAGCCGGCCGTTCGTGGACGGATGTTGCCCGCACCCCGAACGCGGCTGCTGCGTCCTACCCGGCCCCCGCCGCCCGATAGCGCTCCAGCGCCACGCGGCGCTCGATCGCGTGGTCGACCACCGGCGCCGGGTAGTCGCGGCCGATGACGCAGCAGGCGGCCGCCTGCTGGGCCGGGCTCATCGTCCACGGCTCGGCGAGCCGCTCGACGGGGACCCCGGCGAGCTCGGGCACCCAGCGACGCACGTAGACCCCGTCGGGGTCGAACTTCTGCTGCTGGAGCACCGGGTTGAAGATGCGGCGGAAGTAGGGCGCCGGGTCGACGCCGGTGGAGGCGATCCACTGCCAGTTGCCGTTGTTCTGCGCGGGCTCTCCGTCGAGCAGCATCCGCTCGAACCACCACTCGCCACGGCGCCAGTCGAGGTGCAGGTTCTTCGTCAGGAACGAGCCGACGACCATTCGCGCGCGGTTGTGCATCCAGCCGCTCGCAGCGAGCTGGCGCATTCCGGCATCGACGAGCGGATAGCCGGTGCGGCCCTCGCACCAGGCGCTGAAGAGCTCGTCGTCGTCATCCCATTCCAGGCCCCGGTAGCGCTCCTGGAACTCGCGGCGCGCGTTGGCCGGGTGCAGCAGGAGCACGTGCGCGTAGAAGTCACGCCACGCGAGCTGGCGGATGAATGCGGCGGCCCCCGCTCCCCCGCGCTCGCCGGCCCGCGCCTCGACCTCACGCGCGCTGATCGCGCCCCAGCGCAGGTGCGGCGAGAGGCCGCTGGTGCCGCCGCCGAGGTCGTCGTGGCGGTCGGCGTAGCGGTCGACGGGGCCCTCGAGCCACGCGCGCAGCGCGTCGCGCGCCGCCGCCTCGCCCGGCGCGCAGAACGCCGCCGGCAGCGCCTGGTCGAGGCGCGGCCCCTGCGGGAGCGCACCCGGGTCCAGGCCGTCGGGCAGACGCAGGCGCTCCGGGGGGGCGAGCACCGCGCGGCGCTCGAGCAGCTCCCACGCCTTCCAGAACGGCGTGAAGACGGTCATCGGCCTGCCGGCCTTCGTGCGCGGGACCGACACGTCGGCGCAGTAGTTCCCGCCGTGCGGGCGCGCGGCGACGCCGATCTCGCCCAGCGTCGCCGTGACCGCCGCGTCGCGCCGGCGCGCGAACGGCGAGACGTCGCTCGTCCAGTACACCGCGTCGGCCCCGGTCTCCCGCGCGAGCTGCGCGACGACGAGCTCGGGCCGGCCGTGGCGCACGCACAGCGCGCCGCCGCGTACGTGCAGCTCGGTGTCGAGCGCACGCAGCGCGCCGAGCATGAACGCCGTGCGCGGACCACTCTCGAACCGCCCGTGCAGCAGCCGCTCGTCGAGCACGAACAGCGGGAGGACACGGTCGTGTTCGCGCGCCGCCGCGGCGAGCGCCGGATGGTCGTGCACGCGCAGGTCGCGCCGGAACCAGACGACAGCGGTCGAGGGCATCGTCCAGGAGTACGGCCCGACCGTACACTCGGACGAGATGCCCGACCGCGTCATCCAGGACTTCCCGTTGTTCCCGCTCGGCCTCGTCGCCCTGCCGGCGGAGATCGTCCCGCTCCACATCTTCGAAGAGCGCTACCGGACGATGATCGGCGAGTGCCTGGAGTCCGGGCGCGAGTTCGGGATCGTCTGGGCCGGGCCCGACGGGACGAACGCGATCGGCTGCGCGATGGAGGTCACCCGCGTCCTGGAGGAGCTCCCCGACGGGCGCATGAACATCCTCACCACCGGCACCCGTCCGTTCCGCGTGATCGAGGAGCGCCACGACCTGCCCTATCCCGCCGCCGTCGTCGAGTTCCTCCACGATCGCGACGAGGAGCCCAGCGACGAGAACGCCGTGGAGGCCCACGAGAGCTACCGCGTCCTCGTCGAGGAGGCCGCCGACCGCGAACTCGGCGACGAGGACCTCGCGCTGATGACCGCCTACGACATGGCGGCGACCGTCGACTTCGGGCTCGAGGCCAAGCAGAGCCTGCTCGACCTGCGCTCGGAGAACGCGCGGCTGCAGCTCGTCGCACGCCTCTTCCGCGCCGCCCTCAAGCGCCTGGACTTCATCGAGCGCGCGCAGGTTCGCGCGCGCTCCAATGGGCGCGTGCGCTTCTAGTAGCCGACGAGGTCCTCGGCGAGCGGCTCCATCGCAACCTCGGCGGCCGCGGCGCCCGCGGCGTGGGCGCCCGCGCGCCGCTGCCAGGGCGCCCGGCCCTCCGCGGCGATCCACGAGCCTGCGAGGATCAGCGCGAGGCCGGCGATGGTCGCGAGGGTGATCGCCTCGCCGAGGAAGAGCGCGCCGTAGAGGACGCTGAACCCCGGCGCGAGGTAGGCGACGACCGACGCACGGTTGGCCCCCACGTCGGCGATCAGCACGTAGTAGATGAGGAAGGCGATGCCGGTGCCCCCGGCGCCGAGCGCCAGCAGCGCCGCGGCCGCGCCGATGCTGATCGCGTGCGGGGGCAGGTGGGTGGCCGCGAGCGGCAGCGTCGCGAGCGATGCGGTGACCATCGTGCCGGCGGCGATCGCGACCGGCGGCGCGCCGGGCGTCTTCCAGCGCACCCAGATCGCGCCGAACGCGTACCCGAGCCCGGCGAGCAGGACCATCCCGCCGCCGAGCGCCAGCTTCGCGCTGCCCGACAGGTCGACGCCGAACAGCAGCGCCACGCCGAGGATGCCGACGGCGATGCCGACGATCGCCCAGCCGTGCACGGCCTCGCCGGCGGCGAACCGCGGGCTCAGCAGCGCGACGAAGATCGGGGCCGACGCGACGAGGATCCCGGCGAGCGCCGAGGGGATCCAGCGCTCACCGTAGGTGATGAGCAGGAACGGCCCCGCGACCTGGACGAGGCCGATCGCCCAGACCCAGCGCCAGCGGCCGCGCAGCCCCGTCAGCGCGTGCTGGTGGGCGGCGATCGCCGTGAGCAGCGCGGCGCCGAGCGCCACCCGGATGAAGACGATCGACGGCGCCGGCACGTCGTCGTGCAGCGCGATCTTGATGAACATGTAGGACGCTCCCCAGAGAGCGGCGAGCAGCCCCATGAGAAGCCAGGAGCGTCGGGTCATCATGGTTCAACGCCCAGGGTCGCAGATCCGTGAGATCCCGCCCGCGCGAGCTCCTGATGGACACCATGAGCGGCGCTGATGGGTCACGCGCCCGTCAGCGCGGCAGGCCGCAGACCTTCTGCGCCAGCTCGCGCGTGAGCGCGGCGAGCTGGAAGAACACCTTCGGCTGGTGGGCCGAGGTGTCGCTGAATGCGACCGTCCCGTCCTCGTCGCGCACGACGTAGCGCAGGATCGAGCCGGGGCCCGCAGGCAGCTGCGTGGCGAGCGTCGCGGGGCCCGGCGTGTTCGGCTTGCCCTTGAGGTCGTCGACGGCGCCGCGCGCCCTGATCAGCTGGGCGCTCGTGATCGTCTTCGCCGGGCCGCCGTTGCAGCGCACCGTGCCGCCGTCGTTGACGAGCAGCGTCAGGCGCGCGCCCGGGATCGACCCGCTGCGATGCAGCACGAAGAGATCCGGTGCGGCCACGCCGCAGCCGCCGAGCAGCACGCCCGCCGCCGCGACGCCCGCCGCCAGTGGACGGCGGGCGCTCATGCCGCCACCGCGGCGCCGCCGCGGCGCGGATCTCCGCCGCCGGAGAGGGCGCCGGTCGCCGCGTCGCGCTCGACCGCCTGGGCGCCGCCGAAGAAGAGGTTGCGGTCGCGGAAGCGCACGACCTCGCGGCCCGCGCGCTCGAGGCCCGAGAGCTGCGCGCCCGGCTCGGCGTAGACGACGCCGCCCTCGGCGTGCACGCGCGGCGCCTGGATCGCCGCGCCGGCGGACATCCCGTGATCGACGACGTTGACGACGACCTGCAGGATCGCCGAGCGGATGCGGTTGGACCCCGCGCTGCCCACGACGAGCTCGACCTCGCCGGTCGCCCCCAGCACGACCGTCGGCGCCATCATCGACGGCATCCGCAGCCCCGGCGGGCTGCGGAAGAAGCCCGCCGGGTTGAGGTCCTGCTCGCCCATGACGTTGTTGAGATGGATCGCCGTCCCCGGGACGACGATCCCCGAGCCCTCGCCGTTGGTGCACGTCACCGAACAGGCCCGCCCTGCTCCGTCGAGCACCGCGACGTGGGTCGTCGAGCCCAGGTTGCGCGCCAGGAACCGGTCCATGAACCCCGGCTCGGGCAGCCCCGCGACGAACGCGTCGTCGCGCAGCGCCTGGACGTCCTCCATCACCGCCACCAGGACCTCGGCGTCCGGCGGGCCGTCGTCGCCGCGACGCTCCAGGTGTCCGAAGGCGAGCGTGAGCAGGATGCCGCCCGCCGACGGCGGCGGGTTCGTCAGGACCGTGCGCCCGCGGTAGGCCGCGCACGCCGGCTCACGTGCGAGCGGCCGGTAGGCGGCGAGGTCGGTCGCGGTCAGCAGCCCGCCACCGGCCCGGACGCGCTCGACGATCGCCGCCGCCAGGTCGCCCTCGTAGAACGGCGCCGCACCCTCCGCCCCGAGGCGCTCGATCGTCTCGGCCAGCTCGGCGCTGCTGAACGCCTCGGCCTGCGTCAGCGGCCGCCCGGTGGGCGCGAACGACGCCGCCGCCTCCGGCGTGGACAGCAGTATCCCGTCGAGGATCTCGAAGATGTAGGCCTGCTGGGCGTTCGGCGGAACGCCGTCGCGGGCGAGCTGCACCGCGGGCGCGGCGAGGTCGGCGAGCGGCAGCGTTCCCCAGCGCGCGGCCGCTGCGGCGAGGCCGGCCGGGCTGCCGGGCACCCCGCAGGAGGCGGCGCCGCCGTAGAAGACCTGCTCGGTGTCGCCGAAGGACACCTCGAACGGGAGCAGCGGCGCGTGGTCGCCCCCGGCGCCCGCGCCGGGCGCCGCGACGAAGAAGTCGAGCAGCACCGGCTCCTCGCCGGCGCCCGCGACGAGCATGTAGCCGCCGGCGCCGGGACCGGTCAGCAACGGCTCGCAGACCCACGAGGCGAGCACGGCGGAAATCGCTGCGTCGACCGCGTTGCCCCCCTCGCGCAGAACCTGCGCACCGGCCTCCGCCGTGCGCGGATGACCCGCCGCCACCATGCCGCCCGAGCCGGTCACGGCGGGGAGAGTATGCGGTTCAAGCGGGCGACGAGCCCCGTGCCCCGGTGGGGCGCGGGGCTGTCAGTCAGCCTCGGGGCACGAACTCGGGGACGTCCAGCTGGGACACGCCCGTGCCGGTCCGCACGGTGTTGCCGCCGCTGCGCTCGCGCTCGCGGCGCTCGACGCGCGGCTCGCCGGCCGGCTCCTCGATGCGCCGGCGCGCGGACGTGCGCGCCGGCGCGTCGCCGTAGCGGGTCGCGACGACCGTCACCCAGACCTGGTCCTCGAGCGACTCGTCGACCATCGCGCCGAAGATGATGTTCGCCTCGGGGTGCGCGGCCTCGGCCACCGCCTTTGCGGCCTCGTTGACCTCCCACAGCGAGAGGTCGGTGCCGCCGGTGATCGACAGCAGGATCGAGCGCGCCCCCTCCATGCTCGTCTCGAGCAGCGGCGAGGACACCGCCTGCTGGGCGGCCTCCATCGCGCGGCCCTCGCCGGCGCCCATGCCGATGCCGAGCAGCGCCGGCCCCGCCTCGGACATGATCGTCCGCACGTCGGCGAAGTCGAGGTTGATGATCCCGGGCAGCGTCACGAGGTCGCTGACGCCCTGGACGCCCTGGCGCAGCACGTCGTCCGCGACGCGGAACGCCTCGACCATCGACGTGCGCTGGTCGAGCACCTGGAGCAGGCGGTTGTTCGGCACGACGATCAGCGTGTCGACCTCGGCGCCGAGGGCGTCGATGCCCACCTGCGCGGAGGCTGCACGCCGCGTGCCCTCAAAGCCGAACGGCTTGGTGATGATGCCGACCGTCAGCGCGCCGACCTCCTGGGCGATGCGTGCCACGATCGGCGCCGCGCCGGTGCCCGTGCCGCCGCCGGCACCGGCGGCGATGAACACCATGTCCGAGCCCTTGAGCAGGTGCTTGAGCCGGTCGTAGTCCTCCATCGCGGCCGCCCGCCCGAGCTCCGGGTTGGCGCCCGCGCCGAGGCCGCGTGTCAGCGCCTCGCCGATGTGGACGGTGATGTCCGCGTCGGACTGCTGGAGCGACTGCATGTCGGTGTTGACCGCGAGGAACTCGACGCCGGCGATCCCGGCCTCGACCATGCGGTTGACCGCGTTGACGCCTGCGCCGCCGACGCCGACGACCCGGATCACCGGGGCGGCCGTCGTGCGCGACCCGGACCACGGGTTCTCGTCGAAGCTGACGAGCTGCTCGCGCTCGCGCGCGGGCGGCGCCACGGGCGGCGGCGGCCCGGCCGCGCGCGCCGCGGCGGCGCTGTCGCGCTCGAGGATGTTGTCCGGGATGTCGGAGCTGAACGCGTGCCGCAGGCGCTCCTGGGGCGTCGGCACGGTGCGCGCGGGCTCGGGCGGCTCCGGCGGGGCTCCGAGCGACGGGTGCGGGTACTCGCGCCCGGCGACCGTCGTCGGGCCGGCGACCGGCGTCGGCGCGGCGGGCTCCGCCTGCGGCGCCGGCGGCTCGGCCGCGCGCTGCGGCTCGGCGGCCGGCGGCGTCGCCGCCGGGTCCTCCGTGTTCGGGGCCGCCTGCTCCGTACGCCGGAACAGCTCGGCCAGTGGCCCTTCGCGCATGCTCGCGCGCTTACCGCTTGCCATGGGTGAGAACCTCCTTCGCGAGGTCGCGATAGGACTGTGCGGCCATCCCGTCCGGCTCGTACTTCAGCACCGACATGCCCTTGACGGGCGCCTCGGCGAACCGGATCGTCTTCTTGATGCGCGAGGCGAAGACGCGATCCCCGAAGTTCTCCTCGAGGATCTCGATCGCCTCCTTGGCGTGAACCGTGCGGGCGTCCATCAGCGTGGGCAGGATGCCCTCGATCTCCACGTCCGGATTGAGGTTCTCGCGGATCATCTGCAGCGTGTTCTGGAGCTGGATCAGCCCTCGCATCGACAGATACTCGCACTGCACGGGGACGATCACCTTGTCGGCGGCTGTCAGAGCGTTGATCGTGAGCAGTCCGAGGCTCGGTGGAGTGTCGATGCAGACGAAGTCGTAGTCGTCCGCGACCTCCGCCAGCGCCTTCGACAGCGCGCGCTCGCGGCCGATCATCGTCGACATCGCGATCTCTGCCCCGGCCAGGTCGATCGACGCCGGCGCGAGGTCGATCTCGCGCTTGCGGATCACCTGCCGGAGCGGCAGCTTGTGCACGAGGACGTCGAAGATCGACTCCTCGAGCGTGTCGGGGTCGATGCCCTGCGACATGGTCAGGTTGCCCTGCGGGTCCATGTCCACGCAGAGCACGCGGTGGCCCGCCTCGGCGAACGCGACGGCGAGGTTGAGCGCGGTCGTCGTCTTGGCGACGCCGCCCTTCTGATTTGCGAAGGCGATGACCTTGGGCCTGGTGTGCTGCGAACTGTCCACGGGGGATGCTCCGTCCTCGGGGGGTGCCCGTACCTGCGCGTAATTCGGACGGCGATGACGGAATCCTTCATGGCATCGGACGTTTCGCGGTCATCGCGCCGCGCGACCTTTGGCGCCGCCGGTCGTTCCACCACCATGTGGATCATGATGCCCCGACGGCCGGCCCTGCTCCTGAGGACCATCGGCGCCTGTGCCGCCCTCCTCGTCGTGCTCGCGCCCGCGAGCGCGAGCGCGCGCACGAGCCACGACTGCCCGGCGCGCCAGGGGACCCTCGCGACCGCGCCGCTGGGGCGCGTCTGGCACCACGCGGGCTCGCTCTACGGCTGCACGACGGTCTACGGCGTCGCGCCGCGGGCCGTGCGCCTCGGCCCGTGGACGGCGGGCACGAAGGTCGCCTTCGACGGCGTCGGCGTCGCTTGGACGGTCCGGCGCACGGTCGGCGGCCAGGTCGTCGACCGCGTGTGGGCGGCGAGCACGCAGACCGCCAAGCGCTGGCTGCTCGGCCCGCCGCTGGTCCCGGCATCGGGCAGCGCGCCCGCGCGCGAGGAGCGCATCCAGCGCATCCTGCTCACCGACGCGGGCGTCGCCTGGGTCACGCGCGCGAGTGACGTCGTGCTCGCGCTGCACGAGCCGTCCGACGCGCCGACCGCGATCGGCACCCTGCCGGGGGCGCTCCAGCCCGCCAGGCTGCTGCTGCTCGTCGGCAGCTGGCCCGCGGTCCCCGCCGCCCAGCTCGCCGCAAGCGCCGCGCTCAAGGAGCTGCCCGGCGACGGCGACGAGTGCGGCGGCGCGAACGACTACCAGCTGACCGTGACGCCGGATCCGTCCGCGGCGGCGGTGGGCGCCCTCTGGAACGGCTACTGGACGCGCCCGGACTGCGGCTGACCACTCATCTACGCTCAGGGCACGATGGTCGTGCACTGGGATGACGTTGCGCCGGTCGAGCTCGGCCGCGGCGAGCCGCGTGAGCTGCGCGGCCGGCGCCGGCGGCTGGGCGCCGCGGCGCACGCGCCGCGCCTGGGCCTGAGCCGCTTCGAGCTGGGGCCGGGCGAGCGCGGCATGCCGATGCACGCGCACGCCGACGAGGAGGAGCTGTTCTTCGTGCTGTCGGGCTCGGGAACGACCCTGATCGGTGACGCCGCGCATCCGGTCGGCGCCGGCGACACCATCCTGCACGCCGCCGGCGGCCCGCCCCACGCGCTCGTCGCCGGCGCGGACGGACTCGACGTCCTCGCGTTCGCCTCCGGCTCGGACACCGCTTTGACGTGGCTCCCGCGGCCGAACGTCATGTTCGCCGGCACGCGCTGGCTTCCGCTCGACGGCCCGCATCCGTTCGCCGCCGAGGAGGCCTGCGGGCCGCTCGAGCTGCCGGAGCCGTCGGCGGAGCGCCCGCCGGAGATCGTCGCGCTCGCGCAGGTCGAGGAGGAGGAGCGCCGCCGCGGCGACATCGGCCAGGTGACCCGCGACCTCGGGACGGCGACCGGCTCGCGCGTCAGCGGCCTGCAGCACATGACCGTCGACCCCGGCCGGCTGTCCAACCCGCCGCACTGCCACAGCACCGAGGACGAGCTGTTCGTCGTGCTCGCCGGCGACGGCGCGCTGGAGCTCCTGCACCCGGACGGCGCCGCCGAGTCGCACCCCGTGCACGCCGGCCACGTGATCTCGCTGCCGGCCTCGACGGGCATCGCGCACGCCTTCGGCGCCGGCGACGGCGGCCTCACGCTGCTGGCCCACGGCCACCGCGACAACGCCGACATGTGCTTCTACCCGCGCTCGGGCAAGGTCTCGCTGCGCGGACTGAAGGTCACGATGCGCGTCCAGCGCGTCGACTACTGGGACGGGGAGACGTGAGCCGTTGAGCCCGCGCGCGAGCGCCCTGTTCGCTCACCAGCTGATCGTCGTCACCGGCAAGGGCGGCGTCGGCAAGACGACGGTCGCGACCGCGCTCGGGGTCGCCGCGACGCGGCGCGGCCTGCGCACGATCGTCGCGGAGGTCGCCGCCCGCGACGACGTCTCGCGCACGCTCGGCGGCGAGGAGGCCGTCCGCGACGAGGAGGTCGAGCTCGCCTGGGGCGTGCACCACATCTCGATCGACCCCGAGGACGCGATGCGCGAGTACCTGATCGACCAGCTTCCCTCGCGGACGCTGGCCGGCGTGCTGACCGAGAGCCGGACGTTCACCTACCTGGCTGCGGCGACGCCCGGGATGCGCGAGCTGCTGACGATCGGGAAGGTCTGGGAGCTCGCCCAGGAGGAGCGCCGGCGCAGCGCCGACGACCCGTACGACCTCGTGATCCTCGACGCGCCTGCGACCGGCCATGGCATCGCCGTCCTGACCGCGCCGCACACGTTCGCCAAGGCGGCGCGGGTCGGGCGCATCGCCCGCCAGGCGTCGATCATCGACGCGCTCGTCACCGACCCGCGGCGCACCGCGGTGATCGCCGTCGCCCGGCCGGAGGAGATGCCGGTCAACGAGACGCTGCAGCTGCGCGGTGCGCTGGAGCGCGAGGTCGGGCTGCCGCTGACGCTCGCGGTCGCCAACCGCGTGACCCCCGGGCGCTTCAGCGCGGCGGATGCGCGCGCGGTCGCCGGCTGCGGCGACGGGCCCGTCGTGCGCGCGGTGCTGCGCAGCCACCGGCGGGCGCACGCGCACAAGGCGCAGGTCGCGCGCCTGCGCCGCGGCCTGGACTGCCCCGTCGTGAGCCTCCAGGACCTCTTCCGCCCGGCGCTGGACGCGGACGCTATCGGAACGCTGGCGAGCGACCTGGAGCGTGTCCTGTGAGCCTCGCGCGCACCCTCGACGGGAAGTCGATCGTGATCTGCGCCGGCTCGGGCGGCGTCGGCAAGACGACCTCCTCGGCGGCCATCGCGATGGGCCTCGCCGCACGCGGCAGGCGCGTCGCGGTCGTGACGATCGACCCGGCCAAGCGGCTGGCCGACGCGCTCGGCCTCGACGCGCTCGACAACGAGCCGGCGCTCGTCGACCCGGCGCGCTTCAGCGCGGCCGGGGTCGAGATCACCGGCGAGCTGTGGGCGATGACCCTCGACGCCAAGCGCACGTTCGATGAGCTGATCGAGCGTCTGGCCCCGGACGAGCGCACCCGCGACGAGATCCTCGGCAACCGGATCTACCAGCAGCTCTCGGGCGCCGTCGCCGGCTCGCAGGAGTTCACCGCGGTGGCGAAGCTCTACGACCTGCACGCCTCCGAGCGCTTCGACGTCCTCGTGCTCGACACGCCGCCCTCGCGCAACGCGCTCGACTTCCTCGACGCCCCGGACCGCCTGACCGGGTTCTTCGAGGGCCGCGCGCTGAAGGTCTTCCTCGCCCCCACGGGCCTGGCGGCGCGGGCGATGGGCCGCGGCACCGCCGTCGTCTTCGGCGTGATGAAGCGCCTCACCGGCGTCGACCTGCTCGAGGACCTGAGCGTCTTCTTCCTCGCGCTCGGCTCGCTGCTCGACGGATTCCGCGAGCGTGCCGAGGGGGTCGGGCAGCTGCTCGGCGATCCCGGGACGACATTCCTCGTGGTGACCTCCCCCGAGCGCGAGCCCGCCGAGGAGGCGATCTTCTTCCGCCGCAAGCTGCAGGACGCCGGAATGCCGTTCGGCGGCCTGGTGATCAACCGCGTGCACGAGCTCGACGGCGCCGGCGAGGCGCTGCCCGACCCCGAGGATGTGGCAGCCGAGCTCGCGCCCGAGCTCGGCGCGAAGCTCGCGGCGAAGGTCGCCCGCACGTACGGCGAGGCGCTGACGATCGCCGAGCGCGACGCCGCGTCGATCGCGCGGCTGAAGGCGGAGACCGGCGACCGCCGCCCCGTCCTCGTGCCCGAGCTCGACGGCGACGTCCACGACGTGGACGGCCTCGTGGCCGTGCACGCCCACCTGTTCGCCTGAGCGCTACCGCTGCCTCGGCCGGGCGAGGAGCTCCAGCCGCCAGTCGTTGCAGCGCTCGTGGTGCCGGCCGGGTACTCGAGGTCGATCTCGCCCAGCAGGGTGAACCCGGCCGCACGGCAGACGAGGCCCGTCCCCTCGGCCCCGGCTACGAGACGGTGTGGTGCTCGGCGTCCGCGTGCGCCGCGGCGCCGACCTGGGCGAGGATCGCGTCGGCGAGCGTGCGCAGGTCGGGATCGAGGTGGCCGCAGAGCACGTCGCGCAGCAGTGCGCGGAGGTGGCCGCCGAGCTCGCGGGTCAGCCGCTCGAGCTGCGGGTCGACGGTGAGGCCCGCGACGACCGCGCGCTCGAGCGAGACGGTGTGCGAGATGCGCTCGGTCAGGCGGGCGCGGTCGGCCGGCTCGGCGCACAGCGCCGCCACGCGCCCGGCGAGGCGGCCGGAGACCGGTCCCTCGGGCTCCAGCAGCGCGCGCAGCGCCAGCAGCAGATCCGTCAGCGCCTCGGCCGGCGCCGCGCGCTCGCAGGCGAGCTCGTAGCGGCGCAGCGCCCAGGCGACCTCGCCCGAGCGCGGCGTGCGCCGCCCGATCAGGCTCAGGAACGCGCGCAGCTCGTCCTCCTGCTCGGGCGCGATCACGACGTCGTCCTCGGGGGCCGGCGCCGTGGCCAGCGGCAGCGGCTGCCAGGGGCTGTTGTCGGTGCGGGTCCAGGCGACCGGCGCGAAGGCCACGGGCACGGCGTCGTACAGGCGCAGGCCGACCAGCAGGCGGCGCAGGCGCACGCGGGCGTGGGCCTGCGGCGCCTGGTCCCCGGCGGCAGGCTCCCAGCGCAGCACGGCGAGCGTCTGCGGCAGGCCTTCGGAGCGCGACCAGCGCACGTCGTCCGGCGCGTCGAGGCAGACGTCGCCGCGCATCAGCGAGAGACCCTCGCCGATCCCGACGTCGCCCGACTCCGAGGTGAGCTCCACGCCGTGGACGATGGCGACGACGATCGTCTCGGTCCGCCCGTCGCCGACGATCGTCTCGTACTCGCGGAAGGCGAGCTCGAAGCGCTCCTCGTGGAAGACGAAGTCGCTGGAGTCCTCGAAGACGCGCGCCAGGAAGCAGTGCAGCGCGGCGTCCGCGCGGTCCCGGCCCGCGGCATGCGCCGGCGCCCCGCGCGCCTCGAGGTAGTCGTCGAGCCGCCCGGCCGCGATCAGCGCGTGCGCGGCGGCGAGATAGCTCGGCAGCCGGGTCAGCACGCCGGAGCGCTGGCAGATGAAGTCGCCCGTGAGCGGCCGGTAGCAGTACAGCGGGGAGTCGCTGCGACCGCTCTCGACGACCTCGAAGGAGAGCTCGTGGCCCTCGTGCGTATCGGACGCGAGCTGCCACGCGGCCTCCTCGCAGAACTCGTGCATCGCGGAGCGCAGCTGACGGAGGTGCATGGGGCGCGGTTCGGCGGCACGTGCGCGCTTCCTCCCGGGCGCACCGGCGCTTGCAGGCTCCGACGGCGCCCGGAGGCGGCTGCAGGTTCCGCCGCGCGAACCCGTGCAACGTCGCGCGCCGGGGGTCGTGCGCGGCCCGCGCGGCCGAAGCACGGGGCATGGAGCGTGCCGCCGCCACCATCCCGCGCCCAGCGGCGATCCTCGTCGCGGCACTGCTGCTGCTCAGCGTGAGCGCGCCCTCTGCGCGGGCCGCCTCCAGCGGCGGCGCCGCGTACGGCCAGGCGAGTCAGGCTCCGCAGACCCCGGCTCCCACGCTCCCCCCGGGAGGCGTGGACCCCTCGCAGCCGGCGCCGGCCCCCACCCCCGTCCTCCCCGGCCCGACGACGCCCGTCCCCGCGCCCGGCGCCGGGCAGGTCGCCCGGGTCCTCCCGAACGGCCTCGCGGTCGCGCCCGCCGGCGCGCCCGCCGTCGTGCGGGCGATCATCGCCGCCGGGAACCGCATCGCGACGACGAAGTACGTCTGGGGCGGCGGTCACGCGCGCTGGGACGACACGGGCTACGACTGCTCGGGCTCGGTGAGCTACGCGCTGCACGGCGCGGCGCTGCTCGACAGCCCGCTCGTGTCCGGCGACCTGGCCCACTGGGGCGAGCAGGGCGCCGGCGCCTGGGTGACGATCTACGCGAACGCCGACCACGTCTACATGTCGGTCGCCGGGCTGCGCTTCGACACCTCCGGCCAGCGTCAGGCCGGAACCCGCTGGCAGAGCGCGCTGCGCTCGAACCGCGGCTTCCACGTGCGCCACCCGACCGGCCTGTAGCGCGCGTCCCGGCGTACCATCGTGGTGATGCACGACCACGCCGCGCACGACGAGCACACCCACGTCCACGGCCCCGGCTGCGGCCACGTCGCGGTCGTCCACGACGGGCACATCGACTTCCTGCACGACGGCCACCTGCACCACCCGCACGGCGACCACGTCTGCGAGCACGTGATCGCGGTGGACGACCGGCACCCCGACCGCTGCGACGGCGGCCGGGCCGCCGCGGCCCTCGCTCCGGGCCACGTGCACGGCCCGGGCTGCGGCCACGAGCCGGTGCCGCACGGCGACCACGTCGACTACCTCGTCGACGGGCACCTGCATCACCCGCACGAGGGCCACTGCGACGATCACGGGTCCGTCGCGCTCACGTGAGCCGCACCATCTAGTGTCGTGCGGAATGGCTCGCGCGCACGCCACATCCGAGACCTGGGCGACGTCCGCCGCGCGGACGCTGTCCGACGCCGGCTACCGGCGCGGCGGCGCGCGCGACGCGGTGCTCGAGCTCCTCGACGCCCAGTCGTGCGCCCTGACCGCCTACGAGATCGAGGAGGCGCTGCGCGGGCGCGATCGCGCCGTCGGCCGCGCGAGCGTGTACCGGATCCTCGACGAGCTCGAGGCGCTGCACCTGGTGACGCGCGTCGACGTCGGCCAGGGCCAGGCGCGCTACGAGCCGGCGCGCGCCGACCATCATCACCACCACCTCGTCTGTGACGTCTGCGGCACGGTGATCCCGTTCCACGACGCCGCGCTCGAACGGGCGATCGTCGCCCTCTCGCGCGACGTCGACTTCGACGTCACCGACCACGAGATCGTGCTGCACGGCGTCTGCGCGAGCTGCCGCGCCTCAGCGTGACTCCGGCCGCGCGGTCGCATCCCTGACGACCGAGCGCCCAGCAGGCCTCAGACGGGCACCGCCGCCGTGCGGCGCGCGCGCAGGCCCCGTGCCGCGCGCCACGTCAGCGCCAGCCCGTACAACGCCAGGATCGACACGGTGACCGCCGCGCCCGCGGCGACGCTCGCGTGGAAGGAGAGGTAGAGCCCCGCGAGCGATCCGGCGAACGCCACGAGCGTCGCCGTCAGCATCATCGTCGCCATCCGGTCGCAGAGCAGGCGCGCCGTCGCCGCCGGCCCGACGAGCATCGCCACGACGAGCAGGTTGCCGAGCGCCTGCACCGCCACGAGCGTCGCCGCGGCCAGCAGGACCGCGAGCACGACGTCGAACGGCCCCGGGGATCGCCCGAGCGCACGCGCGCCCGCGCGATCGAAGCCGATCGCCATCAGCGTCGGGTGGAGCACGACGAGCACGACGACGATCACCACCCCGAGCCCGGCCGCCAGGCCGACGTCGAGGTCGCTCACGCCGAGGACGTCGCCGAACAGGATCTCCCCCAGGCCCGCGGGCGTGCGCGGCGAGAGCCCCATCAGGACGCCGAGCCCGAGCAGCGCCGTCACGACCACGGAGACGGCGACGTCGGAGTCCAGCTGCGGCACGCGGGCGACGAGCACGATCGAGACGGCGGCGATCACGAGCCCGACGGCCCCGCCGACGAGCACCGGGACCCCGAGCAGCGCCGCGCCGACGAGGCCCGGGAGCATGCCGTGGGCCAGCGACTCGGCGCTGTACGACATCCCCGACAGGACGATCCAGCACCCCAGCGCGCCGGAGACGACGCCCAGCAGCGTCAGCTCGAGGATGCCGCGGACGACGATCCCGTGCGCGAGCGGGTCGGTCAGCCAGGCGATCACGCGCCATGCCCCCCGTCTGGGTGGTCGTGGTGGTGGGCGGGCAGGATGCCCACGCGGGCGCCGCCCGGAAGCGTCACGATCTCGCCGCCGTAGGTGCGCTCGACGACCTCCTCGGTCAGCGTCGCCGCCGGCGGCCCGAACGCGATCTGCACGCGGTTCAGGCACAGCACGCGATCCCACGAGCGCGCCTGCTCGATGTCGTGGGTCGCCATCAGCAGGCCGCGGCCCTCCGCCGCAAGGTCGTCGAGCAGCGCGCGCAGGCGCTCCGCGCTCGGCACGTCCAGGCCGGAGAACGGCTCGTCGAGCAGCAGCAGCGGCGCGTCCTGCACGAGCGCCCGCGCGACGAGCACCCGCTGGCGCTGGCCGCCGGAGAGGTCGCCGAACGTGCGCTGCGCACGGTCGGCGAGGCCGACGCGCCCGAGGGCCTCGCGCGCGAGCGCGCGGTCCGCGCGCGACGGCCGCCGCCACCAGGGCATCCTCGAGACCGCGCCCATCAGCGCCACGTCGAGCGCGCTGACCGGGAAGTCCAGGCGCGAGCGCTCCGTCTGCGGGACGAGCGCGACGCGCCCCGCGGGCAGCGCGAGCGCACCGGAGGAGAGCGGCAGTTCGCCGGTCAGGACGCGGAACAGCGTCGACTTGCCGCCGCCGTTGGGCCCGAGCACGCTGACCCGTTCCCCCGCGCGCACGACGAACGTCGCGCTCGCGACGGCGGGCACGGTCGCGCCGGGGTAGGTCGCGGCGAGGTCGTCGGCGTCGACGAGCAGCGTCCCCGGCGTCAGCGCAGGGGACACGTCACCCTCCCGCCGCTCATCCCGCGCACGAGCGCCGCCGCGTTGGCCCGCTCCATTCGCAGGTACGTCGACCCCGGCGACCCCTTCGGCCCGAGCGTGTCGCCGTAGAGGCGGTTGCGCGCGCTCGCGCCGGTGTCCTGCGCGATGCGGTCTGCGAGCTTGGCGTTGATCGAGCTCTCCGGGAAGACGGCGCGCACGTGCTCGCGGCGGATCATGTCCTCCAGCCGCGCGAGCGCGCCCGCCGAGGACTGCGCCTGGGTCGTGTTCGACGGGATCACGGCGCCGACGATGCGCAGGCCGTAGCGGCGCGCGAAGTACGCGAACGCGTCGTGCGAGGTGACGATGCGCCGCTGTGCCGCAGGGACGCGCGCGATACACGCGCGGATACCCGCGTCCAGCGCGCGCAGGCGGCTGCGGTAGGCCGCGGTGCTCGCGGCCAGCACCGGCGCCGCGGCCGGATCGAGGCGCTCCAGCTGCGCGCCGACCGCGGCGGCGGCCGCCTCGACGTTGCGCGGGTCGTGCCACCAGTGCGGGTCCCGGCCGCCCGACTGCTCGCCCGTGCCGGCCAGGCGCACCGGCACACGGGCACCGACATCGAGGACGGTCGCATGGGAGCCGGCATCCCTGATCGCAGCGTGCATCCAGTCGTCGAGGCCCAGGCCGCTGAGCAGCACGAGGTCGGCATCGGCGACGGCCGCGACGTCGGAGGGCCGCAGCTCGTACTGGTGGGGGTCGCTGCCCGGTTGCAGGACCTGGCGGACCTCGATGCGGTCGCCGCCGAGCCGCCGGGCCAGGTCGCCGAGCTGGGTGGTCGTCGCCACGACGACGGGCTTCCCGGGGTCCGCGCCCGGCGACGCGGCGCCGCAGCCGGCGAGCCCCAGCGCGGCGAGCGCGACCAGCGCCAGCGCGACGGGTGCCGCCGGGCGCCGGCGCAGCAGCGCGCGCGCGCCGGCGGCGAGCGCGAACACGGCACCGCCCAGGACGGCGATCGCCGCGCCCGGCGGCGCGTCCAGCTGGAAGGCGAGCCACATGCCGCCGACGCCCTCCAGCGCGGCCAGCGCGACCGTCGCGGCCCGCCAGGCCGGCAGCCGCCCGCAGAAGAGGCGCGTCGTCGCGGCCGGCACGACGAGGATCGCCGTCGCCAGGAGCGCGCCGACCGCGGCCAGCGCCGCCACCGCGACGAGCGCGATCAGGACGACGAGCGCGACGTCGCTGCGCGGGCGCGCGGACGGCGAACCCTGCTCGGAGAAGCCCGTCGCCAGCCAGCGCGGCCCCAGGACGAACGAGGCCGCGGCGACGATCACGGCGGCGGCGGCGGCGAGTCGCAGGTCGGCGCCGTCGATCGCCAGCAGGCTGCCGAACAGCAGGCGGTCGACGTTCGCCTGCGAGTGGAAGACGTCGCTGGCGAGGATCACGCCGATCGCGAGCGCCCCGGCCAGGACGAGCGCCGTCGCGCTGTCGTTCTCCGACGCACGGCGCCGGGTCAGCCCGCCGACGAGGACGGCGACGACGAGCGCCGCCGCGAAGGCGCCGAGGCTCGCCGAGAACCCCAGCCCGTCGGCGAGGACGAGCCCGGGGAACGTCGCCGTGCCGGCGGCATGGGCGAAGAACGCGTAGCCGCGCAGGACGATCCAGGTGCCGAGCATCCCCGAGGCGACGGCGAGCAGCAGCACCTCGAGCACGCCACGCTGGAAGAACGGCAGGGAGAACGGGTCGGCCACGAGGCCCACAGCCTACCGTTATATGAGAATGAGTCTTGCTCTTACGTGGCGCGCACGAGCAGTGGTGCGGCCGCCCCGACCTGGCCGTTGCGCGAGGAGCGCACCGTCAGCCGGTAGGCGCCGGGCCGTGCGAGGCGCACGCGCACGCCGTAGGCCGGCCGCGCGCGCCCGCCGACGACCCCGATGCGCCGCCAGCGACCGGCGCTGCGACGCTCGACGACGACCGCGATGGTGCCCGCCGGGCGCACCGCGCCGCTCACCGTCACCACGCCCCCGCGCGCGACCTGGGCGGCGCCGGCCCGCGCCGTCACCGCGGGGATGATCCCGACGTCGACGGGCAGCGAGGTGACCTGCAGCGCGACGGCGCGCGCCAGCCCGGGCCGCGTCCACGCGGCGCTCAGCGCGAAGCCGCCGTCGGTGCCCGTCACGCCGCGGGCGATCGCCTTCCAGCCCCCGCCGGGGGCCTGCTTCTCGATCCGCACCGCCTGGCCCGCCAGCGGCACCTTCGCCGCGTCGGTCAGCACGCCGGTGAAGCGCGCCTGGCCGCCGAACGCGACGGCCGGCGGCCCGCCCAGCGACACCGTCGGGTTGACCGCGATGGGCTGGGCCTCGGACGCCGTCAGCGTGCGCAGCGCCGGCAGCTGCGCGTAGAACTGGGTGCCGGGGCAGTCCGTGCTGTCGACGTCGCGGTGCCCGCAGATGCGCTCGAGCGTCACGTTGGTCCCGTACTTCCACTGCGTCAGCGCGCCCCCACCGGAGGCGACCGTGATCCGGCCGGTGACCGGCGAGCCGTGCAGTGGCAGCTTCCAGGCCAGCAGGCGCGCGACCGCCGCGACCGCGGGCTGCGGTGCCTGCACGTCCATGAACGAGCCGATCACCGAGACGCCCGTCGACAGGCGATTGAAGCCCTGCGCGTGGGCGCCGATGACCGGCAGCGTCACACCGCCCGCGCGGCCTTCGAAGATCGTGCCGAAGCGGTCGACGAGGAAGTTGTACCCGATGTCGTTCCAGCCCTTGACGTCGCGGTGGTACTGGGCGATCGCGAGGACGATCGCGGCCGACTCGCCGGGCGCGTAGGTGTTCGCGTTCTCGGTGTGGTGGACGACGCCGATCTCGACCGTGCCGAGCGACGGCGTCGCGCGCGGGATCACGCGGTCCCCGCCCCACGCCGTGCGCGGGACGATCGCCGGCTGCCCGCCGACCTGGGCGCCGTGGACGGCGGCCGCGGCGTGCGCGCCGACCAGCGCGCGCGCCGCCGCCGGGATGGAGACGAGCGCGACCCGCACGGCCCCCGTCGGGCGGCGCGCGGCCCGCAGCTGGAGCTCGTCGGCCGGCCCGGTCCACACGGGGTCGGTCGCCCGGTCGGGGCCCGCGCCGTCGGGCGCGTGGTCGCCGTGCGCGTGCAGGTGCACCCAGCGCGACCAGCGGCCGCCGGCGCGGCGCGCGCGCACGTCGATGCCGACGCCCAGCCCGCGCGGGTCGCGGATGCCGAGCAGGACGAATGCGCGCGGGGCGCGCAGCGCCGCGGTGCGGCCACCCGCGCCGAACGCGCGCGGGTCGACGACCATCCCGTGGCTGCGCGGCGCGGCGAAGGCGCCGAGCGGGTCGCGGCCGGCGCGCACGAGCGACCCCGCGCCCGCCAGGGCGCCGAGGGCGAGCGCCCTGCGGCGCGTCAGCCGGTGATCATGAAGGTGGTCGAACCCCATCAGGTGGGCGCTGCCGGGAGGACCGTCTCAGCTGTCGCCATGGTCGCAGGAACCCATGCGGGGAGCGGAGGTTGCGGCGTCGCGCTGGGCGCCGGATTGCAGAACCGTCGGACCGGTTCTCAGGCGATGGCGGCGGCCGCGACGCTGGAACGCGTCGTCTCGCCGGAGCACACGTCGGCCAGCCACCGCTCGCCGAAGACGCGCATGTCGTCGACGATCGGCAGCAGCGCCAGGCCCTTGTCCGTCAGGGCGTACTCGACGCGCGGGGGGACCTCGGCGTACGTCTGACGCTCGACGATGCCGGCCTGCTCGAGGTCGCGCAGGCGCAGCGACAGCGTGCGCGGGCTGATCCCGCTGAGCGAGCGCTCGAGCTCGCAGAAGCGCGAACGCCCCTCCGCGAGGTCGCGGATGATGAGCAGCGTCCACTTGGCGCAGACGATGTCCGCGGTGCGGCAGACGGGGCAGCTCGGATCGACTGGCACGCCCTTACTTTACCAAGTGAAGTGACGGATGATGATCGGCGTCGCCGATCGATCTTCGATGTGCTCTCGCACATCGAAACCCTTTCAGGGGGGACGTCACCCCCCGAGCACGTTGCCGATCAGGCCGCCGCTGCCGCCGCCGCTCGTCGGCACGGGCCGCCCCTCCGAGGGCTGCACGAGCACCCAGCCCTGGCCGCTGAACGCCATCTGCAGCGTCTCCCCGGACGACTTGCCGATCAGGTTCTTGGCCTTGAAATCGGTCTTCAGGTTGGCGCTGACGCCTGAGCTCCACGTCACCGCCGCCTGCGCGTCGGCGAAGGTCGGCGCCGAGGCCACGTCGAGCAGGATCGGCGGACCGTCGGTGAGCAGCGCGACCCAGCCGCTGCCCTTGAGCGTCATGTTGAAGAGGCCGCCCGACATCGCCGAGGCGGTGCCCCCGGAGATCCGGTTGATGTCCCAGTCGATGTCCGCGTCGAACGCGAGCAGGTTCGGCCCGTTGACGGTGACGGAGTCGTTGTCGAGCTTCAGCAGATGGATCTCCTGGGCGGAGTCGGCGAGGAAGATCTCCCCCGTGCCGCCGATCTTCATCAGCGTCGTCCCCTCGCCGCTCATCGCCTTCTTCAGCATGCGGCCCATGCCGCCCGAGCCGGCGTGCTCGAAGCTCACGTCGCCCTGGTAGGCGACCATCGAGCCCTTCTTCGCCTGGATCTCGCCGTCGTGGAGCTCGACCTTCAGCAGCTTCGAGTTCTGCAGGCTGAACGCGTCAGCCGACTCGGTCTCGACGTACTGCTGCAGATTCGTCTGGATGCTCACGAGCCGCGCTTCCCCTCGATCTGGATGACGTGCCGGACGCTGGACGGCACCCTGCCGCTCAGGCGAACCGCCGTCAAGCGGCGAGCGAGCTGGCGGGGTCCGAGCGGCGCGACTCGGCGTCCGCGAGGTCGTCCATCGTCGTGCCGCGCTTGCCGTCCGCGGCGACGAGCAGCTTGAAGTCGTGCGGGTGGCTGGCCGCCTCGATCGCCTGCTCCATCGTGATGCGGCCCTCCTTGAGGTGCCCGAACAGCGCCTGGTCGAAGGTCTGCATCCCGTAGTAGCCGCCCTCCGCGATGACCTCCGGAATCCGGCCCGTCTGCGTCTGGTCCATGATCATGTCGCGCACGCGGCCGGTCATCCGCAGGACCTCGCAGGCGGCGACGCGGCCGCCGTTGGCCGACGGCACGAGGCGCTGGGAGATGACGCCCTTGAGCGTGCCGGCGAGCATCGCGCGCACCTGCTGGTGCATGTGCGGCGGGAAGAAGTCGATCAGGCGGTTGACGGTCTCCGCGGCGTCGACCGTGTGGACCGTCGAGAAGACGAGGTGGCCGGTCTCGGCGGCGGACAGGGCCGTGTGCACGGTCTCCTCGTCGCGCATCTCGCCGATCAGGATCACGTCCGGGTCCTGGCGCAGGACGCGGCGCAGGGCGCGCTTGAAGGAGGCGGTGTCCTGGCCGACCTCGCGCTGGTTGATGAGCGAGCGCTTGTCGGCGTGCAGGAACTCGATCGGGTCCTCGATCGTCACGACGTGGCGCGCGCGGGTCGAGTTGATGTGGTCGATCATCGCCGCGAGCGTCGTCGACTTGCCCGACCCGGTCGTCCCGGTGAGCAGGACGATGCCGCGCTCCTCCTCGGAGATCTCGCGCACGACCGGCGGCAGCGCGAGGTCGTCGATCGAGCGGATCGAGATCGGGATCGCGCGGATGACGACGGAGGCGTAGCCGCGCTGGCGGAAGGCGTTGACGCGGAAGCGGGCCAGGCCCTCGATCGCGTAGGAGTAGTCGACCTCGTGCTCCTCGGCGAACTCGCGGAGCTTGACCGCGTCGTGGAGCATCAGGTGGACGACGGCCTCGGTGTCGTCGGGAGTCAGGACGTCGCTGCCCTCGAGCGGGCGCAGCGCGCCGTCGATGCGGGCCAGCGGCTGGGACTCGGCCTTGATGTGCAGGTCCGAGCCACCGGCCTCGACGAGGTAGGTGAGGGCAGCGTGAAGATCGAAGGACACGCTGTGGGAATCGGCGCCGCGCCGCGCCGGGCTGAATCGGGCCTGGACGGATGGACGAGTGTCGCGACGTCGCGCGCTACGCGACGTCGCGCAGCTTCTGCGCCTCGGCGAGCGACTGCAGCTTCTTCAGCGACTGGTTCTCGATCTGGCGGATCCGCTCGCGTGTGACGTTGAACGTCTTGCCGACCTCGTCGAGCGTGCGGGGGTGCTCGCCGCCGAGCCCGTAGCGCAGCTCGAGCACGCGGCGCTCGCGGTAGGAGAGGTTCTCCAGCGCCTCGCGCAGCGCCTCCTTGGTGAGGATCTCCGCGGCGCGCTCGTAGGGCGACTCGGCGCGCTCGTCGGCGATGAACTGGCCGAACTCCGACTCCTCCTCGTCGCCGACCGGCTTCTCGAGCGAGACCGGGGCCTGCGCGGAGCGCTTGATCGAGTCGACCTCCTCGGGGTCGATGCCGGTCACCGCGGCGATCTCCTCCGCGGTGGGCTCGCGACCCAGCTCCGTGACGAGCTTGCGCTCGGCGCGGCCGATCTTGTTGAGCTTCTCGACGACGTGGACGGGGATGCGGATGGTGCGGGCCTTGTCGGCCAGCGCGCGCGCGATCGCCTGGCGGATCCACCAGGTCGCGTACGTCGAGAACTTGAAGCCCTTGCGGTAGTCGAACTTCTCCGCGGCGCGGACGAGGCCGAGCGTGCCCTCCTGGATGAGGTCCAGGAACGGGAGGCCCTGGTTGCGGTAGTTCTTGGCGATCGAGACGACGAGGCGCAGGTTCGACTCGACCATCTTCTGCTTGGCGTCGAGGTCGCCGCGCTCGATGCGCTTGGCGAGCTCGACCTCCTCCTGGGCGGTCAGCAGGCGGACCTTGCCGATGTCCTTGAGGAACAGCTGCAGCGAGTCCGTCGTCATGTCCGGACGCAGGTCGAGCGTCGTCTTGGCCTTGCGGCGCGAGCGCTTGTCCGGCGCGCGCTCGACCTGGGCGGCCGGCGCCGACGGGTCGTCGTCGATGAGCTCGATCTCCTGGGTCTCGATCCAGGTGGTGAGCTCCTCGCGGTCGGCGTCGTCGAGATCGAGCTCGGAGGTCGCAGTGGCGATGTCGCTGTGCGACAGGACGCCCGTCTGGTGCCCGCGCGCGAGCAGCGCCTTGATCTCTTCGAGTTCCTGGAGTTCCGTGACTGACATTGAGGTCCGTTCCGTCTTCTCGGGCCTGCGCCCGGCCTGCTGCTGAAGAATGAAGAGCGCCGTGCCGGGCGCGGTCGTGGTCGAG
This sequence comes from Solirubrobacteraceae bacterium, assembly GCA_036510915.1. Taxonomy (GTDB): domain Bacteria; phylum Actinomycetota; class Thermoleophilia; order Solirubrobacterales; family Solirubrobacteraceae; genus F1-60-MAGs163. The sequence goes on along the minus strand of DATCDC010000050.1, from coordinate 20,239 downwards.
GCGACCGTACCGCCAAGCTGACCCCTCCAGGGTACTGCCGTCCGAAACACACCGTCAATGAAGACGCGATCGGACGTCCTGGCGATGTCTACGCCGAAAGCGGCCGTCGGTTTCATGCTTCGGCACACGCGCGCGCAGGCACCACCCCGGGGGTGGCAGAATGGCCGCATGTCCGCCTCCGGCCCTGACGGTTCCGACGACCAGCGCGAGGTGCTCTCCAGCCTCCCCCGCAGCCGCCGGCAGCGTCCCACGGCGCGCCGCGAGGCCGCGCGTGCCAAGCGTGCCAAGGCGGGCTCCAAGCCCGCGGCGACGCCGAAGTCGGCGGCTGCGAAGGCCGCCCCCGCGGCGGCGAAACCCGCGCAGACGACGACCAAGCCGAAGGCGAGGGCGAAGGCCGCCAAGCCGGCGCGCAAGCCGGCCGCCAAGGCTCCCGCGAAGGCGCGGACGGCCACGAATGCCGCCGTGCGCCCCCGCCCGGCCAAGCGCGCGATCCCACCGGCCGGGTACGCCACGCCGCGCACCGAGGGCAGGCACGGAAGCGCCGACCCGGGCGCCGCGCTCGCCGGCCTCGTGCGCAGCGTGCTGAAGCGCATTCCGCGCCCCTGAGGTCGGCGCGCCGGGGCCCGCGCGGCCTCTGCCGCCGTCACCGTCCGGACCGTTCGTGTAGGTTATGACCACTGCCGAACCTCTGCGCGCCTCGCACGCGGAGGGCGGGGGACCCACTGCGAGCACGGTGCTCGCCGGGGCGAATCGGGCCTGTTCCGGCCTGTAGCGCCGTCGTTCGGCGCGAGCCCGTCAGCTCACCCCGTAGGCCGTCGAACGAGGACCAGCAGATCATCAGCCTTCGACAGCTCCTGTCCGTGATCCCGGCCGTCGCCCTCTGCGGCGCGCTGGCCGCCCCTGCCCAGGCCCAGGACCCGGGCGGCGTCGCGATCGGCGACGCCATGCTCACCGCCGCGCCCGCGCTCATCGGGCAGCCCGTGCAGTTCGGCGGGACGCTCGGCCCCGCCGCCGGCGGGCGCCTGATCAGCATCGAGGTCCTCGACCCGACCGGCGCCTGGCAGCGCGTGACGACCGCCCGCGCCGCCGACGACGGCTCGTTCGCCGCCACGTGGACCGCGTTGCAGGCCGGCCGTTTCACCGCCCGTGCCGAACCGGCCGCCGAGGTCCTCGCGGCCCAGGCCGTGACGGTGCCGCTGGCGACCGCCACCGTCTACCGCCCCGCCACGGCCACCTGGTACGACCTGTCCGGCAGCAGCGGGGCCTGTGGCGTCAAGCTGCGCAGGACGACGCTCGGCGTGGCGCACAGGTCGCTCCCCTGCGGCTCGCTCGTCGACGTCACCTACGGCGGGCGGACGATCAGCGTCCCGGTCGTCGATCGCGGTCCCTACGCCCACGGCGTCAGCTATGACCTGACGCTGGCGACGGCCCGCGCACTCGGCATGGTGTCCGTCGGTCGCGCGCGCGTCGGCGTGCTGCCCCAGGGCGAGCGCACCCCGAAGACGCCCCTCGCCCCCGCTCCGGTGATCTCCACCGGCGGCGGCGTCACGCTCTCGCGCTGAGCCTCAGGCCAGCGGGACGCCCGCGGCGCGGGCGGCGAACACGCCCTCGTCCGCGTGGGCCACGAGGCCGGCGGGGTCGGTCCCGTCGTCGGGGCAGACGCCGATGCCGATCGACGCCGCGAGCGGCGCGCCCTGCAGCGTCGCGGCGCCGCCGACCGCCGCGGCGAGACGACGCCCGAGCGCACGCGCGCCCTCGAGACCCGTGTTCGCCGCGATGATCCAGACGCGCCCGTCGTGCTCGCGCACGGCGGCGTCGCCCGGGCGCAGCTCGTCGCGCAGCGCGCGCTCGGCGCGCTCCAGCGCGGCCGCGGCGTCGCCGCGCACGTCCCCGGCGAGCAGCCGGCCGGCCTCGTCGACGTCGACGACGAGAACCGCGCACGGGCCGCCGTCGGCGACCAGGCGGCCCAGGCGCCGGATGACCGCGGTCGCCCACGGCTCGGAGCGATCCTCGGGCGCCGCCGTGGCCGATGGAAAGACGTCGGCCGGCACCACGGGGACGCGCGGCGTGAGCGCCGGCGGGCGCACGGGCACCGCGGGCTCGATGGGCGACCCGGGCTCCGGCGCGAGCCGCAGACCCGGGTCCTCGACGGGCGCCGGCGCGGTGGGCGGCACTGGGCGTACGGGCGGCGGGGGCGCGGGCTCGGCGCCCGCCACGTCCGCGGCCGGGCGGCCGGGGCGGCCGAGCGCCGCCGCGGCGACCACATCGCAGACGAGGCCCAGGCGCGCCGCCAGCGCCGCCACGAGCTCGGGCTCGGGACGCGTCAGGCCGTCGATGACCGCACCCCACAGTGCGGCGCGCAGCGCGCCCACGGCCTGCAGCGCGGCGGCCGGGTCGCCGGCGCCGGCGAGCTCGCCGGCGGCCGCGGCGAGCGCGGCGCGGTCGCCACCGGGGCGCAGCCGGTCGAGCTCGACCTCGGAGGCGAGCGCCGCGACGACGGCCGAGCACAGCGCCGGGCCCTCGGTCGCCAGCGCGCCCGTGGGCAGCGCGGCGGCGACCGCCAGCGGCGCGTCGGCGATCAGGGTCAGGAGCCAGCCCTTCGCGAGCCCCTCGCCATCGGCGAGCGCGGCCAGCGGTGCGTCGGCGACGGGCCGCGCAGGGCGGGCGGGAAGCGAGCCCGCGAGCATTGGGGGTGAATATCAGCGCCGGCGGACGGTCGCGGGGTGCCTTTCCCGCAATCTGGGTGAGGTTTCTGCGGCCGCTGCTGGTGCGTCATGCTCCCCCGCAGCGATGTCCGATCCCCTGCTCAGCATCGACGGCGCCCGCGCCCTGATCCTCGCCGAGGCGCGTCCGCGCACGCCGGTGGCCCTCGCGTTCGAGGCCGCGCTCGGCCGCGTGCTGGCCCAGGACGTCACGGCGGCCGCGGACGTCCCGCGCTTCGCCGGCAGTGCGATGGACGGCTTCGCGATCCGCTCCGGCGCGGCCGGGCGCCGGCTGCGCCTGGTCGGCGAGTCGCGCGCCGGGGCGCCGTTCGGCGGCGAGGTCGGCGACGGGGAGGCCGTCCGGATCTCGACCGGCGCCGCGCTCCCCGCCGGCGCCGACGCGGTGCTCCAGCAGGAGCTCGTCGAGGAGGACGGAGCGCAGATCGTCCTGCGCGACGCCGTCGACCCGGGCCGCAACGTGCGCGCGCCCGGCGAGGACCTGCGCGCCGGCGAGATCGTGCTGCAGCGCGGGCGCCGGCTGGGCCCGGCCGACCTCGGCGTCGCCGTCCACGCCGGCCTCGCGGCGCTGCAGTGCGCGCCGCAGCCGCGGCTCGCCGTGCTGGCGACCGGCGACGAGCTGCGCCCGCCCGGGGCGGCGCTGGAGCCCGGGCAGATCCACAACTCCAACCTCGTGACGCTCGCAGCCCTCGCCGAGCGCGAGGGCTGCGCGGTCGCGCTCGCGCAGCAGGTGCCCGACGACCCCGCGGCGACGCGCGCGGCGATCGCGCAGGCGATCGCGGCGGCCGACGTCGTGATCCTGTCGGGCGGCGTCTCGGTCGGCCCGCACGACCACGTCAAGCCCGCGCTCGAGGCACTCGGCGTGCAGGAGCGCTTCTGGCGCGTCGCGCTGCGGCCCGGCAAGCCGACATGGTTCGGCGTCACGGGCGACACGCTCGTCTTCGGACTGCCCGGCAACCCGGTGTCGGCGATGGTGACCTTTCTCCTGTTCGCGCGGCCGGCGATCGCGGCCATCGAGGGCGTCGTCGACGCGGCCGTCCCGGGGCATGTGCGGCTCGGCGAGCCGCTGCCTCGCGACCCGCGGCGCGACGAGTGCGCGCGCGTGCGGATCGCGGACGGCCTCGCGTATGCGACGGGGCCGCAGGGCTCCCACGTGCTCAGCTCGATGGCACTCGCCGACGGCCTCGCCGTGGTGCCCCGCGGCGAGGGCGAGCTGCCCGCCGGAACCGAGGTCGAGCTGCTCGAGATCTAGTGTCCTGAGTCGTCGTGCCCAGCCCCAGCGGCCCCCAACGTACGGCCGCGTGAACTGCTAGTCCTCGAGGTAGGCGACGATCCGGTTCGTGAGCGCCGTCAGCGCGGGCGCCGGCTCCTCGAGCGCCAGCGGCCGCTCGGCGAGCAGCGCCTCGAGGCGCTCGCCGGCCTGCGGGTCGGCACGCGCTGCGAGCCGCGCGCCGACCTGCGCCGCGCGCCGCGTGGCGAGCGGGTCGAGCGTCCAGATCGCCTCGAACCGGCGCTGCAGGTCGCGCTCATCGCCCGGCTCGGTGACGCTCGGCTGCTCCCACGCGAGCAGGCATGCCGCGTACCCCGGTGCGTCCACGATCACGGCCCATTCGTTGCCCAGCGCGTCGGCCGGGTCGATCGGCAGTTCGACGGGGCCGCCCGGCGGGCGCCGCACCGAGGGGAAGTCGGCGAACACGACGGCCGCGTCGGCGAGCTGCGCCATGCGCCGGTAGCGGGGCTCGACGGCGCGGTAGAACTCCTCGCGCTGGAAGGCGCCGACCAGCACCGGCGCGGCGGCCTGGGCGATGGTCTCGTGCTCGATGGCGCGGCTCAGCGCGATCAGCGTCGACTTGCGCAGGACCTGCGGGCGCAGGTCCCGGAACGTCGAGGCGACCGCCGCGTAGATCGACGGACGGTCCTGCTCGCCGCCGCGCTCGCGGGCGCGCTCGATCGCGGCCGGCACCGACAGGCCGCGGTGGCGGTAGGCCTGGACGCGGCGCAGGGCCTCGACGTCCTCGGGGGCGTAGCGCCGGTAGCCGCTTGGGGTGCGGTCCGGGCAGGGGAAGCCGAACCGCTGCTCCCACATGCGGATCGTCCCGGCGGCGATGCCGGTCTGCTCCGCCACGTCCTTGATCGCCAGTGCGTTCATCGTCAGCATCCACGGGAGGGTTCAACAGGACGTTGAAGCTCCCTCCGTCGCTCCTCCACAGTGCCAGTACGGGCGGTCGGCCCGCTCGGGGTCATCGGTGCGGTGACGCCGCCCGTATTCGTCACGTGGACGCTCCCCTCTCCAAGCCCAGGATCCTGCTCACCGGCGCCACCGGCGCGGTCGGCGGCCGCCTGCTCGGCGCGCTGCTCGAGCGCGGCGCGAACGTGCGCTGCATGGTCCGCGACCCGGCGCGCGCGCAGCTGCCGGCCGGCGTCGAGGTCGTCCGGGGCGACGCGCTCGGCGGCGACGGCCTCGACGCGGCGCTGGCGGGCATCGACGTCGCCTACTACCTGATCCACTCGATGGGCCGCGGCGCCCAGGGCGACTTCGCCGCGAACGACCGCACGGCCGCGGCGAACGTCGCCGCCGCCGCACGCCGGGCCGGCGTGCGGCGCCTGATCTACCTCGGCGGCCTCGAGGCTCCGGGCGAGGGCTCCGACCACCTGCGCAGCCGCGAGGAGGTCGCCGGCATCCTCGCCGGGGCGGCGCCGGAGTTCATCCACGCACGGGCGGCGATGGTCATCGGCGCCGACAGCGCGTCGTTCCTGATGCTGCGCCAGCTCGTCCAGCGGCTCCCGGCGATGGTCGGGCCCAAGTGGATCGACACGCGCACCCAGCCGATCGCGGCGCGCGACGTGACGGCCGCGCTGGCGCGGCTGGCCACCTACCCGGACCCGCCCGCGGAGGTCCAGCTCGGCGGCGCCGACGTCGTGACCTACCGCGAGATGATGCAGCGCTTCGCACGCGCCGACGGGCGCCGCGAGCCGCTGATCGTGCCGGTCCCGCTGCTCTCGCCGCGCCTGTCGTCCTACTGGGTGCGGTTCGTGACCTCGGTCGAGCCCGCGCTCGCGCGGCCGCTCGTCGACGGGCTCAGCGAGGAGCTGCTCGTGCGCGAGCCCCCGCCCGCGGGGATCAACGACGCGCCGCTGGGCTTCGACGATGCCGTGCGCGACGCGCTGCAGCATGACGGGCTCGTACCATCCAGCCCCGCATGACCCGTCTGCCCACCGTGCTCAGCGCCGCGGCCCTCGCGGCCGCCGTCTACGCGATCGCCTCGCGGCTCGCCAAGCGCGTGCTCGGGCGCCCGACGACGATCGGGCCCGCCGTCATCAGCGCGCTGCACGACGACACGAGCGTCGACCGCTCGGGCGCCGTGCGCTCCGTCCAGTCCGCGGACGTCGAGATGCCGGTCGCGGCGCTGGCGGCGATCTGGTCCCCGATGCACCTCGAGCGCCTCGCGCGCACCTACTGGCGCTTCCTGAGCCGCTGCACGCTCGGCGTCGTGCGCGTCGAGTACACCGAGGACGAGCGCTTCGTCGTGCTGCTGCGCCGCCCGTTCGTGCTGCTCGCCTTCCGCCGGCCGGAGTACGAGATGGACGCCGGCCGCGGCGTGGTGCGCTGGCGGATCGCGCGCGGCGTCCTCGTCGCCCCGCCGGGGGTCGACGCCGACGGCTACCTGGAGATCGACGTCGAGCGCACACCGACGAGCGACCCCGCACGCGTGCGCCTGCACGTCGAGGTCGAGGTCGCCAACTACTACCCGCGCATCGCCTCGACGTTCACGCAGTGGGCCTACGCGGTCACGCAGTCGCGCATCCACGTCCTCGTCACCTACGGGTTCCTGCGCTCGGTCGCCAAGCTCGACCTCGCGCCGTCGAAGGTCGGCCGCCTAGCGGAGGTCAGCGAGGTCCCGGACCCCAGCGGCCCGACGCCCAGCGAGCGCTCGCGCGAGCGCGATGCGGGCCGCGTGCCCTCGGCGACCGGCAGCTAGTACCAGTCGCGGCCTCAGCCGTAGCGCTCGCCGATCATGGCGCGCAGCTTCTCGCGGTTGTGGCGGGCGCTGATGCGGCGGACCGTCCCCGAGCGCGAGCGCATCACGATCGACTCCGTCGAGGCGATGCCGCGACCCTCGTAGCGCACGCCCTGGAGCACGTCGCCGTCGGTCACGCCCGTCGCGGAGAAGAAGCAGTCGTCACCGCGGACGAGGTCGTCCTGCGTCAGCTGGCGCTCGAGGTCGTAACCCGCATCGAGCGCCGCCTGACGCTCGCTGTCGTCGCGCGGCCACAGGCGCCCGATCAGGCCGCCGCCGAACGCCTTGATCGCCGCCGCCGAGATCACGCCCTCCGGCGTCCCGCCGACGCCCCACAGCAGGTCGACGGGCGAGCGCGTGCTGGCGGCCAGCAGCGCCGCGCTGACGTCGCCGTCGCTGATCAGCCGCACGCGCGCGCCGGCGTCGCGGATCGCGACGATGCCGTCCTGATGGCGCGGGCGGTCGAGGACGACGACCGTGACGTCGCCGATGTCGACGTTGCGACGCTCGGCGATCAGGCCGCAGACCTCGCCGATCGGCTTGTCGAGGTCGAGCACGTCGGCGATGTCCGAGCCGCCGGCGAGCTTCTCCATGTAGACGCACGGCCCCGGGTCGAACATCGTCCCGCGCGGGGAGATCGCGATCACCGCCAGCGCGCTCGGCATGCCCTTCGCGCAGAGCGTCGTGCCCTCGAGCGGGTCGACGGCGATGTCGACCGCCGGGGCGGAGCCGTCGCCGACCTGCTCGCCGTTGTAGAGCATCGGCGCCTCGTCCTTCTCGCCCTCGCCGATGACGACGATGCCGTCCATGGAGACGGTCTGCAGCACGTGGCGCATGCCGTCGACGGCGGCCTGGTCGGCGGCCTCCTTGTCGCCGCGGCCGACCAGGCGGGCGGCGGAGAGCGCCGCTGCCTCGGTGACGCGGACGAGCTCGAGCGCGAGATTTCGGTCAGGTGTCGTGTGAGCCATGGCGGCGGACCCTAATGCCTTCAGAGCGGGATCGAAGCAGCGATTTCCCGCAGATCGGCGACGGTCCACGGCCCCTGCGCCGTGAGCCGCAGGTGCAGGCCGCCGGCCTGCCAGGCCAGCTCGCGCACGGGGCGCAGCGACGGCTCGGCCTCCTCGAGCGGCGCGCTGCGCAGCTGCGCGGGCGCCCCGGCGACGTCGGTGTCGGCGGCCTGCACGGCACCGGGAAGCGCCCGCGGCGGCGGCGGCGCGGCGCCCGCGTAGAGCGCCAGGCGCGCCGGCGTCCCGGCGCGCGTGTCGTCGAGGTTCCAGGCCACCTCCGCGCCCGCCCCGCACGGCGCGACGTCGACCCAGCGCCCCAGCGGCAGCGGCGCCGACGGCAGTGGGAACGGCCTCCCGAGGCGGGCGTCGGCGTCGGCGATGCCCTCGAACTCGGTCACCGTCGCCATCATCCCACGGGTCCCAGCCGGTGGATAAGGTTGGGCCGATGGCCGCCACCGACCTGCTCGCCGCCGACGAGCGCTTCCACGCGCCGGGCGCGGAGGAGCAGTGGTCGGACTCGCTGTACTTCGGCGGCGGCGACGTGGCGAGCGGCCTGGCGTTCTACACCCGCATCGGCGCGCGCCCGAACGAAGACCGCATCGAGGCGGCGCTCGGCGTCTGGCTGCCGCCGCGGATGCCGGGCCATCCCCCGCGCTTCCTGCTGGCATTCGCCAGCGCCGCCGCCCCACAGCCGCTCACCGAGGCGCCGATCGCGGCCGGGCCGGTCGCCTACGCCTGCGAGACGCCATTCGAGCGCTGGACGCTCACGGTCGACGGGCCGGCGCGCCTGTTCGCTCGCGCCGAGGACCTCGGCGAGCACCCGGACGCCCACCAGGTCGTCACGGTCGCCGGCGAGCTCGCGTTCACGGCATGGACGGAGCCGTTCGCCTTCCGCTCCGGGCTCGCGGACGGCGTCGCGCTGCGCCACTACGAGCAGCCGGGCTCCGTGGCCGGCAGGCTCAGCGTCGGCGCCGAGCACTTCACGATCGGCGGCGCGGGCGTCCGCGATCACTCGTGGGGCGTGCGCGACTGGCAGGGCGTCCCCTACTGGCGCTGGATGGGGATGCTCGTGGACCCCGGGAACTTCCTGCTGGTGAACAACGTCGGCCTGCCCGGCGGCGGCGAGACGGTCGGCGGCTGCCTGATGCAGCACGGCGAGCTCGCGCCGGTCGTCGCGGGCCGCACCGAGGGCACCCAGCGCGACTTCGTCACCCACGCCCGCGACGCGCTGGGCCGCGAGGCGGTGCTGCGCGGCGCGGCGCTGAGCGTCGCGCCGCTGCGTCAGCGCCGCGACGGGCGGCTGACCGTCGTCAACGAGGCGCTCACCCGGGTCGAGTGGCTCGGGCACGAGCGCTTCGCGATCTCCGAATGGCTGGTGCAATCCGATGCCTGAGACACGCTGGGGTCTGACCCTCCCGTTCAACGGCCTGCCGCTGGCCGATCACGCGCCGTTCTTCCGGCTGGCCGAGGAGCTCGGCTACGACGACCTGTGGACCGGCGACACCGCCGGCCCCGACGGCTTCACGCCGCTCGTGCTCGCCGCCGCCCACACCGAGCGGGTGCGCCTGGCGACCGGCATCGTCAACCCGTACACCCGCGGGCCTGCAGTGCTCGCCCAGCACTGCGCGGCGCTGGCCGACGCCTCGCGCGGGCGCTTCGTGCTCGGCCTGGGCTCCTCGTCGAACGTCATCGTCGAGCGCTGGAACGGCATCCCGTTCGAGAAGCCGCTCTCGAAGGTGCGCGAGACCGTCGAGGAGCTGCGCCCCGTGCTGGCGGGCGGTCGCGGGCGCGGCGGCTTCAAGCTCGAGAGCCCTCCGGCGGCACCGGTGCCGATCGTCATCGCGGCCCTGCGCGGCAGGATGCTGCGCCTGGCCGCCGAGATCGGCGACGGGGCGTTCACGAACTTCCTCCCGCTGAACGGGCTGCCGCGCGTCGTCCAGGGTGTCCGGGAGGGCGAGGCCGCCGCCGGGAAGGCCGCCGGAAGCACGGAGCTCGTCTGCCGCTTCTTCTGCATCCCCCAGCCCGCCGAGCAGGGCCTTGCGACCGCGAAGTTCCTGTTCTCCGCCTACGCCACCGTGCCCGTCTACACGGAGTTCTTCCGCTGGCTGGGCTGGAGCGAGCAGCTCGACCCGATGGTCGCCGCGTGGCAGGAGGGCGACCGCGGGCGCGCGCTGGAGCTCGTGCCCGAGGAGCTCGTGCGCCAGATCTTCATCTTCGGGTCCTACGAGGAGCAGCGCGCGCGCCTGCGCGAGTTCGAGGCGGGCGGCATCACGACGCTGATCGCCACGCCGATGTGCGGGCCCGACCAGCTGCGCGAGGTGATCGAGGGCCTCGCTCCCGGGCAGGACCAGGTCGCTAGCCTCCCCGCGCGATGACCCAGTCTCCGCGCACGGCGCCGCAGCCGGCGAGCCTCAACGGGACGATCGCGGGCAGCCCGTATCCGCCGATCGCCGATTACGCGTTCCTCTCGGACTGCGAGGTCAGCGCGCTGATCGCGCCGAGCGGCCGCGTCGAGTGGATGTGCGTCCCGCGGATGGACGGGCCGTCGATCTTCGGCGCGATGCTCGACCGCGACGCCGGCGGCTTCCGCGTCTCCCCCGCCGGCCAGCGCGTCCCCACCGGCCGGCGCTACCTGCCGGGCACGATGATCCTGGAGACGACCTGGGGCACCTCCACCGGCTGGGTCGTCTGCCACGACGTCCTGCTGATCGGCCCGTGGCACCACGACAAGGAGCGCTCGCAGACCCACCGCCGCTCGCCCACCGACACGGATGCCGACCACGTCCTGCTGCGGATGATGCGCTGCATCAACGGCCAGGTCGAGATGCACGTCGAATGCGAGCCGCGCCTGGACTACGGCCGGCGCCCGGTCACCTGGGCCTACGCCGACGAGGGCTACAGCCACGGCATCGCGCGCGCCGAGGGCGAGGGCATCGAGTTGCGCCTGAGCACGGACCTGCGCCTGGGCTTCGAGGGCGGCCGCGCACGGGCGCGCACGACGCTGCGCGAGGGCGACTCGGCGTTCGTCGCGCTGACCTGGACCGAGCACGAGGCGCCGACGAGCTACGACGACGCCTACCGGCGGATGGACTTCACGGCCGACTTCTGGCACGACTGGCTCTCGCACGGGACGTTCCCCGACCATCCGTGGCGCCAGTACCTCGAGCGCAGCGCGCTGACGCTCAAGGGGCTCACCTACGCCCCCACGGGCGCGATGTGCGCGGCGGCGACGACCTCGCTGCCGGAGACCCCCGGCGGCGAGCGCAACTGGGACTACCGCTACTCCTGGATCCGCGACTCGACGTTCATGCTCTGGGGCCTGTACTCGCTCGGCTTCGCCCAGGAGGCCGGCGACTACTACTACTTCATCGAGGACGTCGCCTCCGGGGACCGCGACCTGCAGATCATGTACGGCATCGGCGGCGAGCACGAGCTGCCCGAGAGCACGCTCGACCACCTCGAGGGCTACGAGCACGCCAAGCCGGTGCGGATCGGCAACGGGGCCTACAACCAGGACCAGCACGACGTCTGGGGCGCGCTGCTGGACTCGTTCTACATCCACACGAAGAACCGCGACCAGCTGCCGGAGTCCGCCTGGCCGATCCTCTGCAAGCAGGTCGAGATGGCGATCGAGCGCTGGCGCGAGCCGGACCGCAGCATCTGGGAGGTCCGCGGCGAGCCGCAGCACTTCACCTCCTCGAAGGTCTTCTGCTGGGTGGCCTGCGACCGCGGCGTGAAGCTCGCGCTCCTGCGCAACGACACCGAGCGCGCCGAGCGCTGGCAGCGGGTCGCCGACGAGATCCACGCCGACGTCTGCGCCAACGGCGTCGATCCCGAGCGCGGCCGCTTCGTCCAGCGCTACGGCAGCGACGGGCTGGATGCCTCGCTGCTGCTGCTGACGCTGTTCCGCTTCCTGCCGGCCGACGACGAGCGCGTGCGCAACACGGTCTTCGGCATCGCCGACGAGCTGACCGTCGACGGCCTGGTGCTGCGCTACCTCGTGCACGAGACCGACGACGGCCTCAGCGGCGAGGAGGGCACGTTCGCGATCTGCTCGTTCTGGCTCGTCTCCGCGCTCGTGGAGATCGGCGAGCTCGGGCGCGCGCGCAAGCTCTGCGAGAAGCTGCTGGCGTACGCCTCGCCGCTGGCGCTGTACGCGGAGGAGATCGACGCCACGACCGGCCGCCACCTGGGGAACTTCCCGCAGGCGTTCACGCACCTGGCGCTGATCAACGCGGTGATGAAGCTCATCGCCGCCGAGGAGGAGTACGTGGCCGCTCACACGAGCGCCCCGGAGAGCCCGGCGCAGCTCCCGTGAGGACGAGCGACGTGGGACACGGCCGGTCATCGACGAACAGCGGCGCGCTGCTCCCGTGACCGTCTTCCGCGAACCCGATGCCCTCGCCGCCGCGCGGCTCGCCGCCCAGCAGGTGGCGGACGCGATCGCCGAGGCGCTCGCCACGCGCGGCGCCGCGCACCTGGCACTCTCCGGCGGCGGGACACCGAGGCCCGCCTACGAGCTGCTCGGCTCGCTCGTCCCCGACTGGAGGGCCGTCCACGTCTGGTTCGCCGACGAGCGCTGCGTCGGCCCGGAGGATCCCGAGTCCAACGCGCGCCTCGTGCGCGAGACGCTGCACGCGCCCGGCGCCACCGTGCACCGGATGCGCGGCGAGCTCGGGGCGCAGGACGGCGCCGCCGCCTACGACCGCGAGCTCGGCGACGTCGTGCTCGACGTCGTGCTGCTCGGGATGGGCCCCGACGGGCACACCGCCTCGCTGTTCCCGCACAACCCCGCGCTGGACGTGACCGGCGTGCGCGCCGTCGGCGTCCACGACTCGCCCAAGCCGCCGCCCGAGCGGATCTCGCTCACGCGGGAGACCCTCGACGGCGCGCGGCGGCTGGTCCTGCTCGTCGCGGGCGCCGACAAGGCCGCGGCCCTCGCCGCGGCGCTCGGCGAGCCCACACCGGCGACGCCGATGTCGCTGCTCGAGCGCGCGCGGCTGGACGTCATCGCGGACGCCGCGGCGCTGCCCGGTTAGGCCCGGGCCAGCTCCCGGCGGCGCCGTCGCTCACCTGAGCGCTCGGCGGCCGATGACGGCTCGTCCTGCTCCTCGCCGGTCCGCGTCTCGCCCTCCCAGGAGACCCGCGGCAGCCACTCCAGCCACCGGGGGAGGTACCAGTTGCGCTCTCCGAGCAGCTGCATCACGGCCGGCAGCAGCACGGCGCGGACGATCGTCGCGTCGATCAGGATCGCCACGGCCAGGCCGACGCCCATCTCCTTGAAGTCGATCTGGCTCAGCGTCGCGAAGATCGCGAACACGGCGACCATCACGAACGCGGCGCTCGTCACGGTTCCGGCCGTCGACAGGATGCCCTCCCGCACGGCGTCCTCGGTGCGCCGGCCACGGTCGACCGCCTCGCGCACGCGGCTGAGGATGAACACGTGGTAGTCCATGCTCAGGCCGAAGAGGATCACGAACAGGAACATCGGCAGCCAGCTGACGATCCCGCCGTTGCTGTGGAAGCCGAGCGGCCCCTCGAGGTGCCCGTCCTGGAAGACCCAGACGAGCACGCCGTAGGCCGCGCCGACCGACAGCAGATTCAGCGCGATCGCCTTGACCGGCACGACGATCGAGCGGAACGTGACGAGCAGCAGCAGGAACGCCAGCGTCAGGACGAACGCGAACACGAGCGGCGCGCGCGCCGTCATGAGGTCGTTGAAGTCCTTCGTCCCGGCGGTCATGCCGGTGACGTAGGCCTGCGTCCCCGGGGCATGGCCCACGGTCTGCGGCACGAGCGTCCCGCGCAGCTGGGCGAGCGCCCGCTCGGACGGCCCGTTCGTCCCGTCGCCGTCCATCGGCAGCGAAACCGACGCCACGTGGCGATCCGCGGACACCGTGACGTCGACGGGCGCGTGGAACCGGCCGGAGGCCAGCGCGCGCTCGCGCAGCGCGGCGATCGCCGAGCGCACCTGCGGGGCGCGCACGTCCTTCGCGGTGACGGCGACGACTGCGGGGATCTGGCCGCCGGGGAAGGCCGCCTGCATGCGGTCGTAGACGCGCATGACCTCGAGGCTGCGCGGCAGGTCGCTCGTGCCGGTGAGCTTCGTGTGCATCGACAGCGCCGGGGCCGCGAGCACCACGAGCAGTGCGGTCGCCGCCACGGCGCTCACCAGCGGGCGGCGCAGCGACAGGTTCACGATCGCCGGCCAGAAGCGCCCGGCGCCCTGGCGGCGCGCCATCCGCCTGCCGATGAACGGCAGGCGGCCGCGCTCGATGCGGTCGCCGAGCATCGCCAGCAACGCGGGCACGACGGTCAGCGAGCCGAGCATCGCGACGGCGACGACGATGATCGAGCCCAGCCCGAGCGAGGTGAACGTCCGGTCGCCGGCCAGGAACATGCCGGCCATCGCGACGATGACCGTCAGGCCGGAGACGACGACCGCGCGCCCGGAGGTGGCGGCCGCGGTGTCGACCGCCTCGAGGGTCGAGGCGCCGCCGCGGCGCTCCTCGCGCTCGCGGCGCAGGTAGAACAGCGTGTAGTCGACGCCGACGGCGAGGCCGATCAGCAGCACGATCGAGCTGATCGAGTCGTCCATCGGGATGACGTGGCTGACGAGGCTGACGAGCCCGAGCGCGGCCAGCACGGCGCTGATGCCGAGCAGCAGCGGGACGCCGGCGGCCACCAGCGAGCCGAACGCGAGGAAGAGGATCAGCAGCGTGATCGGCAGCGAGAGCGTCTCGGCCTTCTTGAAGTCGCTCGAGAACGCCTTCGACAGCGCCGCGCCGGCGCTGGCGTCGCCGAACTCGCCGATCGTCACGGCGGGGTGCTCGCGGGCGACCTTCGTCACCGCGGCGAGCACGGGAACCACCTCCTTCTCGGCCTGCGCGTCGCTGCCGCGCAGCTCGAAGGTCACGAGCGCCGAGCGCCCGTCCCTGGAGAGCTGCCCGGCGTTCGCGGCCGCGAGCGGCGAGCGCAGCTTCTGGACGCCGGGCTGGGCGGCGACGGCCGCCGTCACGGCGCGCACGGCGGCGACCGTCCGTGGATCACGGACGGATCTCCCCGCGCCCGCCCGCGCCTGGACGAGGACCGACTCGGCGGCCGTGTTCTGAGGGAACGCCCTGGTCAGCGCCTTCTCGGCGCGGGCGGACTCCCCGGTGCCGTCGTTCTGGGTGGCCTTGACGAGGCCGGCGGCCTGGCCGCCGACGACGGCCAGCAGCACGAAGACGACCCAGAGGGCGATGGCGGTCTTGCGATGGCGCGCGCTCCAATGGCCGGCGCGCGCGGCGAACGTTCTCTTGTGCACGGGATGCTCCTGAGGCGAATCGGTGGACGGCCGGACCGTCGCCGCGAAGGCTGCCGTTCAGGAGCCGTGCTTCCAATGAGGGCACCGGGCGGCCGCAGGTGGGGATAGCCCCCGTCCGGCGCCGCGTGCAAGCGCTACCCCTCGCCGGGATCCATCAGCCCGCCGCCGTTGAGCTTGCGCACGACGTACAGCAGCAGCGCGGCGAAGAAGACGGCGGCGATCAGGCCGAACGCGTTGCGCTCACCGGCGATCAGCGCCTCGGCGATGCCGCCGAGGAAGGCCCCGACGATGCCGAGCATGAAGGTGGCGAGCAGGCCGATCGGGTCCTTGCCCGGCAGCACCAGGCGGGCGAGGCCGCCGACGACGAGACCGGCGACGGCGACGCTGATGAGGAAGACGATCGTCTGCATGGCGCGGCATGCTGGCAGACCGACCTGCGCCGTGACGCCTGGCCCGCGGGTATGGTCGGGGTGTCGCCTTGAGGAGGGTCGCCCAGATGCATCGTCCGGTCCAGCGCCTGTCCCTGTCCGCACTCGCGGGGCTGCTCGGCGTGCTCGCGTTCAGCGTGCCCGCCCGCGCCGCGACGAGCGCGCCGCGGCTCGCCGACCTGCCGTTCCCCAACGACGCGTTCACGGTCGCCGATCCGCACACGCCGACGGGCCGGCGCGTGCACTTCGTGCAGGCCGCGATGCCGGCCAACGCCAAGGGCGTCCACATCGATCCGCACGCGTGGAACTGGAGCGACGGCTTCAGCCCGGGCAGCACGCTCGTGATCCACATCCCGGGCCTGGACAACGCCGCGGCGTTCAGGCGCTCGAAGCTCGTCCCGATCACCGACATGGCGCGCGCGTTCGACCGCGACCAGGCGGTCGTCGTGATCGACGCGCGCACCGGGGCGCGCCAGCCGATCTGGGCCGAGGTCGACGCCCAGGCCGCGCGCGACGCCTCGCGCAACCTGCTGATCCGCCCGGCGAAGAACTTCCTGGAGGGCCACCGCTACATCGTCGCCCTGCGCCACCTCGTCGATCGCCGCGGGCGGCCGATCGCGCCGGTCCGCCTCGCGTCCGACCCCCACCAGGCGACGCTGCGCGCGACGCTCAGCCGCCTCGGGATCGCGACGAAGGACCTCTACCGCACGTGGGACTTCACGGTCGCCAGCCGCCAGAGCCTGTCGGGCCGGGCGCTCGCGATCCGCAACGACGCCTTCGCGCAGCTGGGCGACGGGAACCTCGCCGACGGCGTGCCCGCGGGCCGCTCGCCGTCCTACGCGATCGGCCAGGTGACGGACTTCGCTCCCTGCGACCCATCCGGCTGCACGGCCGGCCAGGACCCCGACCTGCTGCGCCAGGTCACGGGCACGTTCGAGGTCCCCTGCTATCTGAACGATCCCGGCTGCGCGCCGGGCGGCGTGTTCGCGCTCGACGCGCGGGGCGTGCCGAAGCGCACGCCCGGCAACGTCATGCAGGCGCGCTTCGTCTGCAACATCCCGCGCGCGGCGACGGCCGGCGGAACGGTGCATCCGCTGCTCCCCGCGCTCTACGGCCACGGGCTGTTCGGCGACATCGGCGAGGCCCAGGACGCGCGCAACGTGCACCAGCTGGGCGACGAGAACGGCGTGCTGGTCTGCGCGACGGACTGGAGCGGGATGGCCGACGAGGACATCAACTCCGCCGCGCCGGCGCTGCTGGACCTCTCGAAGTTCCCGGCGATCGCCGACCGCCTGCAGCAGGGCTTCCTGAACTTCATGTATCTCGCCCGGCTGCTGCACCGCGACGACGGGCTCGCCGCCGACCCGGCGTTCCGGATCAACGGGCTGCCCGTGATCGACACCTCGAGCGTCGCCTACTACGGCAACAGCCAGGGCGGGATCCTCGGCGGGGCGCTGACGGCGCTCTCGCCGGAC
This sequence comes from Solirubrobacteraceae bacterium, assembly GCA_036510915.1. Lineage (GTDB taxonomy): Bacteria > Actinomycetota > Thermoleophilia > Solirubrobacterales > Solirubrobacteraceae > F1-60-MAGs163. Next base: position 3,284 of record DATCDC010000050.1, on the reverse strand, counting down.
ATCGTGCGCTCCGTCCTCTACGTCCCGGGCATGAACTACTCCACCCTGCTGCCGCGCAGCATCGACTTCGACGACCCGACGACGACGGCCGACTTCGCTGGAGTGCTGGAGGCCGGCTACCCGAGCGACCTCGGGCGCCCGCTGCTGCTCGACCTCGTGCAGATGCTCTGGGACCGCGGCGAGCCGGCCGGCTACGCGCAGCACATGACCAGCGACCCGCTGCCGGACACTCCGAGGCACAACGTGCTGATCGAGATGGCCTTCGGCGACCACCAGGTCGCGAACGTCACCGCCGAGGCGGAGGCGCGCACGATCGGCGCAGCGCTGCGCGAGCCGGCGCTCGACCCCGGCCGCAGCCCTGACGTGGCGCCCTTCTTCGGGATCGCGCGCCTGAAGCCGGGCGCCACCAGCGCGATGGTCGTCTGGGACATCGGCCCGCTGCGCACCCAGGACGGTGTCGCGAAGGGCACCCCCGCTCCGCCGACGGCGAACCTCGCGCCGGGCAAGGGCCAGGACCCGCACGACTACGTGATCGACAACTCACCCGACATCCGCCGCCAGATCGCGGCGTTCCTGCGGCCCGGCGGCGGGCTGCTCGAGGTCTGCGGCGGGCAGCCCTGCCGGACCCCGGACTGGGCCGGCCCTTAGACGCGGGAAACCTCGATGGCTACCGTGTTCTGACGGTGCTCCGCTCGCCCCGCATCGCATTCGCCGCCGCCGCGTCCTGTGTGGCCGGCTTCGTCGTGCTGCTCGTGGCGATGCTGCATCTTCCCGCGCTCCAGGCGCGGGACCTCGTCGCCGCACGCGGGTTCCGGGAGCTCGGCGGGCCGCGAACCGACCCGATCCTCACCGCCGTCGCCCACATCGTCGACCCCCACCCGTACGTGCTGATCGGCGCCGCGCTCGCGGCGCTCGCCTTCATGCGCCGGCGCCCGCGCAGCGCCCTGGCGATCCTCGTGCTGCTCCCGCTCACCGGCGCCACCACGGAGATCCTCAAACACGCCCTGCACGCGCCGCTGGCCTCGCCCGGGGAGTTCCCGAGCGGCCATGCGACCGCGTCGATGACGCTCGCGCTCTGCGCCGTCCTCGCCGCCCCGCAGCGCCTGCGGCCGATCACCGCCGTGCTCGGCGCGGCGTTCGCCGTGGGCGTCTCCTATTCGATCATCGCGCTCGACTGGCACTCGCCGACGGACATCATCGGCGGGTTCCTCGTGGCTGCCGCCTGGGCGGCCGCCGTGCTCGGCGTGCTGCTGCTCGGCGAGCGGCGCACCGCGGGCGTGGCCGCGCCGGCGCCCGGCTCGCGGGACCTTGCGGTCGCCGGCGGTGCCGCGCTCGCCGGCGTCCTGGTCGCGGGCGCCGCGCTCGCCGTCCGTACGGGCGACCTGCCGGCGGTCGCGCTCACGCACGCCACCGCGGCCGTCGCGGCCGCCGTGATCGCCACCGCGGCGCTGGGCCTCGCGGCGGCGACGGCCCGCCTCGCGCACTAGCGAGACGGGCCCGCCACGCTGCTACGCGCCGAGACGCTCGATGATCATCGCCTCGCCCTGGCCCTGGGCGACGCACATCGTCTCGATGCCGTAGCGCCCGCCGATCGTCTCCAGGTCGTTGAGCAGCGTCGTCATCATGCGCACGCCGGTCATGCCGAACGGGTGCCCGAGGGCGATCGCGCCGCCGTGCGGGTTGAGCTTCTCCATCTCGATGCCGCACTCCTGGGCGATCGGCAGCACCTGTGCCGCGAACGCCTCGTTGAGCTCGACGACGTCGATGTCCTCGATCGTCAGCCCGGCGCGCTGGAGCGCCTTCCTGATCGCACCGATCGGCGCGACGCCCATGAGCTCGGGCTCGTTGCCCCACGTCGCGGCCGTGATGATCCGGGCGCGCGGCGTCAGGCCCAGCTCGGCGGCCTTCGCGTCGCTCATGATCAGCGCCGCGGCGGCGCCGTCGTTGAGCGGGCAGGCGTTGCCGGCGGTGACCGTGCCGTCCTCGCGGAAGGCGGGCTTCAGCGAGCTCAGGCGCTCGAGCGTCGAATCGGCGCGCGGGCCGTCGTCCTTGTCGACGACCGTGCCGTCCGCGAGCGTCACGGGGATGATCTCGCGGGCGAAGAACCCGTCGTTCTGCGCGGCGACCGCACGCTCCTGCGAGCGCTGGGCGTACTCGTCCTGCGCCTGGCGGCTGACGCCCCACTTCTCCGCGACGTTCTCCGCCGTCAGCCCCATCGCGATGTACGCGTCCGGCTGCCCCGGCTCCCTGCCCTGCAGGTGCTCGTTCTGATCCTCGGGGTGCGCGGCCTCCTGCGCGGCGTTGTAGCGCGAGACGAACTCGACGCCCGCTGCGATGTAGACGTCGCCGTGACCGGCGACGACGCTGTTGGCCGCGGTGCGGATCGCATCGAGCCCGGAGGCGCAGTAGCGCGAGATCGTCACGCCGTTGGTCTCCTGGCCGAGCTTCTCGCTCAGCAGGACGGAGATGCGACCGATGTTGTTGGCCTGCAGGCCCTGCGGCAGCCCGCAGCCTGCCACGACCTCCTCGACGGTCGACGGATCGACCCCGCGGTTGCGCTCGAGGAGTTGGTCGATGATGAACGCGCTCGTCTCGTCCGGGCGGAGCGATGCGAGCGATCCCTTGAAGGCGCGGCCGACCGGAGTGCGGACGGCGTCGACGATGACGGCCTCTGGCATGGACGTGGTCCTTTCGAATGTGAGCCCGGCGGTCGCACTCCACGGGCGCTTCCCCCGGCGGTCGCACTCCACGGGGCGTTTGTGTCCGGCGAGATGGGCCGGACAGTGGAAATGGTACTCCGAAGGCCGGTCCGTCGTGGGTGCGCCGCAGCGCCTGGGATCAGGCGCGACGCCGCATCAGGTCGCTGACACGCGCAACAAGCGCGGCGCACGGGGGTTACAAGGAGTGTGAGACCCGTGTTCGCCACCGTCCTGCTGCTCCTGGCGCTCAGCGCGCCCGCGTCCGCGGCGTCGTGGCGCTTCGACGGTCACGGCTGGGGCCATGGCGTCGGCCTCGCGCAGTACGGCGCGATGGGCTACGCGCGTGACGGCCATCGCAACGGCACGTGGATCCTCGCGCACTACTACCCGGGCACGACGATCGCGACCCGGCCTGCGAGCCGCATCCGCGTCCGGCTCGCCTCGTCGAGCGCGACGCAGCTCAGCGCAGCGACCCTGGCGCGCGGCGCCGACGGGCGGCGCGTCACGCTCAGCGCGTCACGCACCTACGCCGTGGCGCTCTGGCAGGGCGGGCCGCTGCTGCGCCTGTCCGACGTGCGGACCGGC
>DATCDC010000049.1:0-3639 GCA_036510915.1 Solirubrobacteraceae bacterium | reverse complement strand
TTCACCGTCCTTGCGACCTCGAAGAGCGGGAACACGTTCTCGATCACCCGCAACGCGACCGGCGGCTACACCCGCACCTGCACCACCGGCGGACAGGGCGGCTGCAAGGCCACCGCGGACGCCCAGGGCAACTACTGGTAGCGGCGTCCTGCACGCCCTCTAGCGTGCGGCCCCCGTGGCTCTCCCGTACGTCATCCTCGCGCTCGTCCTGGGGCTCGCGATCGGCTCGTTCCTGAACGTCGTCGCATACCGCCTGCCCCGGGACGAGTCGCTGTCGCACCCGCCGTCGCACTGCCCGACGTGCGGCGCGCCGATCCGCTGGTACGACAACCTCCCGGTCGTCGGCTGGCTCTCGCTGCGCGGCAGGTGCCGGGCCTGCGGGAACCCGATCTCCTGGCGCTACCCGGCGGTCGAGGCGGGCACGGGTGTGCTGTTCGCCCTCGTCGTTGCCACGCAGGACGACGCGATCCGCGTCGTGCTCGGGCTGCTGCTCGTGACAGCGCTCGTCCCGATCACCCTGATCGACCTCGACGAGCGCCTGATCCCCAACAGGATCACGCTCCCGGCGTCGATCGCCGCGCTCGTCGCCGGCCTCGCGCTCGACATCCACTTCGTGCCCGAGCAGCTGATCGCCGGCGCTGCGGCGTTCGCGTTCTTCTTCCTGGCGGCGTGGCTCTACCCGCGCGGGATGGGGATGGGCGACGTGAAGCTCGCCGGCATGCTCGGGCTGTATCTCGGGCGGGCGGTCGCACCGGCGATCTTCATCGCCCTGGTCACCGGCGTCCTGGTGGGCGTCGTCATCATCGCCCGCGTCGGGCAGGCCGCGGGCCGCAAGACGGCAGTCCCGTTCGGGCCCTTCCTGGCGCTGGGCGGCATGATCGCGTTCTTCGTGGGCGACTCGATCATGAACGCGTACCTCGACCGGTTCTAGTACGCGTGACCCGAAGTTCTGCGTGGAGTTCGGCGCGGGCGCGGTCGTGATCTGAGGGTCGGCGGTGTTCCGGCTTCGTGCCGGTGGCACGGGGCCGGACGCCGACGGGCCTCAGGCGCGAGCGCGCGCCGCCGAAACCCGCAGAACTTACGGCCGCGTGTACTAGCGGTCGACGGCGCTGTCTCCGGGTTCTGCGGTACCTGGGCCAGGTGCGCCGGCGCTGCCGGCGCGGCCGCTGATCTGCTCACGCAGATCAGCCCCTTTCAGGGCGACGTCACACCGGCTGGACGCATGTTCGACATGCGCTCTTGCACCCCTACAGCAGAACGCCACGTCCGCCGATGACGACGGCGAGCGGCTCCCACCCCGACCGCCGCTCCTCTTCACTTCATGGCTCAGCGTCAGAAGCCGCTTGTCGGCCTCGATATCGATCCGGTCGGCGTTCGCGCCGCGCAGGTGTCCGTCAACGGGCAGCTCTCCGTCACCCTCGCGGCGCACACGCCGCTGGAGCCGGGCGTCGTCCGCGATGGCGAGATCGCCGACGTCGAAGCGCTCACCGAAGCGCTGAAGACGCTCTACCGCGAGAACAAGGGCCTGGACAAGCGCGTCCGGGTCGGCGTCGCGAACCAGAAGATCGTCGTGCGCACGATCGAGCTGCCGCCGATCGAGGACCGCAAGGAACTCGGCGCCGCGGTCCGCTTCCAGGCGCAGGACGAGATCCCGATGCCGCTCGACCAGGCCGTCCTGGACTGGCAGCCGCTCGACATCGTCGAGACCGAGAACGGGCCGCGCCAGCGGATCCTGCTGGTCGCCGCGCGCCGCGACATGATCGAGCGCGTCGTCGCCGCCGTGAAGGGCGCCGGCCTGCGTCTCGAGGGCGTCGACCTCGGTGCCTTCGCGATGATCCGCGCGCTCGACGGCCAGCCCGGAGAGGTCGTCTACTCCGACGAGGCCGTGCTCTACGCCGAGGTCGGCGGCCTGACGAACCTCGCCGTCGCCAAGGGCGGGCAGTGCCTCTTCACCCGCGCATCCGGCAGCGGCCTCGAGGGGCTCGCCGTCGAGCTGGCAGAGCGCCGCGGCCTGACGCTCGAGCACGCCCGCGGCTGGCTCGCCCACGTCGGTCTCGACCGCCCGGTGCAGCACATCGAGGGCGACCGTGAGATCGTCGAGGACGCACGCCACATCCTCGACGACGGCGTGCGGCGCATCTCCGCCGAGATCCGCCAGTCCCTGGACTTCCATCACATGCAGACCTCCGGTGGGGCAGGCGTCGCGCGCGCCGTCCTGACCGGCGGCGCGATCGCCATCGGCGGCTTCGCCGAGGCCATCGGCGCCGAGCTCGGCCTGCCGGTCGGGCGCGGCTCGGTCGCCGGGGAGCCCGAGGGCATCACCCCCGGAGACCTCACGATCGCCGCCGGCCTCGCCGTCGGCGGGATGCCGTGCGTCAACCTCCTTCCAGCGGACGAGCGCCGCGCCGCCGGCGCCGGCGGGCGCAGCGGCGGTGCTGTCTACGCCGTGCTCGCCGCGATGGGCCTGATCCTGCTGCTCTCCGCGGCGCTCGTCGTCTCCGGCAACGGCGTCGACAGCAAGCGCGCGGAGCTGGCGATCGTCAGCGCACAGGCCGACCAGGCCGAGCAGACGGCGACCCGGCTGCAGGCCTACACGACCTTCGCCTCGATGCGCCAGAACCGCGTCGACACGGTCCGCAGCCTCGTGCAGAACCGCTTTGACTGGGCGCACGCGCTCGGCGAGATCGCCCGCACGCTGCCCAAGAACGTCTGGCTGAGCTCGCTGGACGGCTCGGTTTCGGCGACCGCCGGCAACACGTCCAGCAGCGTGCGCTCCGCACTGCCCAACCCGGCCGTCGACATCGTCGGCTGCACCACCAGCCAGTCGGACGTGGCGCGCATGATGAGCGCGATGCGGCGGGTGGACGGCGTCGTCCGCGTCAGCCTGCAGTCCTCCAAGAAGGGCTCCAGCGGCAGCGGCACGAGCGGAGGCGGTGGCTGCAACGGCGACCAGCACCCGAGCTTCACCATGACGCTGTTCTTCGCACCCGTCGCGGTCAGCTCGCCAAGCACGGCCACCGCGTCGGCCACCCCGGGCGCAACCGGCACCGCCGCACCCGCAACCGGCACGGCCGCACCGGCGACCGGGACGGCAGCGCCGGCGAGCGGCGGCGCCGCGCCGAGCGCGAGCGCCGCGACGACCCCGTCGACAACCACCAGCGGCGGAGGGACCCAGTAATGACCGGTCGTGACCGCATCGTCGTGATGGTCATCGTGACCGCCGCCATCCTCGGCGGGTTCTGGTTCATGGTCATCGCGCCCAAGCGCAAGACATCCTCGGACCTCACGGCCGCGATCGCCGTCCAGCAGCAGCGGCTGACCACCGCGCAGGCCTCGGCGACGCAGGCGCAGGCCTCCAAGGCGCGCTACGACGCCGACTACGCCGCCGTCGCCCGCCTGGGCCAGGCCGTGCCGGCCGACGACGACGTGCCGTCGCTCGTCTTCCAGCTCGACCACGCGGCCGACGCGCAGAAGATCGACTTCCGCTCGCTCGAGCTGTCCTCCTCGGCCTCCTCGACCCCGCCGCCGCCGGCCGCCGCGACGCCCGCGCCCACGACGCCCGCGACCGGCTCGTCCTCGAGCACGAGCGGCTCGGGCAGCTCGTCCTCGTCCAGCGGGACGACCCCCGCCGCCGGCGCC
>DATCDC010000048.1:0-7208 GCA_036510915.1 Solirubrobacteraceae bacterium | reverse complement strand
CGCGTGCACCACCTGCAGGGCACGACCCGCGCGGTGCCCGGGTGGCGACAGGCCTGCGAGCTCGGCGGCCTGGGACTGATCGTCCTGACGCTCGCCTCGCCGGTCAGCCACGTCTCCGACGAGCTGTTCGCCGTCCACATGAGCGAGCACCTGCTGCTCGGGGACATCGCCACGCTGCTGATCGTCGTCGGGCTGACCGGCCCGGTGATCGCGCCGGTCCTGCGCCTGCCGGGCATGTGGATCCTGCGCGTGCTCGCCCACCCCGTGCTCGCGTTCGGGCTGTGGGCGGTCAACCTCTACACCTGGCACCTGCCGGCGCTGCACGACGCGGCGGTGCGCCACGCGGGCGTCCACGCGCTGCAGCATGCGTGCTTCATCGCGTTCGGCATCAACATGTGGATGGCGCTGCTCGGGCCGCTCCCCAAGCCCGCGTGGTTCACGAACGCGTGGAAGCTCGGCTACATCGTCGCCGTCCGGCTGACGGGCGCGGTGCTCGGCAACATCCTCGTCTTCGGCGGGGGGGTCGCCTACGACGTGTACGCGAAGGGGGAGGCCTACTGGCACGTGTCGCCCTCGGCCGACCAGGCCGCCGCCGGCGGGGTGATGATGGTCGAGGGCTCGATCCTCACGATCTGCCTGCTCGCCTGGCTCTTCCTGCGCACCGCCCAGCAGACCGAGGAGCGCCAGGACCTCGTCGAGCTGGCCCAGCAGCACGGGGTCTCGCTCACCGACGCCCGCGCCGCCCGCGCCGTCGCTGCCGGCCGTGGAGACGAGCTGCGCGAGCGGATCGCGGCGCCGCCGGCGGAGTAGCGTCGTCCAGCCGCGGGCCATTGGCCTCAAGGTCGCCGCGGGACCCGCCGAGGTACGCGGCATGTCCAGCATTCCGGGGCCCGCGGGCCCGTCGTCCACTCCCTCGACGAGCGTGGCGCCGCCGGGCTGGGGCGTTCCGGCCGGCCTGCGCCCGGAGGCGCCCGGCGCCTTCGTCATGCCCGCGACGTTCGCGCCTCCGGTTGGGGCGGCGGCCGGCGTCCCTCCCGTCTCCGAGCGCACCTCGGTGTGGTGGCGCATCGCGACCTACCTCATCGATGCCGGGCTCGTCTGGGGAACCGTCGGACTGCTCGGGACGCTCGGCGTCCTCCCGGCGCGGTTCGCCCTGGCGGTTCTGGTGGGGCTTGCGCTCTGGACGCTCGTCACGGTGGGGGTGAGCACGCGGTTCCCGGGGCAGACCCTCGGCAAGCGGATCGCGGGCCTGCAGACCGTCAAGCCCGGCGTCGGGCCGATCCCGGCGAGCACGACGTTCATCCGCGACGTCCTCTGCTGGCTGATCTACGTCATCCCGTTCGTGATCGTGGCCGACGCATGGAAGGCGGACAGGCCCGAGCGCCGCAGCATCCGCGATCACATGGCGGGGACCTACGTCGTCGGCGCCCCGACGCCGGCCCGCCGCCGCACCACGCTGATCGTCATGGCGATCGCCCTCGCAGGCTTGATCCCGTACGTCACCTTCTCCGCATCGATCACGCGAACCGGCCAGCGCACCGCCGTCGCGCAGGCGGCGCGGGACTTCGTGGCCGGCTGCGAGGACGCGGGTGGCCCGAGCCCGTACTGCGCCTGTGTCTGGCAGCAGCTCACGCGCGGGCGGACCTCTGCGGAGATCCTGTCGATGTGGACCGGCGACCGGCGCGTCGAGCGGCGCGCGAGCATGATCGCGGCCCGCGACGCCTGCATCGCCCGGGTGTCGCCCACGCCGCCTGTCGGCGCCTGAGAGCGCTCCGGCCGTCGCGGGCACTCAGCGCAGCGGGACGCCCAGCAGCCGCTCGAGCTCGGGCACGGACTGCTCGGCCGAGACGTGATGCAGCGTCGTCATCCCCAGGGCGCGCGCGGGCTTGAGGTTCCCCGGCAGGTCGTCGACGAAGACGATCTCCGCGGCGGGGAGCGCCATGCGCTGCAGGGCGATGTCGTAGATCTCGCGGTCGGGCTTGCGCATGCCCTCCTCGCCGGAGATGACGATGGCGTCGAAGAGGCGCGGGAACCGGCTGCGGTCGTAGCGGTCGACCCCCCAGGAGTTCGAGAGCAGCCCGGTGCGGATCCCCGCGGCCCTGGCCAGGCGCACGGCATCGAACATCCCGATGTCCTCCTTCATCCCGCCGAACAGGCGGTCGACGAGGCCCGGCGCGCGGTCGGGCCGCAGCGTCAGGATGCGCGCGAAGCGCTCCTCGAACTCGGGCTCGGTCAGCTCACCGGTCTCCAGGGCGAACAGCGTGTGGCGCGCCTCGGCGTCGTTGCGGAAGAGGTCGCGGACCGTCAGCTCGTCGAGGCCCTCGTTGCGGCAGAAGTGCTGGAAGCTGACGAAGATGTCCGTCGTCAGGACGCCGCCCCAGTCGATCAGCAGGCCGCGCAGCGGGGCGTCAGGGCTCATGCGTCAGCGCCTCCGCGCGGTCGGCCAGCTCGATCACGCCGTCGCCGAAGCGCTTGAGGAAGGGGTCGTCGGTCGCGCCGGAGACCGCGCGCTTGTAGTTGCCCTCCATGAAGACGATCGACTTCCAGAGCGCGAGCGTCTGGTACCAGCGGATGTTCGTCATCGCGCGCCCGGAGCGCTCCTCGTAGCGCGCCACGAGCTCGGCCCGGCTCATGAAGCCCGGCTCGCGCGTCACGCCGGTCAGCTCGAACATCCCGAGCGGGGGGTCGTCGCGGTCGGTCCACAGCGTGCAGAGGTAGCCGAGGTCGGCGAGCGGGTCGCCGATCGTCGCCATCTCCCAGTCCAGGATCGCGACGAGCCGGGCCGGGGTCTGCGGGGCGAACATCGTGTTCCCCAGGCGGTAGTCGCCGTGGACGACGGTCGCCGGCAGCGACTCGGGCATGTGCTCGGTGAGCCAGCGCCCGACGGACTCGACCGCCGGGATGTCGCGCGTGCGGTTGTGCTCCCAGAGCCCGAGGAAGCGCCGGACCTGGCGCTCGAGGTAGCCGGTCGGCTTGCCGAAGCCCTCCAGGCCGGCGTCGCGCCAGTCGACGGCGTGCAGCTCGACGAGGGAGTCGAGCAGCTCCTCGCTCATGCGCCGCCGGTCCTCGAACGAGTCGAGCGCGCGCGGCACCTCGCTCGTGACCACGAGGCCGTCGACCCGCTCCATGACGTAGAACGGCGCGCCGATCACGGTCTCGTCGTCGCAGACGGCGAGCACCTCCGGCACGCGCGCGCGACCCTCGAGCGCGCGGATGACACGCGCCTCGCGCAGCACGTCGTGGGCGCTCGGCGGGATCGGCGGGCGCGGTGGGCGGCGCAGGATGAACGCGGCGTCGCCGCGGCGGATCGCGAACGTGACGTTCGAGTGGCCTTCGCCGACGGGCGCGATCTCGGGCTCGCCGGCCCCCAGCCCGGCGGCGTCGAGGAACGCCAGCAGCGGCTCGATCACCAGGAGCGGGGGGCGCTCGTTCGCGGCGCCCTCGTCGTGCGTGCGGACGACGTCGTCGTGGGCGATCTCGTGCGTGCTCTCGGACATCGAGGCCAGAAACCTACCGGGCGCTGTGCCCGGTCGGCGGGGGTCTCGGCCGCTACCCTCGGCGCCGATGGCTCAGCAGCTCTGGCTCCTTCGACACGGCGAGGCGGAACCGCACGGCGGCCGCGAGGATCACGCGCGCGCACTGACCGAGCGCGGCATCGAGCAGGCGCGGGCGGCGGGCGCGGCGCTCGCCGCGCTGGGGATCATGCCGGACGTCGTCTACACGAGCCCCAAGGTCCGTGCCGTGCAGACCGCCGAGCACGCCTGCGCGGCGCTCGGGCTGACGCCCGTCGAGCATTCCGGGCTGGCCTCGGGCTTCGACGTCGCCGACGCGCTGACGCTCGCCGCCGGTGAGGAGGACGGCGACGGGCACGTGCTCGTCGTCGGGCACGAGCCGGACTTCAGCCAGGTCGTCCACGATCTGACCGGCGCGCGGATCGACATGAAGAAGGGCGGGATCGCCGGCGTGCGCCTCGATGGCGCCCGCGGCGAGCTGATCGTGCTGCTGCGCCCCCGCGAGCTGCGCGCGATCGCATGAGCGGGGTCGTGCGCCAGGTGCACGCGGCCGGCGGGATCATCGAGCGCGACGGCCTGATCGCGGTGGTCCACCGTCCCCGCTACGACGACTGGTCGCTGCCCAAGGGCAAGCTCGACCGCGGCGAGAGCTGGGAGCAGGCGGCGCTGCGCGAGGTGCGCGAGGAGACCGGGCTGGTCTGCGAGCTGGGCGCCGAGCTCGAGCGCGTCCGCTACCGCGACCTGCGCGGGCGGCCCAAGACGGTGCGCTACTGGCGCATGACGGTTCTGGAGGGCGAGTTCACCGCCAACGAGGAGGTCGACGAGCTGCGCTGGCTGGGCCGCGCCGACGCGGTCGCGCTGCTGACCTACCGGCACGATCGGGAACTCGTCCAAGCGCTGGCGTGAGGGCGTAGGCTGCCCGGCAATGGAGCACCGCCTGGAACGCGTCTACGTCGAGACCGAGCGTCACCGGATCTCGGGCGCCATCACACTGGCACGCGACGGCTACCGCAGCCGCGTCACGGATGTTCTCAACGCCTCCGAGCGTGACTTCCTGCCGATGACCGACTGCACCGTCGAGCTGATCGGCCATGAGGGGCAGGGGACGCAGCACGACATGATCGCCATCTCGCGGCGCCACATCGTGCTCGTCATCCCGGAGGCCGAGGGCGGCCCGATGCTGCGCGCGGCCGACGACGAGCGCGCCGCCTGACGCCGCGCAGACCCGGGACGTCTCCCCCGGCGGGGTGGCGACGACGACGGAGAGGGAGGGATTCGAACCCTCGAACGAGCTTGACGCCCGTTACGCGATTTCCAGTCGCGCCCGTTCAACCGCTCCGGCACCTCTCCTGGCCCGCTCGGCGGGGAGCGAAGGGTAGCGGCGCGCGGGCCTACAGCGCCCAGTCGCCGCCGGCCAGGACCGGCACCGCGGCGCCGTCGGCAGTGATCCCGGAGACCGTCACGTCCTCCGAGCCGATCATGAAGTCGACGTGGATCTGGCTCTTGTTGATGCGCTCGCGGTCGGCGTCGCCGTCCAGGCACATCGCGTAGGCCGAGCCGAGCGCGATGTGGCTCGCGGCGTTCTCGTCGAGCAGCGTGTCGAAGAAGACGGTGCCGCTCTGGCCGATGCGGCCCTCGCGGTCGACGAGCGCCACCTCGCCCAGGCGCGCGGCGCCCTCGTCCTTGGCCGTGTATCCGCGCAGCACCTCCGCGTTCTCGTCGGCGTCGATCCGCACGACGCGTCCCGCGCGGAACTCGACCTCGAGCCCGCGGATGATCGACCCGCCGACGACGAGCGGCTTCGTCGAGCGCACCACGCCCTCGGTGCGCAGCGGATCGGGCGAGGTGAAGATCTCCTCGGACGGGATGTTCGGCATGTGGACGATGCCGTCGACGGTCTCGAAGCGCGCGGCCATGAAGCGGCTCGTGGGGAGCAGCCCGACCGTGAGATCCGTTCCCGGGCCCACGAAGCGCAGCGCGTCGAAGCGCGGCGCGGTCACGCGCTCGGCGGCGGCGACGAGGGTGTCGGCGCGTGCCGTCCAGGCGGCGACCGGGTCCGCCTCGTCGAGCCGGCAGATGACCTCGAGCTGGCCCGCCAGCCGGGTCAGCGCCTCTTCGTCGGGAAGGTCGGGATGCACGAGCCGCGCCCACGGCAGGCTCGGCGCGGGCCCGATCGTCCAGTTCGTCGTCGCGTCGTTGACGACCTTTCCGGACTCCTTGAGAAACGGCAGCTGGTCGCGCCCCGCGCGCTCCGGGTCGATGTCGTCCAGCAGGCCCGGGGCGATCGGGCCGCTCAGCCCGATGCGCGCGCAGCGCTGGTCGCCGAGGGCGAGAATGCGCTCGCCGTACCAGGAGGGGACGAACTCCAGCGTGTCCTCACGGGCGTGGAGCAGACGGGCGTGCTTGACGTGCAGGTCGAAATACGTGACGTCGGCGAACTTCGCGCCGTGGCGGTAGGCACTGGCCGCGAGCGCGCGGGCGATCTCCTCCTTGCCGATCTCGGCGCCGATCGAGACGATCTGGCCGGGCTGGACGTTCGCGCCGAAACCCACCAGGAGGTCGGCGAAGCGCGCGAGCGTCGCCGGGTCGAAGCCTGTCGCTGAGATCATTCGCGGCAGCCTAGACGGAGCGCTGGCGCGACCGGTGCGGCGACGGGCGCCGCCGGGCGAACCGGTGCCCGGCGACGCGCCAGCTCCCAGAACAGCGCCAGACCGCGTACAGCGTGCCGGTGACCCCGTGGCGCCGTCGCCGAGCGGCGGGAAGCTGCCGACGAAACCGGTCCTGGCGCCCTGCCGACCCGCGCGTGCGCGATCATCTGCGCCATGGCGACACCGAACTACGCACTCCCCGGCGCGACGACGCGCGATCGCGCCCACTCGATCTTCGGCCAGGTCATGGGCCTCGTGGGCATCACCTGCGGCTTCGCGGCGGCGGGCGCCTACATCGGCAAGGACCTCACCGGGATCTGGTGGCTGCTGCCGTGGATCCTCGCGATCGGCTGCATCATCGGGCTGAACGTCGCCAACGCGAAGGGCAACCGGCAGCTCGCGCTCGTGCTGCTGTTCGCCTTCGGCCTGCTGCTCGGCGTCAGCGTCGGCACGACGATCAACTACTACGCCACGACCGACCCCACGGCGGTCTACCAGGCGGCCGGCGCGACGGCGCTGTTCGTCGGCGCGCTCGGCGCGGGCGGCTACGCCACGCGGCGCGACCTCTCCGGGCTCTACCGGATGGCCTTCTGGCTGCTGCTCGCGCTGATCGTCTTCGGCATCCTGCTGATCTTCATCAACATCCCGAACGGCTCGCTGATCTACTGCATCCTGGGCCTGGGGATCTTCGGCCTGTACGTCGTCCTGGACTTCAACCGGATGCGGCGCGCGGGGCAGGCCGAGGTGATCCCGCTCGCCGCGGGCATCTTCCTCGACGTCTTCAACATCTTCCTGTTCTTCCTGCGCATCTTCGGCGGCAGGTGAGCGTCTACGGCGACCTCGTCGCCGAGCACGGCCTGAGCGCGGCGCACCGCCTGCTGCTGGAGGCCGTCCCCGCCGGCGCCCGCGTGCTCGACGCGGGCTGCGCGAGCGGCTACCTCGCCGCGCTGCTGGCCGAGCGCGGACACGACGTGGTCGGCTTCGAGGCCGACCCCGCGGCGGCCGCCGCGGCGCGGGTGCTGGCCGGGATCGAGGTCGTCACCGGCGA
>DATCDC010000047.1:0-24835 GCA_036510915.1 Solirubrobacteraceae bacterium | reverse complement strand
CGCGGCCGTCGCGCCATCAGCAGGGAACGCACCAACTGCCGCGATCGTGCCCCAGCACAGCGCCACGAACGCGGACAGAAGCGCCGCCAGGATCACGGCCATCCGACGAACCGGCACGACCCATCACGCTATTCGAGTCGCAGAAGTGCGACCAAGCAGGCCTATCGCGTGATGGTGACCGTGGTCCCCGGGCTGAGGCGGGTCGCAAGCCACGTGATCGCTTGGCTGGCCAGGCGGATGCAGCCGTGGGATGCAGCCGTTCCGAGGACACCGCCGACATTGCTCGTGCCGTGCAGCGCCACCTGTCCCGGGCCACCGGCGAACTCCTGCAACACGTTCGAGCGGGCGCTGAGCGCCAGCGCGTACGGCGCGCCGACCTCCCGCTGACCGAGCCTCACGGTCTCCTCGATGAAGAACCGTCCTGCAGGCGTCGGGGTTGATGGTTTGCCGATCACGGCCTTGAAGGTCCTTTCGCTGTGACCGTCCAGCAGGGCGCTGACCGTTCGGTTCCTCAGGTTGATGACGATGGAGGTTGATGCCGAGCAGCAGCAGTGGCCAGAGCGCGACGGCGAGCACGGCTGATGCGATCGGTTTGAGCGTGGTCGCGTGCGTGAAGTAGTGGTGCGAGGACGCGATGACGATGCCGACGACCACATAGACGAGGCTGAGCAGCCCGGACCTCATCGCGAAGCTCCCGCGGTCGGCTTCATTGCCCGGTTCAGCGTCCGGACAGGCGGCCTCTGCCCGCGAAGGCGAAGACCACCAGGACGATCACGAGGATGAGCAGCAGCGGGCTGACGGCCACGCTCCCGACCAACGCGAGCACGATGAGCACGATCAGCAGAATGAGGAGCAGGTCCATGACGAAGATCCTTCCGGTCGATCACGCCACGGTCATCCGTGACGTCTACTGGGCAGCGATGCGGAGAAGAGGCACGCCTTGCCTCGGCGGCGAACACGGATGGGCGGCGCACAGGAGGGATGCCCCCCGCACTACCTCACGGTGCGTCACGACACCACGGCTGAGACACACGCGGTGGTCGCTGGAGCGAGCACGAGAACGACGGGCATGACGACCTCCAAGTTGTTTGGAACCTGAAAGTCAGGTCGCACTGCCGGCCCGCTCGGGCCCGACCCCACGATGAATGCCCTTCGGTCAGGACTATAGCCCTTGTGCGCAACGCCACAATGCGGCGCCCGCGCGTGCACCCCGGCCGTCGACGTCGCGATGGCTCTCGCGGTCGGGCTCATGGAGACACACGAACCGCGTCGAGGCCCGGACGCGCCCCCGCCGCTCGCTTGAGCAGCGAGCGCCCGATCAGCCGTCGACGACGAGCGCCTGAAGCGGGCCGAGCAGTCGTTCCGACCGTCGCGAGGTCGCCTGCAGTTCCACGAGGCGATGGGTCAGTGGTTCGCCGCGGCTTCGGCGCTCGCGCTGCTCGGCCGCGATCGGGCGCCAGAGCTCGTCGACGACGGTGCTCGGGTCACCGGCGATCTCGTCGATGTCGCGTTCCAGGTGGGCAGCCCACAGTCGCAGTCGCGTGTCGCGTGCCAGCGCGGCGTCGCAGGTGACGAGGTTGACCTCGGTGTCGTTGAAGAACGAGTGCGCGTTGAGGTTCGCCGAGCCGAGGGTGAGCCAGCGGTCGTCGACGATGCCGACCTTTGCGTGCACGTACACCCGGTCGCTCGTGTTGCCCGTGCGAGCCCGGATCGTCGTGGCGAGAAAGCGCCCGTTGTCACCGTCGGCGTCAGCGAGCATCGCGAGCTGGCCGCGGGTGTCGTCCTGCCCGGTATTCGGCTTGCCGGGCAGCATGACCACGATGCGGAACCCGTCGGTCGGCGGGCGGCGGAGCTTGCCGGCGAGGGTGTCCACGATCTCCGGCGACCACAGGAACTGGTTCTCCAGGTAGACGAGGTGCTGCGCGGAGCGAAGTGCGCGCAGGTAGGCCTCGATGATGCGGAAGTCCCCGCGCGGCGCGAAGTCGTAGAGCTTCTCCGGGACCGTACGGACGATCTGCGCGTCGACGTCGCCGGCGCTCCTCGCCACCTCCGCGGGCGCCTCGAGGCGCTCCCCGGTGACCGCCTGCCAGCGCTGGGCCACGTGACGGGCGACGTCGGCGACCGCCGGGCCGCGCAGCCGCGAGGAGACGTCGTGCCATCCCATGCGCCCGCGCGCGGGATGCTCGGGTGTGTCGTAGCGGTCCCCGCCGAGGTCGGTGAGGTCGATGCCGCCGACGAACGCGATCTCATCGTCGATCACGACGAGCTTCTCGTGGTGGCAGTGCATCGGGCGCTCGTGGGAGTCCAGCGCCGCCTTGATCCGCGTTCCGCGCACCAGCTCATCACGCGTATCGCGGACGGAGGCGCGGCGTGGCCTGAACACCGGCGCCGGCGCTCCGGCCCACAGCAGCACGCGAACGTCGACCGACTCCGCCGCCTCACCGAGCAGATCGCGCAGCAGCACCGGTGGCTCGTCGCGCAGGACCGCGAAGCCCGGCGTGATGCACCATCCGGCGATCAGCACGCTGCGCCGAGCGCTGCGGATCGCCTGATCGAGTGCGTGAAGGTACGCCGCGCCCTCGATCAGCACGTCGAGCGCGTTGCCCGGCCGCGGCTGCGGATCCCCGGCCGCCCACAGCTGCCCGTCGTCCGGGGGCGTCCGCTGCGCCGAACGTCCGATCTTGCGGAGCCGGCGAGCATGGTGAGCATTCGTCAGGCGCTCGATCGCATCGCCCGCGACCCGGTCAGCGACTCGAAGGAGATCCGCAGACATCAGGAACGGACGCCGACCTGAAGACTCAGGCGCTCGGCGACGATGCCGGCCCGCAGTCGGCCGAAGCGCTCCGACCACGCGATGTCGCACAGCCGCGCCCTAGCCATCATCACGCTCTCTGATGTGCTCCAGCGCATCCTGCGCCCTGTCGACGGCTACATCACGTCCGTCTGCCGGCTCATGCGTTGGCGCCCGGGGGGCACCTTCGTGCCTGGCGCCGTCGTGGTCCTCAAGCTCGCGTGCTGACCGCAGCGCTCGGTCCTGTTCGGCATCGAGGTCGCGTCTGGACTCTGCACGGCGCTGCGCGGCCTGCTTGCCCCGGCCGCGCAGCGCAAGGGTAACCAGCAGCACGATCAAGACGACGCAGACCGCGACCACGATGACGACCACTCCGCCGCCGACCGCGAACACGACGAAGCCGGTGGTGGTCATGCAACTCCCGTCGCCAACGGCTGATGCATGGCGCCCTACGCCTTGTCGACGGCGTCCTCGACCTCATCAGCGGCGTCCTGAGCGTTGTCGACGGCCTCGTCGATGTGGCCCTTCAGCGCACCCTTGTGCTCCTGATGCTCACCCTCGCGCTTGAGGTCCTCATCACCTGTCAGTGCTCCGCCGGCCTGCTTCACGCGTCCGGTGATCTTGTCGGTCTGCTCACCCATGAGGGTCTCCTTCATCCATTCGTTGGTGACTCGCGTCGAACGCGGCACAGCCACCGGTCAGTAGTAGTGCCGGCGCCCGCCGATCGCTCGACCCGATGAGCCGAGCACCATCAGGAGCACGCCAACCACCAGCAGAATCACGCCGAGCGTCGTGAGAATCGGCATACCGAGCAGCAACCCCGCGATGACGAGGGCGATACCGAGAACGATCATGAGGCACTCCTGACTTGCGGGTGGGGGACGGCACAACCCACGCTACGCCGCCACACCCCGCAGCACATCAGTAGCTCTCCGTTTCCCCAAGCAGAAGCCGAGCCAGCGAGCCGTTCTTGACCTTCGCGCCGGTGACCGCATTCTTCTTGATCTGGCTGCTGCCGACGCTGTTCTTCGGAAGCTTCACGGCGGCGTAGCTCGCGCCGCCCAGAGCGATGAACAGCGCCGTCACCGACGCGACGTTGGCGAACGAGAGGTGCGGGCGAATCCTGCGAAGCATCGGAGCACGGCAACCAGGCTGGTTTGTGCGACAGCCTCCATGGATAGCAACAGCGCGTCGGTGGCCCGTCTGATCGACGGCCAGGTCGAGGTTCACGGCCGAATCACTCTGCCACTGTGGTTCGCGCTCTGCGGGTGGCGGCGAGTCTTGGGGGCCGGTCGTCCGCGTGCAACGCAAGGATCGTGCACGGCGCTGGCTCTATGCCCGGCCGCCTGTTTCGTGAGGGCTTGGGACGGCTCAGCGCTTTGCGTCTATCTCCTGCCCACGCTTCTGGAGGAAGCTGCCGACCGCACCGGCGAGCCCCGCGATCACGATGATCGCGTACATCTCCATGAACACATCGAGAACACGTGCCCCCGGTGAGATCGGGTTCTTCAGCTGCGAGGAGACCGTCAGCAACTGGGTGGACGTCCAGAACAGTGCGCCGCCGACCGTCTTGATCTCGGTCTGGCGGGCATCCCGCTCGAGCAGGAACGCTGCCGCTCCGCACACAAGGTCGACACCAACGGTTGCGATCAGCACGACAACGAACTGGTCGCGCAGTCGACGGTGGGTCGTTGTCGCCGCTGTGAGGACATCACGAACCTCTCGCGCGGCGGTCCGGAGGGCAACATGCGGCACGATCCGATGGTCCTACGAGCGCCGGACGCCGCCGCCCGGCCGAGTCCGGACCAGCGCTACCGGCCAACCAGCGCAAGCTCGACGCCGCCGACCAGCTCGGACAGCTCGCTGACGAGGCCGGGATCCCGCTCATCCAGCTCGCGATCGCGTTCGTCGCCAATCACCCGGCCGTCACCGCGCCGATCATCGGGCCGCGCACCATGGAGCATCTCGAAAGCCAGCTCCCCGCGGCCGACATCGTCTTGGACCAGGCCGTGCTGGACCGCATCGACGAGATCGTCCCGCCGGGCGTGAACCTCAATACCGCCGACGGAGGGTGGGTCAACCCGGACTTGGAACCGGCGGCGCGGCGGCGGTAGACCGGCACCCGGGGGCTGGATACGCATCAACCGCGGCGAGCGCCCGGCCGCTGGCGTGGCTCGCCACTGCCGCAGGTGCGCCGCCGGCGCACCTGCGTGAGCGGCGGGCCGCTCAGGCGCTCGCGGGCTGCGGATCCGGCCGCACGACGACGGTGTCGGCGACGCGGATGATCTCGTCGACGGGCAGGTCCGCGCGCGAGGCGTGCTCGCGGATCGCCTCGGGGCTGCTGGCCTCGTAGATGCAGACGGTGCCGACCGTGCCCGCACCCTCGTCGAGGACGTAGCTGCGGATCCAGCGCACGTCGTCGGACATCTCCTCGTCGCCGACCTTCGTCGACCTCGCCGCGGCCTCCTCGAGCTCGGCGCCAGAGGCCCAGCCGCTGCGTCGCAGAATCACGTACAGGTCCATCGTGTGCCTCCTGGGGTTGGGCTGTTCCGGGCACCGTACGGCGCGCACGCCCTGCTGGCAACCGGTCGCGCGACCGGCGCTCCGACGGCCCGCGTGCCCGCCATGCGCTGCACGCTCATGCCCAGGTCCGAGCCCGCGCGTGGGTTTGCGCGGCATGGGAGTGTCGGCGTCAGGCGGCCGCGACCGCAGTGTGGGGTTCCGCGGGAGGCCTACGCCACGCGCTCGGGCGGCGCCTCGGCGATGTCGTCGGCCAGCCGCGTGAGCAGCTTCTGCAGGTCGGGGTAGTCCTCCGCGGACCAGCCCTCGAGCAGCTTGCAGAGCCGCTCGCGCGCGCAGCCGCGCAGGCGCTCGGCGACGACCTCGCCTGCGGCCGTGACGTCGGCGGCGCCCTCCGAGCCCACCTCGACGTAGCCGGAGGCGATCAGCTGCGCACGGCCTGCCTCGAGGTCCTCCAGCTGGACGGGGCGGATCGCGCGCAGGTCGGCGAACGAGGCGGCCGGCCGCTCGCGGTAGCGGAAGAGCATCCAGCACGCGGCCGGCGTGAGCTCGACGCCGGTCTGCGCGGCCACCTCGGCGATGAACGCGCGCGTCTTGTCGCGCCCGGCCAGCCGGCTCAGTGATGCCGCGATGTCGCCCAGGGAATCGGCCGGACGCGGCGAGGCGAAGGCCTCACCCACGCCGTCGGTCGTGACGGTCTCGCGCAGCGGGCGCTCCTGGATGAACCACGACAGCGCGAACGCGAGCACGGCGATGCCGGCCGCGGCGAGGAAGACGGTGTCGAGCGCGTCGGTGAAGGCATGCAGGTAGGGCACCTTGACCGCGTCGGGCAGCGCCGCGACCTGCCCCGGCTGGACCTGTCCGCTCGCGACCCCGGCGCCGCCGGCGCCGGCGGGGAACGCCGCGTGCAGGTTGTCGGTCAGCTGGGCCGTGAAGACGGCGCCGAGGATCGCCGTGCCCAGCGACCCGCCGATCGTGCGGAACAGGGTCGCCCCGGACGTGGCCACCCCGAGCAGCTCGTAGTCGACCGCGTTCTGCACGGCGAGCACGAGAACCTGCATGATGCACCCCAGGCCCGCGCCGACGAGGAACATCTCCAGCGAGAGCACGAGCGTCGTCGTCGACGTCGACAGCCCCGAGAACAGGAACAGCCCGACGGCCAGCATCGCGCTGCCCGCGATCGGGTAGATCCGGTAGCGGCCCGTGCGCGTGATCAGCTGGCCCGAGCCGATCGACGTGATCAGCACCCCGGCCATCAGCGGCAGCAGCGCCAGGCCCGACTGTGTGGGATCGAGGCCGCGCACGACCTGCTGGAAGAGCGGCAGGTAGGTCGTCGCGCCAAACAGCGCGAAGCCGACGATGAACCCCATGGCGCTCGCGACGGCGAACACCGGGTTGCGCCACAGGACGTTGGGCAGGATCGGCTCGGCGGCGCGCTGCTCGGCGAACACGAACCCGACGATGGCCAGCACCGCCAGCACGCCGAGGCCGACGATGAACGCCGAGGTCCACGAGTACTGGTTGCCGCCGAGCGTCGTCAGCAGGACGAGTGCCGTGAGCGCGCTCGCGAGCAGCGCCGTCCCGAGGTAGTCGATCGCGTGGGCGATGCGCTCGGTGCGCGCCGGGAGCGTGCGCTGCAGCACGACGAACGCCACGACGCCCACCGGCACGTTGACGTAGAAGATCCAGCGCCAGTCGATCTGGCTCGTGAGGAAGCCGCCGAGCAGCGGCCCGACGACGGTCGCCACGCCGAAGACGGCGCCGAACAGCCCGGAGTACTTCCCGCGCTCGCGCGGGGAGACGACGTCGCCGAGCGCCGCCTGCGAGCTGACCATCAGCCCGCCGCCGCCCAGGCCCTGCAGGGCGCGGAAGGCGATCAGCTCGGTCATCGAGTGCGCCTGCCCGCAGAGCACGGACCCGATCACGAACAGCACCAGCGCCACCTGCAGCACGAGCTTGCGCCCGTAGAGGTCGCCGAGCTTGCCGTAGAGCGGCATCACGACGGTCTGCGCGAGCAGGTAGGCCGTCACGACCCAGGAGATGTGCTCCAGGCCGCCCAGGTCGCCGACGATCGTCGGCAGCGCGGTCGACACGATCGTCGAGTCGAGCGCCGCCATCAGCATGACGAGCATCAACCCGGCGATGACCGCGTAGAGCGTCGCGCCCTCGCGCTCGGTCTGCGGCTCGGCTGCGAGGGGGGCGGTGGCCACGCTGGTGCCCGACGCTACCACCGGCCGGTGTGAACGACTGCGCCAGATGACTGCCACGACCTCGAGCTTCGCCGGTCAGGCCGGCACCATCGTCACGACGACGTGGACCGCAAACGATCCGCGCGCCGAGGAGAAGGTCTACCCCGGCGCACAGCACGAGATGTTCAACGAGATCAACCGGGACGAGGTGCTTGACGACGTCGTGGACGTCGTCGAGCGCTCGCTCGCCGGCTGAGCGGCAGGCTGCGCAGCACCAGCACCGCCCAGCCCGCCGTCGTGCTGCGATCGGCCTCGCGCAGCCCGGCTCCGGCGTAGGCTCGCTGCACCCGGTCGGCCTCCTCCTCGAGGATCCCGGAGGCGATCAGCACGTCCGGCGGGGCCTCCAGGCGCGCGGCGATCGCCTCGTGCAGCGCAGGCGGGACGTTCGCCGCGAGTGCGGCGGCCGGCGGCGGCGGCTCGTGGGCGAGGTCCCCGATCCAGGCGTCGATCAGGACGCCGTTGCGCGCCGCGTTCGCCCGTACGGCCTCGACGGCCTCCTCCTGGACGTCGATCGCGGCGACCGGCGCCCAGCCGAGCTTCGCGGCCCCGATCGCGAGCAGCCCGGCGCCGCAACCGAGATCGGCGAACGAGCCCGCCGGCTTCAGCGCGCAGAGCGCCTCCAGGCACGCGCGCGTCGTCGGATGCCCACCCGAGCCGAAGGCGCGGCGGTGCGCGAGCACGACGTCGATCAGGCCGTCCGCGGGCGGCGGCGCCCAGGCCGGGCGCACGGCCAGCCGCCCGGCGATGATGAGCGGCTCGTGGTCGGCCGCGCGCCGCGCGGGCCAGTCGTCCGGCACGTCGCGTTCGCTCAGCGAGGCTCCCCAGGCGCCCGCTGCTGCCGCGACGGCCGCGCGCGGCGGCAGCTCGACCTCGTCCCCCCTCAGGCGCAACTCGACCTCGTCGCCGCGCGCGACCTCGTGGACGCCGTGCGGCGCGATCGCGAGCAGGTCGTCGAGCACCGCCTCGACCGCGCCCGCCGGAACGCGGATCGCGAGCTCGCGCATCAGGCCGCCCGCCGGACGATCGCCTGACCCGTGACCTGCACGGTGCCGCGATCGAGTGCGCGCAGCGTCGCCAGGACCACGCGCACGGCGACGGCGTCGTCCCCTTCGCCGAGCGTGAACGTCACCTGGTGGTGGCCCGGGCGCAGCTGCAGCGCCTCGAGCTCGTCGTCCTGCACGATCACCGGCCGCGGATAGCCCTCGGACTCGAACGCGAGCGCGCCCCGGCTGAGGTTGCGCACGATCACGCGCACGTTGTCCGGGACCAGCGCCACGTCGAGCCGGAAGAGCCCGGGCGCGCGCAGCACCGCGACGCGCGCGCCCTCGAACGCCTCGACCGCGTTCGACAGCACCAGCGCGTCGCCCGGGAGCCGGGCCGTCAGCGTGCTCATGGTGTGCCCACGACGGCCTGCCCGACCAGCGTGCGCACACCGCCCGTGAACGACGAGAGCGTCAGCGTGATGACCTGCGCGCCCTGCAGGATCTGCACCGGGCGCACCGACCCGTCGCCCATCGAGAACGTGTCGGCGCCGCCGGCCGGGATCGACGAGGCCTTCCCGCCGCCGTTGACCATCAGCGGCTGGCTCGACGTGTTCGTCAGCGTGACGTTCACCGCCGGAGCCCCGGTCGGGTCGGTCTGCGCGCTGACGCGCAGCAGCCCGATCAGCACGAACAGGTCGCCGTTCGCGCTGCCGAGCGTCATGTTCCCCGTGATCACCTGCCCGTGCCCCTGCACGAGCTGGCTCGAGCTCAGGCCGTCGATCTTCAGCGCGTTGTCGGCGCTCTCGCCCTTGTGCATGAACGTGGCGTCCGCCTCACCCTTGATGTAGACGTCGACCTTGTGCACGAGATCCGCGGCGTCGAGGCTGCTGAGCGAGGTCATGATCTTGGCGACGAACTCCTTGTACTCCTTGTAGGAGGGGACCTCGTGGATCTTGAGGTCCTTGAACAGCAGCGAGTTGTTCTTGATCTGCGCCGAGCCGACCGCGTTGCGCCCGACCGCCGCGGCGCTCGCCGGAGGGTCGGCGGCCGGCGTGCTGGAGAGGCTCGCCTGCGCCTCGATACCCAGGCCCGCGAGCAGCCCGAACAGGGCCATCGTCACCCCCGCGCGCATCGCCGTGAACCGCCGCCTGATGGAGCTTGCCATGGTGCTCTCCCACCTATGCCTTGGGCTTCTTGATGCCGATCACCTTCTGGACCGCGGGCAGGGCGCTGCCGCCGCCGGAGGTCGTCGTCTGCCACTGCGTGGCGACGAGCGTGAGCGTCTCCGAGGGCGTCTCGCCGCCGCTGCTGATCGCGTCCTCGTCGGTGGCGATCTGCGCGCTCTTGAGCTTGAACGTCGTCCCGGGCGTCGTCGTCCCGGCCTTGTAGATCACGATCGTCGCGATGTCGAATGCTGTGCCATGCGCGGCTGCCAGCGCGAGCTTCGGGCTCGACACGTCGATGAGCTTCGTGATCCTGATCTGGGTCGAGGGCGACGTGCTGCGCGCCTGGCCGGCGGCGCTGCTGGCGGGCCCGGTGGAGACCGTCGCCACGGCGAGCAGGTCCGCCTTGACCGCGACCTTCTCGCCCTGGGTCAGCGTCAGCGTGCCGACCGGGCCGCCGGGAGTCGATGCGGGCGACACGACGGTGCCGGTCTCGTTCGCGCCGGCAGGCCCCTGCGGGCCCGCGGGGCCCTGCGCGCCGGCAGGTCCGGCGATGTTCCAGGCGAGCGAGGCCTCAGGTGCGCCGGCGCCGGCCGGCGGGTTGCACGACTGCCCGGCGCCGGGGTCGATGACCCGGACGTTCGGCACCGGGAGAGGCTTCCCGGTGGCCGGATCGGTCTGGTAGCAGGCGTGGATCACGCCGTCCGAGCCGGGGACGCCGGCGACGGCGATCGCCGCCCCCGCGCCGAGCCCCACGACGGCCAGGGCCAGCACGATCCGCGCGCGTCCGGAGCGCGCGATCCAGGCTTTGGGACGAGAGCGCAGGCTGCGCATGGCGGGGAGTCCTCCCGGAGCTGCAGGGCGCTGGACCGCGGTCGGATCGTACGCCGCAGCCCGAGCCCCCTCAACAGGTGTTGGAGCCACGCGCCGGACGTGCAGCGCCGTTCGAATCAGCCCGTGCTCGCCGCCGGGACGCAGTCAGCGTGGGCCGGGGGAGGGCTGACGGGGGCGGGCATCCGGCGCTCAGAGCGCGCGCATGCGGTTGTTGCGCGCGTTGTGCTCGACCTCGGCGAGGCCGAGGTGCTCCATCAGCGGCGGGACGTAGTTGGCGAACCGCCCGCGCAGGCCCTTCTTGAGCCCGTACCAGCCGCCGACCGGGTTGTCCTGCGCGCGGGCCCAGGCCTCGACCGTCCCCTCCTTCGCGGGCTTCTGCTCGTCGGCGCTGCCGAGCGGCATCCAGTCGCCGTGTGCGACGAGCTTCGCGTGGAGATCCTCCAGACAGCGCAGGCGGTAGCTCAGCTTCGTCGTCCCGACGACGCAGACGAGCGCCGGCGGGTCGGCCTCCTCATCGCGGTACATCTGAAACGCGCCGCCGCCGCTGGGCGTCGTCAGCTCCCAGGGCTGCTCCGCGGTTCCCTCGCCGGCGACGCTCGGTGCCATGGCACCACGCTACTGCAGCCGCCCGGTCAGCAGCCCGGCGTGGGCCAGCCGCGCCAGGCGGTCGCGCAGCACCCCGTAGGAGCGGCGCTCCTGCAGCCGTGAGCTGACGAACGCCGAATCCCACGTGAACGGCGCGGTCGGCGCGACCCAGTTGTAGAGGTAGATCCGCTGGATGCGGCCGCTGACGCGGCGGATCGTGTCGAACAGGTACGCGGTGGCGTTCGCCGCGTGCGTGAAGCCCTGCGGGATGACCGTGGTGCTGGCGTTGTGCCGCGCGACGAGCCCGCCGGTCTCGGTCAGCCACAACCGGCCCCGCGTCGCCGCGAGCATCTGGCGCGTGAAGCGCGTCGTGTGGCGGTTGGCGTCGAGGTAGTTGTGCAGGCCCCAGCGCGTCGGCTGGACGGTCGCGCTGCGGCGGAACGCGCTCGCCCAGTCACCGAGGTTCGGCTGGTCGACGAGATCGGCGGCGAGCAGCGTGCAGCCCGGGCAGGCGATCCGCAGGCGCCGGTACCACGCGGCGACGAGGCTCGCCCGGTGGCACGTGCGCTCGCCACAGCTGTTCGCCTCGTTCCAGGTCGAGAACTCGCGCACCCACGGGTAGCGCGTGCGGAAGGCGCGGACGATGCCCTCGTAGCGATCCGGGGTCGGCAGGACGTCCGGCCGCGTGCGCGACCTGCCGAACGTCACGAGCGGCGTCACGCCGGCCGCACGGGCCGCGCCGAACCACGCGTCGAGCTCGGCGCGCTGCCAGTCGACCTCCAGCGCGTCCCAGCCGACGAGGATCCGTGCACGGCCGATGCGCGTGCGCTGGAACGAGCTGTTCGTGAAGAACAGCGGCCGCTGGTCCGCGATGCCGATCGTGATGGCGGGCGCGGGGTCCGGGAGCGCCAGCGCCAGCGCGCAGCACACGAGGATCAGGGCGAGGGCGGCGCGACGCATCCACGAACGTCCGGCGCAGCGCGGGCCGAGGCCTCGGTGCGCGGCGCGGTTGCCGTTCCACTCGACCCAGCCCGTGCGCCCGCCCGTGGCGGTCATGAGACCCCGAGCCCGGCCGAGCCGATCACGATGGTGTCCGAGCCCAGCCGGGCGTCGTAGACGGTGCGCCCAGGACGACCGCAAGCCCCCTGCCGCGAGTGGGACGATGCGCGCGGTGCGGCTGCGGGCCGAGGGACGTCGCGGTCAGGGCGCTGAGCATGGGATCGGTGGCGTCCGCCGCCGCCGTCAGGCGATCGCGGCGCGCAGCTCGTCGATCGAGCGACGCAGCAGCCGCGAGACGTGCATCTGGGAGACGCCGACCTTCGCGGCGATCTCCCGCTGGGAGAGGCCCTCGACATAGCGCAGCAGAACGATCCGGCGCTCGCGCTCCCCGAGCGCGCGCAGCCCGCGGTCGAGCGTCGCGCGGTCCTCGGCGAGCTCGTACCCGTGGTCCTCGCCGCCGAGCGCGTCGCCGAGCGAGCCCCCGTCCTCCTCGCGCGGGGCGTCGAGCGACGCCGCGCGGAAGTTGCGCCCGGCCGAGATCGCGTCGAGCACGTGCTCCTCGTCGCGTCCGGTCAGCTCGCAGAGCTCGGTGACCGTCGGCGCGCGGCCGTGCTCCTTGGAGAAGACCTCGGCGGTGCTGCGCAGCTTCGCGTGGAGCTCCTGCAGGTCGCGCGGCGTGCGGACCGCCCAGGCGCGGTCGCGGAAGTGGCGCTTGATCTCGCCGGAGATGTTCGGCGCGGCGAACGTCGAGAGGCGCAGCCCGCGATCGAGGTCGAAGCGGTCGATCGCATTGACCAGGCCGATGGCGCCGACCTGGATCAGGTCCTCGAGCTGCTCCCCGCGGTCGGCGTACGAGCGCGCGATGCGGCGCACGAACGGCAGGAGGCGCTCGACGAGCTCGGTGCGCGCCTGCAGGTCGCCGCGGAGGTGGACGCGCTGGAGCAGCGCACGCTCCTCGTCGGCATCGAGGAGTCCGCGGTTCCGGCGGGTTCTCTGGGAGATCAGATCGGCCATGGATGGTGGGAACCGCAGTCGACTCTACCCCTCGACTCCTCGAACCAAACGCGTCAAGCGCACGCGAGTTGCGAGGCCGATGTCCTGCGGCGGTTTGACCTGTCGTCCGCATGGGCACGCAGGGGCGGGTCCCGTGGTGAGGGCCGGGCTGCCGTTGAGCGACGATTCCGAATGCCATACTTCCGCGCGCTTCCCTCGTCACACCCGTCCGTGAGGACCGTCTCTCCGTGACCGAATCCGTGACACCTCGTCCGGCGGACCTGGAGCTCGTCCTCCCGGCGCGGCCGGACAACGTCGCCGTCGTGCGGCACGTGCTCGGCGGCCTGGGCGAGGCGCTCGGCCTCGATCCCCGTGCGGTGGCGGATCTGCGGCTCGCGGTCAGCGAGGCCTGCACGAACGTGGTCGTCCATGCCTACGACAGCCCCGGGGAGCAGCTCGAGGTGGAGGCGTTCGTCGATGGCGCGCTGCTCAACGTGACCGTCCGCGATCACGGCCGTGGCCTGGCGCCGCGGCCGGACTCACCCGGCCTGGGGCTCGGCCTCCCGATCGCCAAGGCGGTCACGACTGCGCTCGAGCTCGGCGAGTCCCCGGTGGGCAACGAGGTTCGCATGACCTTCGTCGTGCCGGACGGCCGATGAGCATGCGCCCGGCGCCTGCGTCGCCCGACCACCTGCGGCTGGCCGTCGCGCCGGGGCGCCTCGCCGGCCCCACCCTGGCGCGCATCATCGGGATCGGCGCGTCGCGCGCCGAGCTCCCGGTCGACCGCCTGGAGGATGCGATGACCGTTGCGGACATCGTCGCCCTGCGGGCGCCAGCGCTGCTGGCCGGGGGTGCGCGGCTGGAGCTCAGCGCGCAGATGAGTCCCGGTCGCCTGGAGCTCCAGCTCGGTCCGCTCGCCGTGGGCGGCGCCGAGCAGCTGCTGACGGCCGACGGCGTCGGATCGGACGGCGCGACGATCGAGCGGCTCGCGAACGCTGCCGTGACGATCGCCGGGAGCGCCGGCGAGTGCCTGTCGATCGAGCTGCTGGGCGATGTCTCGAGCACCGCGCCGGGCGGCACGCCCGCCATCGTCCAGGACGAGGTCGTCGACTTCGCCGTGACCGGCAGGTCCCACGGCTCGGGTGTCCACATCCTCTCCGTCCGGGGGGAGATCGACATCTCGACTGCGCCGAAGGTGAAGCTCGCGGCGCGCGAGGCGGTCTTCGCGGGCAACAACCGCGTGGTGCTGGATCTCAGCAACACGACGTTCCTGGACTCCACGGGGCTCGGCGTGATCATCGCCCTCGCGCGCCTGCTGCGCCCCGACGGCGACATCGCGATCGTCAACAGCGACCCGAGCATCGCCAAGACGTTCGAGATCACCGGGCTGGCGGAGATCTTCACCGTCTGCGCGACGCGCGAAGAGGCGATCGCGGCGCTCAAGGGCACGGGCTGAGCGTTTCGGCCCGGGCCCGGCGTGCTCGACCGAGTCGCCCGAACCCAAGGAGGGTTTCCCCCGTTATCGGCATTCTGCTGACAATCCTCGTCGCCGCGCTCGTGTACGCGCTCTGCGGCGCCCTCGGCCTTCCGGCGATCGTCGGCCTCATCGCCGCCATCCTCGTCATCCTCAGCGGCTTCCCGACCGGGGTCTACGGACGGCGCGGCGACCGCCTCTGACCCCGGCCACCCCCGCGGCAGACGACGCGCCGGCCCGGTGGAAGCGCGGCCGGACAGGCGATCCAGGCGCGGGGATCCGCGTGCGGATCGTGATGACCACCCCGACTGGGGCATCGGGCAGTACGAACGCACCGCCGAGCAGCCACCTCGTCGCCTCCGTTGCGCGCGCGTAGACTCGCCACCATGACGCGCTACACGGTCAAGAACCTCAAGGACGTCGACGACCTCGCGGCCGCGCGCCCCGAGGACGTCGAGGCGCGCATCGCGCGCAGCCACCTGGACTCCGAGCATCTCGGCGTGAGCTACTTCCGCTATGGCGCGGGCTTCCATTCGACGCTCGGGCACAGCCACGGTGAGCAGGAGGAGGCCTACGTCGTCATCAGCGGCTCGGGCCGCGTGAAGCTCGACGACGACATCGTCGAGGTGCGCCAGTGGGACGTCGTGCGCGTCGCCCCGCCGGTGGTGCGCGCCTTCGAGGCGGGCCCGGACGGCCTCGAGCTGATCGCCGTCGGGTCCGACCGCCCCGAGGGCGGCGACGGCGAGATGGTCGCCGACTGGTGGGCCGAGTAGGACCGCCCGGTCGCGGCGCCGCTCCTGCCGTCTGTTCTACAGTCCAGTGGTGAAGCGCGCCGACCGCTACGCCAACCTCGTCGCGGTGTTCGGCCCCTTCGTCGTCCTGCTCGCCCTGATCCCCGTCGCGATCCACCACGATCTCGCGCATCTCAGCGACCTGATCGTGTTCTCGGTCATGTACCTGCTCTGCGGGCTGGGGATCACCGTCGGCTACCACCGGCTGCTCACGCACCGCTCCTTCCAGACCTACAAGGGCGTCGAGTACCTGTTCGCGTGCCTCGGCTGCATGGCGATCCAGGGCGGCCCGCTGGACTGGGTGTCCGACCACCGCAAGCACCACGCGCACACCGACGTCGAGGGCGACCCGCACAGCCCGCACGTCGGCTACGCCGCCGGCGTCCTCGGCGCGATCCGCGGCCTCTGGCACGCCCACGTGGGGTGGACGTGGCAGGTCCACGGAATGGCCGCGCACGAGCGCTACGCCGGCGAGCTGCTCGAGGACAGGGGGATGCGGGTCATCCACCACTCGTTCCCCGTGTTCATCCTCGTCTCGGCCGCGGTGCCGTTCGGCCTGGGGGTGGCGATCACCGGGACCGTCTTCGGCGGGCTCTGCGGCATGCTCTGGGGCGGCCTGATCCGCATGCTCGTGCAGAGCCACGTGACCTGGAGCGTGAACTCGGTCTGCCACTTCTGGGGCCGGCGGCGCTTCGACGTCGACGATCACTCCACGAACGTCTGGTGGCTCGCGCTGCCGTCGTTCGGCGAGTCCTGGCACCACAACCACCATGCGTTCCCGCGCTCGGCGGTCCATGGCCTCAGCCGCTGGGAGCTCGACCCGTCGGCGCTGCTGATCCGCATGATGCGCCGCGTCGGGCTGGCGTGGAACGTCGTCGAGATCGGCGCCGAGCGCCAGGCCTCGCGCCTGGCGCCGACGCCCGGCTAACCGCGTCCGCGGACGGTCAGCCCGCGGCTCACGCCGCGCACGTGCGCGCCCGCGTCGTTCGGGATCACGACGACGCGCAGCGAGGACGCGCCCCGCGGCCGGCGGACCGTGATCGCGTAGCGCGAGCGGTTGCCGCTCGCCGGCTGGACGCCGGTGCGCCGCAGTGAGATCCAGCGCCCCAGGCGCGTCAGGCGCTGGACGGAGACGACCGCCTGGGGCACCGCCGGGCTGATGACGCCGGTGAGGCCCGCGCGAGCGCGCGTGCCGCCGGCGCGCCGCACGCCGATCCGCACGCGGTTGGCGACGTCGACCGTGGGACTGGCGACCTTGATCGTCGTGCGCGAGACGACGCGCAGGCGCGCGGTCGACCAGAGCGGTCCGATGGTCACACGGAAGCTTCCGTCCCCTGCGGCGCTGAACGTCTTCGGCACCCAGACCGGCCCGGTGAAGGGGAAGTCCTGGCGCTCGACCGCGAGCGGCGCGCCGCCGACGCCGGCGCCGCTGACGCGGCCGGTCAGCGTGACGCTGCCGGACCAGAGCGCCGGGTTCGGCGTCGCGGCGTCGAGGCTGATGCCGGTCGGCGCCCGCAGGGTCGTGACGCTGCGGTCGCCGCCGCGTGTCGTGCCCGTCGGGTTCGTCGCGACGAGCCGGTAGTGGTACTTCGTGTTCGGGGTCAGGCCGGCGAGCGCGGCGGTGACGGTGCGCCCGCCGCTGCCGCCCGCGCTCTGGTCGGGCGTCGCGGCGCCGTATCTCGTGCTGGTCCCGTACTCGAAGTGGAACGTCGCGGTCGCCCCGCGCGGGTCCAGCGAGCCGGTCAGCGTCGTGCTCGTCGGCTGCGTGCCGCGCGTCCCGCCAGTGCTCACCGACGGCGCTCGCGGCGGCGAGCTCGTAGCGAACGTCCTGTCGCCGCCGCGCGCGACGCCGGCAGCGTTCGTCGCCACGACGCGGTAGTGGTAGGTGGTCGCGCTCGTCAGGCCGCTGACGGCGGCGGTGACGTTCGCGGGGCCGGTGCCGGAGCCGACGCCCTTCTCGGCCGTGGAGAGGCCGTAGGAGTCCGACGTGCCGTACTCGAGGTGGTAGGTCGTGGCGCTGCCCCTGGGGTCGACCGTGGCGGTCAGCGTCGCGCTCGTCTGCGTGAGGTCGCCGGCCGCGCCGGTTGTGACCACCGGCGGCACCGGGTTGTCGGCGCGCGCCACCACGGGCGCGCCGAGCAGCAGGGCGCAGGGGAGGGCCAGGGCAAGCGCGCGTCGCATGCCCGCAGGGACACCCGCGACGGCCGAAAGTTGCTGTCGCGGGTTACAGCGCGAACGCGCCGGATCCGTCGAGCCGCAGCGCGCGGCCCGCCAGCGGCTCGTCGTCGAGCGCGGCCAGCAGCGCCGGATCGCCGCTCGAGGCGACGGCGCGGCGTCCGTCGTCGAGCAGGGCCGTGATTGCGGCGACGGTCGGCGCGCCGTCGCGGTCGTAGACGATCGAGCACGCCTCGCCCGTGGCCGCGCCCGCCACGCCGGTGGCCGTTGCGCGGCGCGGCGTCCCGTCGACCGCAGCCTGCGCGTTCACGGCGGTGAAGGGCGCGGCCGGGGGGTCGGTGCCGAAGAGGCCGACCGCGTGCTTGGTCAGGTACCAGCCGACGGCGGTCGTCAGCCCGAGCGTCCCGGGGTCGTCGCGCAGGCGCTGGACCATCGCGGCGATCGCGTGCGTGACGTAGTTGTTCCCCGGTCCGCCCGCGAAGGTCAGCCCGCCCGTGACGGTGGGCTCGCGCGCGTCGGTCCACGGATCGATGCCGAGCTCGCGGCAGGCGACCTGCACGGCGCTGGGGAAGCACGAGTACACGTCGAGGTGGGCGATGTCGTCGATCGTGACACCGGCCGCGCCGAGGGCGCCCTGCGCCGCATGGCGGATCGCAGGCGAGGCGGCGAGGTCCTCGCGCTCGCTGACGAACCAGTGGTCGTAGGCGTGCCCCGCCGCGTGCACGTGGACCCAGCGCCCGCGATCGATGCCGAGCTCGCGCGCGAGCTCGGCGGAGCAGACGATCAGCGCGGCTGCCTGGTCGGTCTGGATGTTCGAGTTGAGCAGCTTCGTGTACGGCTGCGTGACGAGCCGGTTGTCCGGAGCGGGCGTCGCGATGCGCTCGGCGGACGGCGCGACCCCCTCCCACCAGGCGTGCGGGTTGCGCTCAGCCACCGCGGCGTAGCGCGCCCACAGCTCGCCGAGGCGCGCGCGGTGCGCGGCGAGCGTGTCGCCCCGCCGCGCCCACAGCACGCTCTCGAACAGCGGGTACATCACGATCGGCGCGATGAGACTCGCCGCCACCTCCGCGTCGGTCGCCGGGGGGCGGTCGGAGCCGAGCACGCGCGTCGGCGCCGCGTCGGGGTCGAGCGCCGGCCAGTCCGGCTCGCGCTGGTCCTTCATCGCCGTCGCGAGCGTCGCGAGGGCCTCGGCGCCGCAGACGACGGCGGCGTCGAGCGATCCGCCGGCGATGCGCGTCGCGACGTCGCTGAGCAGAACCTGCGGGCCGTCCCCGCCGAGCGCGGTGCGCAGCGTCTCGCGCGGCGCGATCCCCAGGCGCGCGGCGACGAGCGCGCCGGGGTCGTTCCAGCGCCGCGAGGCGATGTCGACGACGCCCAGCGACCCGGCGCGGCGCAGCAGCGCGTCGCCCGCCCCGGCGTCGCGCGCGGCGGCGCCGACCACCTCGGCGCACATCTCGATCGGGTCGGGTGCGTCGCCGCCGCGCCAGGTCGCCTGCGCGACGCCGACGATCACCGGCGCGGTGCGCTGGCCGGGCACTGCCGGGACCGGTCGCGACGACACCGTCAGGCGTCGTCGTCCGCCAGCAGCTTGGCCTTCTGGGCGGCGAACTCCTCGTCGCTCAGCGCCCCGCCGTCACGCAGCGCGACGAGCCGCTCGAGCTTGGCCATGCGCTGCTCGTCCGCATCGCCGGCGGGCTGCGTGCGGTCGCTCGAGCGCGCCCTGACCTGCGCGGCGGCGCCGGCGGCCATGCTCTTCGCGCCGGCGCCCGCGCGGCTGGCGCGGTCGCGCAGGCCGGCCGTGGCCTCGCCCGCCGCGGCGTCGGGGAACTCGCGCTCGGTCTCGCGGCGCAGCAGCACCGCGCCGAGGATCGCGAACGCGATGAAGATCAGCACGAACAGCGGCCGGCGCAATGCCGGGATCGGACCCCAGGCGATGACGACGAGCAGGATCGCGGCGAGGATCCCGAAGGGGATCTCCGGCCGGTCGCGCATATAGGGGGCGCTCGCGCGGCGGAAGGCGGTCGCCCACTTCGACGGGCCGCCGAGCCAGGCCGCGAAGATGACCGCGATGCCGATGATGATCGCCTGCGTTCCGAGCGTCTTCAGCAGCGAGGTGCCGATGTTCCAGGCCGCGTCGGCGGCCGGCCGCACGGCGGCCGTCGTCGTGAGGCTGTCCGTCACCTGACCGCCGCCGATGCGGCGCGCGATCAGCACGACGAAGCCGGCGATGATGAAGGCGAAGCCGACGGTCAGCAGTGTCTGACGGCGATGTCCGGCGGCGAGCCAGACGGCGAGCGCGAACAGCAGGATCACGAGCAGCGTGAGGATCAGCGAGCCGTCCTTCAGCGCCTTGGCACCATCCTGCGCGGTCTTCAGGTCGTTCGACCTGAACACCTCGACGTTCGCCGCCGACGACGGGATCTTCGCGAGCAGGCCCGCGGGGATCCCGACCTGATCGCCGATGCTCGTCAGGATCCGCTGCAGGTCGAGCGTGACGACGCCGTTGCTCGTGCTGACGTTCGGGCCGCCGCCGTCGATGATCTTGACGAGCTGCCTGTGGGCGAAGCGGTTGGCGTTCTCCCAGGCCGTCTGCACCTCGGGCCGCGCGAGCGCGTCCTGCGCGGCGCTGTTGACGAGGTTGCGCAGGCCGGCCGCGGCCGCCGGTGCCAGCAGCTTGAGGTTGCCGGGCAGGCGGCTCTGGAGCTCACCGGTGACGTCGACGTTCGCGTACAGCTGGTCGGTCAGGTAGAGCGCGACCTGGTCGCGGATCTTCTTGTTCTCGAGCAGCTGCGAGCTTGTCTTGGTCCACTGGTCGGTGTCCAGCAGCTGGCGGTTGGCCCAGGTGGCGAAGACGGACAGGATGCCCAGGACCGTCGCGAGCGCGATCAGGCTCCGGACGGCGATCCGGCGCCCGCGCGAGCTGTCCCACGGGGTCGTCGCCGCGTCGGCCGCGGGCGCGTCGGGCACCGCCGGCGTCGGCGTGCCGGCGGCTTCGATCTTCTCGGTCGCCGCGTCGTCGCCGGCCGGCTGCTGCTCGTCGGTCACCTGAGTGCTCCTGGACGCTTGCTGGAGCGGGGAGCGTGCCACAAACCGGCACGCCGCGTCCAACCCAGATCGGGTGAGGTCGTCAGCCGCCGACGAGCGCGTGCAGGAGCGCCAGCACGCCGAATGCCAGGCCCACCACGCAGACGGTGAGCGTGATCGCCAGCGCGCTCGCCGCGATCAGGACCCGGTCGAGCATCCGGCCGACCTGCGGACGGGGCCGCAGCAGCGCCCGGCGCAGCCACGCGAGCGGCCCGTCGCCCCACGCGGCGAGCTCGGCCTCGCGCACGCGCACGCGCCAGCGCTCGGCCATCGCACGCGCCTCGCGGCGCGCTGCCAGGCGTCGCCGCGGCAGGCGCTGGAGCCGCCCCTCCCAGAACGCGAGCGCCTCGCGCGCCTCGTGCAGCGGGGGCGCCGCACGGAGCTCGCGCAGCAGCGCGGCGTCCGGGTCCGTGTCGCCTCTGTCGAAGAGCGGGAACACAGGAGTGATGGTACGGCCATCTACCCTCGTGCGCGTCGTCCGCGACCTGCCCGCGGCGGCCGGGTTCGCGGCGATCGTCGCGGTCGCCTCGGCACGCCCGCCGCGCGCACTGGCCTGGCGGCCCCTGGCCTGGGTCGGGGGCGTCTCGTACGGCCTCTACCGCTGGCACGTGCCGGTGCTGCTGGCGCTGCGCGCCGACGGCCTGATGCCGGTCTCGCCGCTCGGCGCGTTCGCCGTCGCGCTGCCGGTCTCGCTGGTGCTCGGCCGACTCAGCTGGCGCATCGTCGAGGCGCCGGCGATCGCCTGGAGCCGGCGCGCGACGCGGCGGGCCGGGGGGTCAGCCCACCCGTGCCGCGAAGCGCGAGAACAGCTCTCGTCCATGCGCATTCCAGCGCTCCAGCGAGCCGTCCAGCACCCCTGCGCGAAGCCGCTGTGCGGACTGCTCGGCGCTGACCTCACCCGGGTCCTCGAGCAGCTCCGCGATCCAGTCCTCGAGGATCTGCGCCGTGACCTCGGGGTGGTACTGCACGCCCCATGCCTCGCCACGGCGGTAGGCCTGCACGCAGACCGGGCTGCGCGCGAGCGCGACGGCGCCGGGGGGCGGCTCGACGGCGTAGCTGTGCCACTGCAGCGCCGTCAGGCGCGGCGCGCCGAAGCCGAGCAGCGCATCCTCGTCGCCTGCAGGCAGACGCTCGACGTCGAGCCAGCCGAGCTCGCGCTCGTCCGCGCGCACGACGGCGCCTCCGCCGGCCTCGGCGATCAGCTGGGCGCCCAGGCACACGCCGAGCAGTGGTCGTCCGCCGGCAAGCCAGTCGCCGATCAGCTCCAGCTCCGCGGTCAGGTACGGGTAACGGTCCCGCTCGCAGACGTTCTGCTCGCCGCCGAGGACGAGCAGCCCGCCGTACGCGGCGAGCGCCCGCGGCGGCGCGGGCCGCTCGGCCGGCGTCCATTCCTCGATCGTTCGCCCCGCCGCGCGCGCGCCGTCGTGGAAGACCCCGCTCGTGCCCCCGCCCGGGTGCGTGATGGCCAGGATGCGCGTGCTCATCGCGCTGAAGCGTAGGCCCGGGCCGCCGGAAGACCGCGGCTGGAGATGTAGCCGATGCAGGCACCGAGCGCGCACAGCGCCGCGCCGGCGTAGAACGCCGCCGGGTAGTGCCCGCCGCCGCCGAGCGAGGCGACGAGGCCCGCGAAGGGCGCGCCGAGCCCGACGCCGAGGTCGAAGAAGGAGGTGAAGGCGCCCATCGCGGCTCCGCGGCGGTCCTCGCCGATGCGCCGCACGACGATCAGCGCCAGCGACGGGAACACGAGCGACATGCCGGCGCCCATGACGACGGCGCCGACGATCGCGACCGGCCAGGAGTGCGCGGCGCCGACGAGCCCCAGGCCGCACGCCTGCACGAGCCCGGCCCCGAACGCGCTCCGTCGTGGCCCGATCCGGTCGGGCAGCGTGCCGACGACGAGCCGGCTGAGGACGACGGACCCCGCGAAGATCGTGAACGTCGCCGCGCCGTGCCCGATGCCGCGCTGGTCGAGGAGCAGCACGACGAACCCGGCCATCGTGCCGTAGCCGACGTTCGCCAGCGCGAGCGCGATCCCGGGCCGGACGGCCTCGCGAGGGATCCAGCGGCGCGGGCCCGCCGGCGCGCCCGCCGCGGCGCCCGCGCCGGCCGGCGCCGGACCCTGCGGCGCGGTCGCGAGCCCCATCTCGGCGGTCGCCAGCTCCTCGGCGACGGGCTGGATGTGCGCGGTGCCCTCGTCGATCGTGCGTGCGACCAGGACACCGAACAGCGGCGCGACCGTCGCGAACGCCCAGACGGCGTCGTAGCCGCCGAGCGCGTAGAAGCCCTCGCCCACGACCGATCCGAACGTCAGGCCGCCCCAGATCGCCAGGCCGAAGACGCCGATCGCCTGACCGCGGCGCGCCGCCGGCGCCAGGTCGACGATCCACGTGACGCCGGCCGTGAAGACCCAGCCGTCGCCGAAGCCGACGACGAGCCGCGCGAGCAGCAGCCCCGGCACGCCGAACGGCAGGAACAGCAGCGCCCCGCCCAGGACGCACACGAGCATGCCCCACGTGTGGACGGCCTTGCGACCGCGCGTGTCGGCCAGGCGCCCGCCGAGCGGACGGCTGACGAGCGCCGTGATCGCGAACGCGCCGATGACCACGCCGACCGCGATGTCGCCGGCCCCGATCGGGCCCTTGACGTAGCGCGGCAGCACCGGCAGGACCGCGCCGATCGCCAGGAAGCAGAGCAGCGTGGCGGAGAAGACGCCGAGGAACGAGGCCAGGGCGGGGCGCGGCACGCGGGCCCCGCCGGGGCGGGCCTGTCGCGCGCCGTTCATCGCGTCGCAGCGTAGTGCGCGCCGCCTCGGCGGGCCCGTTTCGCCCGCAGGGCGAACGCTCGGCAGGGAGATTCGCCCGCAGGGCGATGCCCCCGGATCGCCGCGAGCGAGAGAATGCGCGGGTGGAGTCCGAGACGCTGACCAGCGACGACCAGGAGGCGTACGCACCGCGCGCCCCGTTCCGCGACGAGTTGTTCGACGCGGACGGCACCCCGCGGCCGGCCGCGGGCGCGCTGATCGCCGGCCTCGGCCGCCTCGGCCGCGAGGGCCTGACCGATGCCGGCCGGCGCCGCGACGCGATCTTCCTGCAGCAGGGCATCACGTTCGAGACGGCCGGTGAGGACGGTCCCTCGCGCGAGCGCCCGTTCCCGCTCGACCTCGTCCCGCGGATCATCACCGGCGCCGAGTGGCACGACCTCCAGCAGGGCCTCGCGCAGCGCATCCGCGCGCTGAACCACTTCGTCGACGACGTCTACCACGGCCGCGAGATCGTCCGCGAGGGAATCGTCCCGTGGCAGCTGATCGCCGGCCGCTCGCACTTCGCCCGCGCCGTGCACGGCATCCGGCCGCCCGGCGGCGTCTACTGCCACGTCGCAGGCTGCGACCTCGTCCGCGACAGCGACGGGACGTGGAAGGTCCTCGAGGACAACGTCCGCACGCCGTCGGGGATCTCCTACGTGCTGGAGAACCGTGCCGCGATGGCGCGGCTGGTCCCGGGGCTCTTCGGCTCCTACCGCGTGCGCCCGGTCGACCACTACCCGCAGCTCCTGCTCGCGGCGCTGCGCTCGGTCTCGCCGTCGGCGGACAGCGAGGCGACCGTCGTGGTCTGGACGCCCGGCCCGCTCAACTCGGCCTACTTCGAGCACGCGTTCCTCGCGCGGCAGATGGGGGTGGAGCTCGTCGAGGCCTCCGACCTCGTCGTGCGCGACGACGTCGTCTACATGCGCACGACGGCCGGGCTCAAGCGCGTCCACGCCGTCTACCGCCGGCTCGACGACGACTTCATCGACCCGCTCGAGTTCCGCCCGGACTCGATGCTCGGCGTCCCGGGACTCGTGCGGGCCTACCGCGCGGGCACCGTCGCGATCGCCAACGCGCTGGGGACGGGCGTGGCGGACGACAAGGCGGTCTACCACTACGTCCCGGAGATGATTCGCTACTACCTCGGGGAGGAGCCGCACCTTGAGAACGTGCGCACCTACCTGCTCAGCGACCCCGAGCAGCTCGAGCACGTCCTCGGACGCGTCGGCGAACTCGTCGTCAAGCCGACCGGCGAGTCCGGCGGCAAGGGCGTGACGATCGGACCCGCCGCGAGCGATGAGGAGCTCGCGCGGCTGGTCGTCGAGCTGCGCGCCCACCCCGAGCGCTGGATCGCCCAGGAGGTCGTGCACCTCTCGACCGTCCCGACTGCC
>DATCDC010000046.1:0-7263 GCA_036510915.1 Solirubrobacteraceae bacterium | reverse complement strand
CACGAGGGCCTCGGCGACGTGCGACGGATGCTCGCCGTCCCCGACGGGCCGCCGTTGCTCGCGGTCCATCGCGGCCCGCGCCCCAGCGGCCTCGCGCCGCGCGAGGCGACGACCCGCTTCACGTGGTCGGCGGGCGACTAGCGGGATCGCACGCAGAGCGCGGCGAGGTCGACGACTCCGTAGGCGCCCTGGATCACGCGGCAGGAGCTCCGCGCCGAGAGGTACTCCCCCGAGGTGAACGATCCGTAGGCCGCATAGGGCGCGGCCTTTCGCAGCATGTCGTCCTCGACCCGGCGCAGCGCAGCCAATCGCGCATCGTCCGGCAGGAGCGTCGCCGCGGCGAGACGCCGGCGGTAGACGCGGTCGGTCCACGTCGCGGGCAGTGGGGCGGCGCCGAACGAGTGCTGGTCGCCGACCGCCGCCTCCAGGAACGGCTCGGGGTCGAGCAGCTGCGTCGACCGGGTGAGGAGGAACAGATCCGCGGTCTTCGCCAGCGGGTCGGGGCCCGACAGACATCCGAGTGACTGCACGATCACCACGTGGATGCCGATCGGCCGCAGGTCGTCGCGCACGC
Source organism: Solirubrobacteraceae bacterium (assembly GCA_036510915.1). Classification (GTDB taxonomy): domain Bacteria; phylum Actinomycetota; class Thermoleophilia; order Solirubrobacterales; family Solirubrobacteraceae; genus F1-60-MAGs163. The sequence goes on along the minus strand of DATCDC010000046.1, from coordinate 6,689 downwards.
TCTGGGCGATGCGCAGGTTGGCCGGATCGCCGCAGAAGTACAGGCGGGCAGTTCGCGCGCGACCGCGGCCGGCCAGCGCCCGGGCGCGGGCCCGGTCGGGACCCGACAGCGGATAGACGGCGCTGTGGCTCGCGCCGGGTACCGCGGGTGGGACGTAGCTGTCGGTTGCCGCCTCGCCGAAGATGGCGGCGAGCGCCGGCCGGTCGAGCGCGTAGTTGACCGCGCGGCGCAGGCGCGCGGTGCGGAACAGCGGCCGGCGCGTGTTGAACGCGAGCATGTCGACCCCAGGGGCGGCGACGGTGTGGTAACGACCGTCCTTGGTCCGGCTCGCGAGCGGGCCGCCGGGCGCCACTGCGCTGTTCGGGTCGTAGTCCCAGGGCACGACGTCGGCCTGGCCGCCGTCCGCGAGGGCAACGGCCTCTCCCGACGGCACCCCCGTCAGGTAGACGATGCGCGCGGGGCGCCGCGGGCGCGGGCCGCGGAAGTTGGGATTGCGATCGAGGACAAGCCGATCCGCGAGCTGGGCGCGCACGTAGTATGGCCCCGCCGACGGGATCGGACCCGTGGTGTGGCCGGGGGCCGGCGTACCGGCCGGGACCGCACAGAAGATCGGAAGCGCCAGCCGGGAGGGGAGGTCGCCCGACGGAACGCTCGTCGTGATCGAGAGCTGCGAGCCACGCGCGACGATGCCGGCCACGTCCTTGGCCCGGCCGCGGCTGTAGGCCTCTGCGCCGACGACGTCACTCAACGTCGCCAGTCCGGACGAGTCGGACCCGAGCGCCGGCGAGATCGCGCGCTCGAGCGTCCACTTCAATGCTGCAGCCGTCAACGGCACGCCCGACGGCGGTGAGAAGCGCAGGCCGCCCCGGATCCGGAAGGTCCAGGTGCGCCCGTCGGCCGAACGCGTCGGGGGCGCCGCGGCTGCCTCAGGGCGCAGCCGCTGCCCGGCGGCCCCCGCGGCGTCGGGGTAGTTGACGAGCTTCATGCAGGTCGCGTACTCGAGTTGTGCTCCGGTGGGGTCAGTGCCCGCCGCCGGGTCGAGGTTCACGTCCTCCGCGGTGACAGCCACGCGCACCTGTGGGCCCGACGCGGCGGCCGGGAGCGCCGGCTCCGGCGTGGCGGCGACCCAGAGGAGACCGGCGTGATCGCGCACGAGCTGCGGCGACCCGGAGAGAGCGATCGTGGTGCGCCGGCCCGTTGAAATATCGAGCCGCGCGAGCGCCCGCTCGCGCGACCCGGCGACGAAGACCGCGCCCGGCCCGGCGGCCAGGCTCTCGGCGCCGCCGGCGCCGGGCGCCTGTCCCTCGACACTGGCATCGTCGACGTTGAGCCGCACGACGACGTCGTTGGGCACCTCGGTCACCCACACCGATCCGCCGGCGATGACCATCGCCGAGAGCCACCCGTGCAGCTTCGCTATCGCGATGATCCGGTCGACCGCCGGGTCGATCTTCTCCACCGTCCCGTTCTCGCTGCTCGCCGCCCAGAGCTCCCTGCCCGCGAACTGCAGCAGCGTGGCGGTGACCGGCAGCGCGAAGCGGTGCTGCTCGCGGCCGGTCTCGGCGTCGACGCGGATCACCTCTGCGCCGCGGGCGAGCCATACCGAGCCGGCGCCCGCCGCGATCCCACTCGGATCGGATGAGCGCGCGCCGCGCGTCTCGATCGTCCAGTGGGCGGTGACCTTCCCGGTCCGGGTGTTGATACGTGCCACGCCGGGTCCGCCGCCACGCTCCGTGACGAACACGGCGCCGCCGCCGATCGCGATCCCTCCGGCCGGGAATGGCAGCTTCACCGTGCGCACGACCGCGCGTCGCCGCAGGTCGACCTGGGCGACCTTCTGCTGGTCGCCGAGCAGCGCCCACGCGGAGCGCCGGTCGAAGACGACATCCGACGGGAGACCAGGCAGGGGGACCCGTGCGGCGACGGTCTGGGTGCGCGCGTCCACCAGCGCAAACCCGTCGCCCGCGACCGCGAGGCGATGGACCGGCGCCGCGGCCTTCTGCCCGCCGCCGATCGCCACGATGAGCGCCGCGACGGCGGCCACCAGAACGACGCCTGCAACTACCACCGCGTGCGCCCGCCCGGGCGTCCGGGGTCCGGGCTCCCCCGCGATCGCGCCGCGCGCGGCCGCCACCAGTTCGGCGCAGGTCGCGTAACGCCCCTTCGGCTCCGTGGCTGTCCCGGTCCGCAGTACGTGATCGAGGCCGCCGGGCAGTTCGGGCCGCACGTCGCTCGCCCGAGGCGCCTGCTCGTGCAGGTGCGCGAAGAGGACGGCCAGCTCGCTCTCGCGTTCGAACGGCGTCCGCCCCGTCAGCGCCTCGTAGAGGACGCACGTCAGGGCGTAGACATCGGCGCGGCCGTCGACCTGCTCGCCCTTGATCTGCTCTGGCGCGACGTAGGCGATCGTCCCAACGAACGACTGGTCGGCGGTCAGGCTGCTCGGGCTGGAGGCGTGCTTGGCGAGGCCAAAGTCGCCGAGGTACGCCGTCCCGTCGCGGGCAACCAGGATGTTTGCCGGCTTGACATCACGATGGACGAGGCCGCGGGCGTGCGCCTCGTCGAGCGCCGCGCCCACCTGGGCGACGAGGCGCAGCGCCTCCTCGGGCTCGAGCGGGCCGTCGCGTGCGAGCAATTCGCGCAGGTCGACCCCGTCGATGTGGCGCATCGCCAGGTACGCCCGGCCGTCGTCCTCGCCGAAGTCGAGGATCGGGACGATGTGGGGATTGCGCAGCCCGGCGGCGATCGTCGACTCGCGCAGAAAGCGCCGCCGGAAACGATCGTCGTGCGCGAGTCCGTCGGCGAGCACCTTCAGGGCGACCCGCTCGCTCCCCGCCTCCTGCTCGGCCAGGTAGACGGCGCCACCGGAGCCCTCGCCGATGAGCTTGATGATGCGGTACCCCCCGAGGACCGCGCCGATGGGCAGCTGCCCGCGCACCGCATGAGTCTCGCCGATGTGCGGGCCGCGCGAGCCAACGGCGCGATGAGTCCGAACAAGCAAGGACCCTCGAGCTGCCCGACGCCGGTCTCGTGTGGCAGCTCTTACGGCGCGCCGACGGCCTCGGCGCCCGGCAGGAGGCGATGTACCCGCTCTCAGCGATCATGGACGGCTGCGCGCTCAACATCACGGTGATGAGCTGCTGCAGCGGCCTCGACTTCGGTGTCGTCATCGTCCGCGACATCGCCGCGGACGCCTGGCCACTCGTCGCCGCGCTCCCACACGCGCAAGCCGAACCTGTCGAGCTCGTCGTAGCGCCGCACGAAGCTCGCGTGGCGCCGGACACGGCATCTCACTCACTCGTGGCGCTCAGGGCGCGGTGCAGATGGCGTAGGCCACGGGCGTTCGCGGCTCGGTGCCGCCGTTGAAGACGCTGATGCGCCAGCGGACGACTGGGCGCTCGGTGCCGACCGGCAGCGAGTCGACGACCTTGTCGTTGGTCGTCGGCGGACCGGCGAATCCCCCGCCGCCACCGGTGGCGTGCTGGCCCTGCGGGCACGTGGCGCTGACGGCGCCCACGACACCGGGCGCCACCGGGTCGCCGCTGGCAGCCTGGAGCGTTGTGGTCGGGATGGGCAGCACGCCCTTGGCGAGATCCTTGGCCTCGACGGTGCCGTCGCGGATCTTCGCGCCCGTCACGGTGTCGGACCGCAGCTTGCCGGTCGTGATCGCCCCGTCGCGGATCTGCAGCGTGCCGACGGCGCTGTTGCGGATCTGCGCGCGGCCCACGCTCTTGGGTGGCAGCGTTATCGCGGCGTAGCCGGTGCCTGCGAGCGAGGCGACGAGCGCCACGCACGCGACAACCATCGCCGGGGACGGGCGCGTGTTGGACATGTGCACTTCGATCTCCCCTCCAGAGGGACAGGCCGGATGGAGCCCCGGCTGTGCTGGAGCCCCACCATCGTCGATGCGGCATCCTCGCTGTAACCGTGAAAAGCACCGTCTGGACTACGGGAAGTCGGCAACCTCACAGTGGGTCAACGCCGCGCGCCCGGAGAGGGAGACCGTTGCCTTCTCACTGCAGGTGCGAATGCGGCACCCGCGACGCGAGAGGTCCCGGCTGACGCTTCCCTCGTCCGCCTCGCCGCGAGGAATCGCTGCGCGCTGCCCGGCTTTGTGGTAGCTGGTGCAGGGCCCGCGTTGCGTGCAGACGCCGCGGAGGACGGCGTCGCCACGTCGACTGATGGGGGGCGAGGGTCGCCGGCGTGGGAGCACCGGGCTTGGCCGGAGCTCGCAGTCGGCTGTTCAGTAGTAGCCGCGGATGACAGTGGCACCCTCCCCCGAAAGGATGTTCGCCATGGACCTGATCTTGCTTGTGCTCATCATTCTCATCGTGCTCGCGCTGGTGGGGAGCGTCGCGGTCAGCCCGTTGCTGCTCGTGCTCGTCGTCGTCCTGGTGCTTTTCGCCTTCATGGGCCGGGGTCGCTACTACGGGCGGCGGTGAGCGGGGCCACAGTCCGATCAGCCGCCAGTTCGGGCGACGGCGCCCGGACCCAACCATCGCCACATCAGGAGGCATCACCATGGGTGAGAAGACCGACAAGCTCGGCGGCCGCGCCAAGCAGGCCGCGGGCGCTGTCACCGGCGACGAGGATCTCAAGCGCGAAGGTGAGCGCGAGGAGGACAAGGGCAAGCTCAAGGGCAAGCTCGACGAGGGCGTCGACAAGGCCCAGGACGTGATCGAGGATCTCAAGGACAAGGCCGACAGGAAGTAGATGACCGTGCGCGATCAGAGGGCGGTGGCCCCATGAGATCCGGGCTCTTCACCGTCGTCTATCTGGTCGTCGGGGTGATCGTTGCGGCCTCACACCACTACTTCCAGCATGCCGACACGCTGAAGCCGATCCTCTCGGCGCTGCTGGCCGTCGTTCTCTGGCCGCTCCTGCTGCTCGGCATCAACCTCCACATCAAGTAGCCCCGGCGGTCGTTGGACGGCTCGACACCTATTCGCGGCGTTGGCGCCGCAGGAGTCCCGCCTCAGGCGAGGTGGCTGCTCGTGGCGGGTCGTTTTCGGCGTATCGTCTGGGCGTGATGTCCGTGGATCTCCTTCGGGTCGGCGACGGGGTCGCGGGAGCTGCGATCGAGCGCTTGACGAACGCTCATCATGGCCGCCGGCTGGGGAGGATCGGGCGCTCCGCGCAGCGCACACCGCCGGACGACGGGCGGCTGTGGGCGGCTGGGGATCCGCCGCCACGGGCCGGCAATGCGCTCGAGGTGTTGATCGAGGGCGCGGCCTACCTCCCGGCGCTCGAGCAGGCGATCCGTGGCGCGAGACGCAGCGTGGTGATCGCGGGGTGGTGCATCACGCCGGGGTTCGCTGTGGTCCGCGACGAGCCGCCAGTGCTGCTGCGCGATCTGCTGGGTGAGGCGGCCGAGTCGGTCGACGTTCGCGTGCTGCTCTGGGCCGGGGCTCCGGTGCCGGTGTTCAAGCCGCGCCGGGCCTCGGTGCGCGAGGGGCGCGATGAGCTCGTGCGCGGGACCCGCATCAAGGCCGCGCTGGACTCCCACGAGCGCCCGATGCACTGCCACCACGAGAAGCTGGCGGTGATCGACGATGAGATCGCCTTCGTCGGCGGCATCGACCTGACGGACCTGGGCGGTGATCGGTATGACACGCCCGAGCATCCCGCGCGCGGGCGCATGGGATGGCACGACGTCGCTTCGCGGCTGTGCGGGCCGGCGGTCGGCGACGTCGGCCGCCATCTCGCGCAGCGCTGGCACGCCGTCACCGGCGAGCACCTCGACGTGTCGCCGGACAACGGGAGCGCCGGCGACGTGGAGCTGCAGATCGTGCGAACCGTTCCGGAGAAGCTCTACGAGTTCGCGCCCCGGGGCGACTTCCGGATCATCGAGGCGTACCTGCGCGCGCTGCGCTCCGCGCAGCGACTCGTCTATCTGGAGAATCAGTTCCTGTGGTCGCCGGAGATCGTGAACGTCCTTGCGGACAAGCTCCGCCGCCCGCCGGCGGACGAGTTTCGGGTGGTGATCATGCTGCCCGGCAAGCCGAACACCGGACAGGACGACACGCGCGGACAGCTCGCCCTGCTCGCCGCAGCTGACGGCGACCACGGGCGCTTCCTCGCCACGACGATCCGGGCGCGCACCGGCAACACCAGCGACCGCGTGTACGTCCACGCAAAGGTCGGCATCGTCGATGATCGCTGGCTCACGCTCGGCTCCGCGAACCTCAACGCCCACTCGTTCTACAACGACAGCGAAGTCAACGTCGTCACCTGCGACCCCGCGCTCGCCCGCGAGACGCGGCTGCGACTGTGGGCCGCCCATCTGGAACGCGACATCGACGAGGTCGCCGGCGACCCGAGCACCGTCATCGACCAGCTCTGGCGTCCGATTGCGGCCGAACAGCGCGAACGCCGCAGCCGCGGCGAGCCACTCACGCACGGGCTGGTAGAGCTGGAGGCGACCTCACGGCGCTCCGAGCGGCTGCTCGGACCGCTGCAGGCGCTGCTGGTCGACGGCTGACCGCGCGTTCCCTGTGAGAGCGGGCTGAGGCGGGAGCGGTTCGGGCGCCGATCGGCTTGGTCGCACTTCGGCGACTCGAATAGCGTGATGGGTCGTGCCGGTTCGTCGGATGGCCGTGATCCTGGCGGCGCTTCTGTCCGCGTTCGTGGCGCTGTGCTGGGGCACGATCGCGGCAGTTGGTGCGTTCCCTGCTGATGGCGCGACGGCCGCG
>DATCDC010000045.1:0-38381 GCA_036510915.1 Solirubrobacteraceae bacterium | reverse complement strand
GAGACGGAGTAGGCCGCCTTGTACGCCTGCGGGTTCCCCGGCGGGCAGGAGACGGTGCAGCTGTACAGGCTGTTCCCGCCGTAGGCGTTGTAGGCCTCCCACGTCGCGTCGGAGGTCTGCAGCATCACGTCGGCGTGGCTGGAATCGTCGCGGACGACGAAGAAGATCTGGCTCTCGCCGCCGGTGTCGTTGCGCACCAGGTGTGCGATGTACAGGCCCGAGACCGCAGTCGACGGGACGCTCCAGGATGCCGAGACGCCCCAGTTGCCGCAATCGATGAGGCCGGTGGTGCTGTCGGTCTGACAGGCCGGCTGCGTCTGCGGCAGCGTGGCGCTCGGCTGGATGTTCGATGCGATCAGCCGAGCACCGTCACCGCCGTAGTAGCCGAGGCGCAGGATGTCGATGCGGTAGGCGTTCGCCGGCGTCTTGATCTTGAACTTGACGGTCTGCCCAACGTTCACGCTCATCGACGTCGCGAAGCCCTGGATCGTCGAGTCGCCGATGCCCGAGACCTGCCAGTCGCTCGCCGGATCGCCGGGCTTCGTGTTCTCGCACGCGACCTTGTTCGTCACCGGAGCGGCGCACGGATCGGCCGCCGATGCTGAGGAGCTCGCACGCATGGCGATCAACCCAGCGATCGCGATCACCAGGAGCCCCAGGACCGCCAGCAGCCGCCGTGGAGTCATGCGCATGTCGCCGTGTCGTCTGTTCACCTCGGAGACACAACGATCCGGTCCGGCGCGGATTTGCGGCGGACCGGGTGATTTTTGGGGGAGCCCTACGACACCGCAGCCGCGCGCACCGCGTCCACCAGCCGTCCCGAGGGGGACGCCTTCGGGACGTGGAGCACCTCGGGATGCTCGTCGAGCAGCGGGCGTGTGCTGCGTGGGCCCTGGCCCGAGTAGAGGACGAGCCCGGCGCCCGGGACACGGCTGCGGACGGCGGGGATGAGCGTCGCCGCGTCGCCGCCGGGCATCGAGAGGTCGAGGACGATCGCGTCGGGCAGCTCGCGCTCGGCCAGGGCGATCGCGCCGGGCACGTCGCCCGCCTCGCCCACAACGCGCAGGTCGCTGGCGCGCTCGAGCGTCGAGCGGACGACGTCGCGCAGGTCGGCGCTGTCGTCGCAGAGGATCACGCGCAGGCGCTCGCTCATCGCGCGGCGGGCAGGTCGAAGGTCAGTGCGACGCCCGCGGGTGTGCGCGCGGCGGCGGCGATGGCGCCGCCGTGGCCGGCGACGATTCGCTGGGCGACGACCGGTCCGACGCCGGCGCCGACCAGCGGGCCGCGGCCCGCAGGCGGCGCGAACGGCGCGAACAGCCGCTCGGCGGCGGCGGCGCTCAGTTCCGTCCGGTCATCGGTGAGCGTGACGTGCACGCGGTCGCCCAGGCGCCGGGCGCCGACCTGGACGCGCACGCCTCCGGGGCGTGCGGCGGAGGCCGAGAAGCGCAGCAGGTGCGTCAGCAGTGCGAGCAGCGCGTCGCGGTCCCCGGCGATCGCGGGCATCCCGTCGTCGGCGACGGCGCCGAGGCGCTCGCCGGCCGGGAGCAGCGCGACGGCGGCTGCCGCGTCCGCGACGAGCCCGGAGAGCCGCAACCGCTCGAAGCGGGCCGGGTCCACGAGAATGTCGAGGTCGTGGAGGTCGGCGACGTACCGGCGCAAGCGCTGCTCGGCGAGGCGCAGCGAGCGCTCGCCGTCGGCGCCGCCGAGGTGGAGCCCGGCGCTCAACAGCGCGCAGACCTCGCCCAGCTGATGGGCGGTGCGGCGCGCCTGTGCGCCGAGCGCCGCGTCCGGCGCCTGCGGCGCGCGAGCGGCGAGCGTCATGACGCGGCCCCCGCGCCGACGGTCATCCCGGAGCGGATGTCGCGCGCCGCCGCCACGGCGTCGCGCCGCGAGCGCACCCCGAGCTTGCGCAGGATGCTCTTGACGTGCGAGCGCACCGTCTCCGGTGAGAGGACGAGCGTGTCGGCGATGTCCTCCGTGGACTGCTCGGCGCAGAGGAGGTCCAGGACCTCCCACTCGCGCGGCGTCAGCGGGCTCTTCACCGGCCGCACGCCGGCGCCGTCCGTGCTCACGCGGCGCATCGCGTCGATCAGGCGGAGCGTCAGCCGGCGCGAGAGCACCGCCTCGCCGCGCGCCGCCGACGCGATGGCGCGGGGCACCGCGTCGAGCGCGACGGCCTTGGAGAGGAACCCGACGGCGCCCGAGCGGATGCTCAGCATCCCCAGCTCGTCGTCCTCGCTGGAGGAGAGCACGAGCACGCGCATCCCTGGCTGGGCGGCGAGCAGGACGCGCGTTGCCTCGAGGCCGTCCATTCCCGGCATCACGAGGTCCATCACGACGACGTCGGGCCGGTAGTGGAGCGAGAGCTCGACCGCCTCGCGGCCGTTGGCCGCCGTCGCGATCACGACGATGCCGGCATCCTGCAGCGCGTCACGCAGGAGGCGACGGGACATCGCGTCGTCGTCGGCGAGGATGACGCGCAGCGGCACCTCGCGCTCCGCTGCATCGTCGGCGTCATGCGGCGGTACCTGCAAGCCGGACCCGTGTTGGACCTTCGTTTCCATACTTCCCCCCCGGGAATCTGGTCCTTCACTCATGCGACGAGCGTCGCCTGGTTGGCGTTATACCCCAGGGTGGGGTGGTTGTCCACCCACGTTCGTCCATCGAGGGTCGGATTCGGGCGCCGGACGGGCATCGATGGGCCGCAGGCGGTCCCTCGGGGGGTTGAGGGACCGCCCACAGCGTCTTTGCCGGTGATGCGGGCACCGGACTGGCCCACTGACCTCGACCCTCCCACCTGGACGGCGGCGCCTCGTCGGCCATCCGCTAGGTTCTCGCTCCGCGGCAGCGTGCCATGGTGACTTCCGTCGACCCCGGGGGCGCGACTCTCACCCGCCGTGCAGCAGGAAGCTCACCCCCGCGTTTCGCGGGCTCCACACGGTTTTTCACACCCGACGCCGGAAACCAGGCACAATGCACGTTGATGAGCCCCCGCAGACGGCGGGAGCACTTCGCCAATCGGGGGGTTGGTTCGATGGACGACACGGACGCAGTGGCGGAGATCGCGCATGACATGCGCACTCCGCTGGCGATCATCCTGGGCCTGTGCGACAGGCTCGAGGACGGAGGCCTGGACGCGGACGCCGCGGCCGACGTCGGCCGCGTGAAGGCGAACGCGGAGCTGCTCGCCCGCGACTTCGAGCGTCTGCTCGAGCGGCCGGGCCGCCGCAGCGAGGGTGGCGCCCCGGCGCCCCCGGCGATCGTCGACATCACGGCGCTCGTGTGGGAGGTCACCGCCGACCTGCGCGTCCTGGCGCGCGCCCGCGGCCAGGAGCTGCGCGTGCCGCCGGCCCCCGTGGCGTGCGTGCTGGGCGCCGAGGAGGAGATGCGCTCGCTGGTGACCAACCTCGTCGGCAATGCGCTGCGCCACGCGCCCGACGCAGGACACGTGCGCTGTGCGGTCTCGCTGCGCGGAGGGCGCGTCCTGGTCGAGGTGGCGGACGATGGCCCCGGCGTGCCGGCCGCCGAGCGCGCGGCGATCCTGGAGCCCTATGTGCGCGGAGCCGGAGCCGACGACGATGACGGCGGCCACGGGCTCGGCCTGGCGATCGTCCGGCGCGTCGTCGACGCCCATCACGGCCGCCTGGCGATCGGGACGGCCCCGGAGGGCGGCGCGCTGTTCAGCGTCGAGCTGCCCGCCTTCTCGGCGTCCGCCGGCCGCCGGCACCGCAGCCGGCGCGGGGGCGCGGCGCGCACCGTCGGCGCAGCACGCCGACGGTGGCTGTGAGCGACCCTACTTGGACTCCTCGAGCTCCTTCGGCGCCGCGCCGGGCTCCAGGCCCGGCTCGGAGCGCTGGGCGCGCAGCTCGTAGGCCGCGCGGATGTTCGGGTCGGCCCCCGAGAGCACCTTGTCGGCCTTCAGCGCGCGGCTGAGGGCCTCGCGGCCGCTGCGCGGCACGACGGCCATGACCTGGTTGAGCGGCCCGACCGAGCGCGGGACGTAGACGTCGAAGCGCGGCTGCTTGAGTGCCGAGACGATCTCCGCGGCGACGTCCTCGGGCTCGACCTGCTTGACCCCGCGCGTGGTGGGGAGGCCGGAGCCGAGCTCGGTGTGGACGACGACGGGCATCACGACGGAGATCTCGACGCCCGTGCCGCGGATCTCCCCGCGCAGCGCCTCGCTCATGCCGACGACGTAGTGCTTCGTGCCGCAGTAGGTGGCGCCGTGCGGGTAGCCCGCCTTGCCGGCCGCGGAGGCGATGTTGATCAGATGACCACGGCCGCGCGGGACCATCCGCTCGAGCGCGAGCATGCTGCCGTAGTGCACGCCGAAGACGTTGATGTCGATCATCCGCCGCGTCGTGGCGGGGTCCTCGGCGAGGAACGGGCCGAGCTGCATGATGCCGGCGTTGTTGATCAGCACGTCGATCGGGCCGAGCTGCTCCTCGACGCCGTCGACGAACGCGGCGAACGAGTCCGGGTCGGTGACGTTCAGCTCCAGGGCGATCGTCCCGCCGCCGATCTGGTCGGCGGCCTTCTGCGCGGCGGCGAGGTCGAGGTCGCCGATCGCGACCCTCATGCCTTCGCGCACGAGCGCGCGCGCGGTCGCCTTGCCGATGCCGCGGGCGCCGCCGGTGATTGCGGCGACCTGCCCGACGATGATGCGTGGCTGCTTCGCCATCAGAGAGCTCCTCGAGGATGGTGCGGGGACATGTCCGGCGGGGCCGGAGCCTAGCGCGAAGATGACGCAGGCGTCACCGTGCGAACTACGGCGGGTTGACTTCACGGCGGGTCCCCAAGAGTGTTCGGCCATGCCCGATCGCGCGCCGTTCGCCATCCTCAGCATCGACGACCTCGAGCGCAACGGCTCGTGGGCGCTCGCCCGCCGCGGCCTCGAGCTGGAGTCCTTCGGCCTGAACGTCGTCGACATCGCGCCGGGGGAGGCGATCCCCGAGCACGACGAGAGCGGCCGCGACCAGGAGGAGGTCTTCCTGACGCTCGCCGGCGAGGCGGTGCTCGTCATCGACGGCGCCGACCACCCACTGCCGCAGGGGACGCTCGCGCGGCTGGACCCGGCGCCGCGGCGCACCGTGCGCAACGACGGCAGCGTGCCCGCGCGCGTCCTGATCGCCTCCGCCCCGCGTTCCAGCGGCTACGAACCGATGAGCTGGGCGTAGGCGCACAGGCGCTTCACGCGCCGCGTGGCGCGGCGTAGACTGAGCGCGCTCGACACCCTGTCACCCCGCCGTGTCCCGGCGGCTCCCGGAGGAATGCGCATGGCCGTCTCAGTCGTCCTGTCCGAGGTCCAGCAGGCTGCGCTCGCGGCGCTCTGCGACACGTTCGCCCCCGCGATCGAGCGCGACGACGACCCGACCGGGTTCTGGGGGCGCAGCGCGTCGGACCTGCAGATCCCCGCCGTCATCGAGGAGCGCCTCGGGGGCGGCCTCGTGCCCGAGGAGCAGCTCGAGGGGCTGCGCCAGCTGCTCGACGCCCTCGCGGCGCAGGGGCTCGTCGACGCGCCGCAGGACGCGCGCGAGCAGATCGTCCACGGCTTCATGGCCTCGGGCCCGGAGGCGCTCGCCGGGCTGGCCTCGATGAAGGGGCTGACGCACCTGCTCTTCTACGCCCTCCCGGACCCGCAGACCGGGCGCAACCCGAACTGGGAGGCGATCGGCTACCCCGGCCCGCGCGCCGTGCCGCCGTCGCCCGCCGATGCGCCGAAGACGATCACCGTGACGCGCCCGGAGGCCGAGGACCTGACCCTGACGGCCGACGTGGTCGTCGTCGGCTCGGGCTCGGGCGGCGGCGTCGTCGCCGGGCACCTCGCCGCGCAGGGCAGGGACGTCGTCGTGCTCGAGGCCGGCGGCTACTACAACGAGGCCGACTTCAACCAGCTCGAGCTGTGGGCCTACGAGAACCTCTACCGCGCGGGCGGGCTGTCGGCGACGGCCGACGGCCGGATCTCGCTGATGACGGGGGCGAACCTCGGCGGGGGTTCGACGGTCAACTGGACCAACTGCCTGCGGACCTACCCGTGGGTGCGCGAGGAGTGGGAGCGCGAGTTCGGCCTCGAGGGCCTCGCCGGTCCGGACTACGACCGCATCCTGGACACCGTCAGCGCGCGGATCAACGTCACGGACCGCTGCTCGGACTACAACCCGCTGACCGAGACGCTGCAGCGCGCCTGCGAGACCCGCGGAAACGGCTTCCAGCGGATCACGCGCAACGCCGACGAGGCCCACTACGACGCCGACCTCGCGGGCCTGATGGGCTTCGGGGACGTCACCGGCGCCAAGAACGGCACCCTGCGCACGTGGCTGCAGGACGCAGCCGACGCAGGCGCGCGCTTCGTCGTCGACTGCCACGTGGACCGCGTGCTCGTCGAGGACGGCCGCGCGGCCGGCGTCGAGGGCACGTACACCGACGCCGAGGGGCGCAGCGCGAAGGTGACGGTGCGCGCGCAGACCGTCCTGCTCGCCGCCGGCGCGCTCGACACGCCCGCCGTGCTGCTGCGCAGCGGGATCGGCGGCCCGGCCGCCGGCGACTACCTGCGCCTGCACCCGGCGACCGCGATCGCCGGCTTCTACGACACGCCGCAGAAGGGCTGGTGGGGCGCCCCGCAGAGCGGGCTGTCGATGGCGTTCGCCGACCTCGAGGACGGCTTCGGCTACCTGATCGAGACCTCCCACGCGAGTCCCGGGATCAGCGGCGCCGCGTTCCCCTGGCACTCGGGCGAGGGGCACAAGGCGATCATGGCCCAGGGGCCGATCACCGCCGCGTTCGTCCTGCTGATCCGCGACCACGGCCATGGGCGCGTCTCGATCGACGCCGCGGGCAACCCGGTCCACGAGTACCCGTTCGACGATGCGCTCGACCGCCGCGTCTTCGCGCACGGCATGGAGGAGCTCGTGCGCCTGCACGACGCCGCCGGCGCGAACGGCATCGCGACCTTCCACCGCGAGCTCGAGCCGTGGAGCCGCGATGGCGGCGAGTCGATCGACGACTACGTGCAGCGCGTGCGCGACGCGTCGCTGGCGCCCTTCGACCACGCGACGTTCTCGCTGCACCACATGGGCTCGGCGCGGATGGGCAGCGACCCGGCGACGAGCGTCGCGAACCCCTGGGGCGAGCTCCACGACACGCCCGGCGTGTGGATCGGCGACGCGAGCGCCTTCCCGACCGCCTCGGGCACGAACCCGATGCTGACGACGATGGCGCTGGCGCTGCGCACAGCCGAGGCGATCGCCGCGGGGCGCGGCGCCTGAGCCTGCGGGAGACTCCACCGATGACCAGGCCGCAAACCCAGTACTTCGAGCACGACGGGCACCGCCTCGCCTACGTCGAGCGCGGCGAGGGCGACCGGCTCGTCGTGCTGCTGCACGGCCTGCTGCTCTCCAAGAAGATGCACCGCGGCCTCTCGCGCACGCTCTCCGAGCGCGGGTACCGCGTCATCTCGCTCGACCTGCTCGGGCATGGGCAGTCCGACCGGCCGGAGGACATGACGCTCCACTCGATGCAGCTCTACGCCGAGCAGGCGATCGGGCTGCTCGACCATCTCGGGGTCGAGCGGGCGGCGTTCCTCGGCACGTCGCTGGGCGCCAACACGACGCTCGAGATCGCCGCGCTGGCGCCCGAGCGCGTGGAGGCGATGGTGCTCGAGATGCCCGTGCTCGACAACGCGATCGTCGGCGCGGGTGTGGCGTTCCTGCCGTTCATGGTCGCGATGCAGATCGCAGGCCCGCTGTTCGAGGTCGGCTCGTGGCTGGCGCGGCGCGTGCCGACCAGCGGCCTGGGCGTCATCGACACGATCTGGGACTGGCCGATGGACCCGCCCAAGCCCTCGCTCGCCGTGCTGCGCGGCCTCTTCTTCGGGCGCATCGCGCCGCCCAAGGCCGTACGCCGCACGCTGACGGCGCCGGCGCTCGTGATCGGCCACCAGAACGACCCGGTGCACCCGTTCACCGACTCCGACGAGCTCGTGCGCGAACTGCCCAACGGGCGCCTGCTCGAGGCGGAGTCGATCATCGAGATGCGCGTGCGGCCCGAGCGGATCAGCGGCGAGATCGCCGCGTTCCTGGATGAGGCGTGGAAGGCGGGCGCCAAGGCCCGCCGCAAGCCCGCGAGGCGCAAGCCCGCGGCGGGCAAGCGCGTCGCCGCGGCCTAACGCGTTCCCTCCGGCGGCGCCCAGCCGGCGGGCGTGCCGTGGCGCAGGTGGTCCCACAGGCCCGCCGCGACGGAGGCGGTCGTCAGGACGTAGTAGCGGGCGACGAGCAGCGGGCGGGCGCGGACCGTGCCGGCGAGCGCCGCCGCGCCGAGCACTGCGATCTGGACGGCGAACGTGACCGTGTACACCGGCCCCGCGCCGAGCAGCGCGGCGTTCGTCGCCAGCGCGACGACGTGCAGCAGCGGCGCCGCGTAGCGCAGCACGCGGTGCGAGAGGATCATCAATCCGTAGAGCGGCGGGTAGCCGCGCGGGGAGAGTAGTCCCCCCTGCAGGACGATCGGCCAGGCGTGGCTCATCATGCGCCGCTTGCGCGCGAACTCGCCCTCGATCGAGGGCACCATCTTCTCGGTCGCCCGTGCGCGCGGCTCGTAGACGGCGCGGCGCCCGCGCTTGACGAAGTTGAACGGGAACGAGAGGTCGTGGCCCATCACGGGGTCGACGACGATGTAGTCCTCCCGGCGCACGGCGTAGATCGCGCCGTTGCCGCCGGTGACCGAGGAAAGGCGCGACTCGAGCGCGCGCAGCCACATCTCGTAGCGCCAGTAGAGCCCCTCCTGGTTCGTCCCGTCGCCGGGGTTGACGAACCGCACCTGCCCGCAGACGTAGCCGACGCCGTCCTCGCCCAGCCGCGCGACCAGCGCGCGCAGCGCGTCCGGCTCCCAGCTCGAGTTCGCGTCGCTGAAGGCGATCAGCTCGCTGTGCACGTCGGCGGCCGCGACGCCCTCGTCCTGGGCGCGGACCTTGCCGCCGCGCTCGAGCTCCAGGACGCGGTCGGCGCCCGCCGCCCGCGCCCGGGCCGGCGTGTCGTCCGGTGAGCCGTCGCAGGCGATGACGATCTCGAGCCGGTCGGCCGGCCAGTCGAGCGCGCGCGCGTTGGCGATCTTCTCCGCGATCACCGGGCCCTCGCGGTGGGCGGCGATCACGAGGCTCACGTACGGCTCCTCGCCCGACGCGATCGGAGCCGGCGGCGGACGGCGCGCACGCAGCCGGTCCAGCGCCGCGAGCACGAGCGGATAGCCCGCCTGCGTGTAGACGAGCAGCCCGGCGGAGGTCCAGAACGCGACCTTGAGCGGGCTTCCGAACGCGGTCATCAGGTGCATCAGTCTCGCAACGTCAGCCGGCGAGGCGCTCGTAGAGGTCCAGGTGCGCGCGGGCGATCGGATCCCAGCCGAAGCGCTCGCGCGCGGCCGCCGCGGCGCGCGCGCCGAGCGCGGCGCGCGCCGCCGGATCGTCGAGCAGCCGGCGCAGCGTCGCATGCAGCGCCGCCGCGTCGCCTGGCGCCACGAGCTCTGCGGCGCCCTCGCGCGCCACCTCCGGGAAGCCGCCGACCGCGCTCAGCACGAGCGGGCGGCCGAACGCGAGCGCCGTGAAGAGGACGCCGGACTGGTCGATCTCCCGGTAGGGCAGCACGACGAGGTCGGCCCGCTCGAAGAACGCCGGCAGCTCGCGGTCGTCGACGAAGCGCTCGACGAACCGCACGCCCGGCGGCGCGGCGGCGCGCAGCGGCGCGACGTCCATCCGCGCCATCCCGACGACCCACAGCTCCGCGTCGTCGATCCCCCGCCAGGCCTCGAGCGCGACGTCGATCCCCTTGTAGGGGCGCATCAGCCCGAACAGCAGCACGACCGGCCTGGTGACGGCGGCCAGTTCGGCGGGCAGCGGCGCCGCGTCCGGCACGTCGAGCAGGTGCGTGAACGCGCCGTGCGGGATGACCGTGACGCGCGCCGGGTCGACGCCGAGCTCGCCGACGAGCCGCGCGCGGCCGTGCTCGGAGTGCACCACGACCGCGTCGACGCGGTCGTAGAGCCGGCGCTGTGCGTCACGCTGGCCCAGGCGCGGCTCGCGCGGGAGGACGTCGTGGGCGGTCAGGACGAGCGGCCGCGAGCGCGGCAGCAGGTGGGCGTCGAGCTGCTGGACCGCCAGCCACTGGAAGTGCACGACATCCGCCCGGACGGCGTGGCGGCGGTAGCGCAGCATGTCCGGGACGTGGCGCGCCAGCCGCGCGGCGCGGCGCAGCGGCGCGGGGCGGGCGGGCGCCCGCCGGTAGAACGCCTCGTCGATCGCGTAGCCCGTCGCGGGCGGGACGCCGGCGTACGCGAAGCGGCTCGTGACGAGGGTCACCTCGGCGCCGGCGCGGGCCAGCGCCGCGCACAGCGCGTGGTCGTAGGGCGGCGTGTACGCGGCGGGGTCGACGACATGGACCTTCACGGGCGATCACACTATGGCTCCGTGGCGGACGTCGAGGTCACCTACTGCATCGTCAACACCCAGCAGCGCGAGCTGCTCGTGCGCGGCCTGGACGCCGTGGCGCGCGAGCGGGCGAGCGTCCCCTTCGCCACCGAGGTCATCGTGCTGGACAACGCCTCGACCGACGGCTCGGTCGGCGCCGCACGCCGGCACCCCACGGCCGACGTCGTGATCGCGCGCGACCAGCGCACCGGCAAGGCCGACAACGACACGACGATGCTGCGCCGCTCGCGGGGGCGCTATGCGCTGCTGCTCAACGAGGACTCCGAGCTGCTGCCGGGCGCGACGCTCGCGCTGCACGAGGCGCTCGAGTCGAGCCCGCGCGCGGGCGCCGCCGGCGCCCGGCTGCTGAACCCGTCCGGCCGCCCGCAGGCCAGCGCCTGGAGCTTCCCGTCCCCGGGCACGGCGCTGGCGGCCGCGCTGTTCATCCACCGCTGGACGACCGTGCAGAGCCGCGGCGAGCAGGTGCGGCCGGTCGACTGGGCGCAGAGCGCGGCGCTGCTGGTCCGCCGCCAGGCCGCGCGCGAGATCGGCTGGTTCGACCCGCAGTTCTTCGTCTACTCCGACGAGGTCGACTTCTGCAAGCGGCTCGCCGACAACGGCTGGCACACGCTCTACGTGCCCGCCGCCGCGGCGATCCACCACGAGCAGCTGTCGACCGGCGACGTGCCGGAGCGCCGCATCATCGAGCTCTCGCGCAACCGTGACCGCTACATGCGCAAACACCACAGCGCCCTCTCCGCGGCGCTGGTCCGCTGGCTGACCGCGTGGACCTACGCGGTGCGCGCCCTGGTGGCGAACGTCCTCCCGCGCCACGACCCGCGCCGCTACTGGTTCCACGTCCGAGCCACGCTGCACCCCGACCGCGGCGAGGGCCTGCGCGAGGCCGCGCTGGACTACAACCGCGGCGGCCCGCGGCTCTAGTGGCCCGTCGGCTCGCGGGGCTGGAAGCGCGCGAGCACCTTCGCCCACGGCGTGAACACGAACGCCGCCAGGAACCCGAGCAGGACGACCTGCAGCGCGATCGACCACGGCGAGGCGAAACCGTCGTTCAGCAGCGAGGTCAGGGACGCCTTCGCGAGCGTCGCTCCGGTCACGTAGATCGTGTAGGTCACGAGGCGGCCGCAGAAGAAGGCGAGCGTCACCGGAACGAGGCGGATCTGCGGGGTGAGGCCCGCGGCCTCGAACAGCTGCGTCGACGGCAGCGGCGAGAGCGTGAACAGGGCGAGCAGTCCCCAGCGCGCCCCGCGCGCGCCGGTCAGGGTCGTGCCGACGGCCGCGAGGTCGCGCCGCCGGCGCTCCGGGAGGCGGCTGCCCAGGTGGCGGCAGGCCGTCGCCAGCACGTAGCGCCCGGCCGCCGAGGCGAGCGCGCCGCCGACGACGAGCGGCACCAGCGGCACGTCGTGGCGCAGCCGGAAGTAGACGAGCACGATCCAGGTCGGCGGCGCGAAGGCCGGCATGACGTTGACGGCGAAGACCACCGCCACCATGAGCAGGACGTCCCCGAGCACGCCGCTCATGGTCGCGCCGCGCGCGCGAGCTCGCGCAGGCGCCGCAGCTCGGACGGCGTCACCACGCGGGCGGCGATCAGCGCGCCGGCGATCACCGCCAGCACGGCCGCCCGCTCGACCAGGCCCGCGATCCCGGCCGTCGGCAACAGCAGGTCGCCCGCGAGCGACAGGCCGCCGAGGATCACGATCGCCGCCCCGATGCGCGGCCACTCGAACGGCACGTGGAGGATCCCGCGGGTCAGCAGGTGGAGCACGACGAGCATCGCGGCGTACGCGACGCAGAGCGAGATCGCGGCCCCGCGGATCCCGAGCGGGGGGACGAGCCAGATCAGCACGCCGACGTTGACCGCGACGCCGATCAGGGCCGCGGGCAGCGTGCGGATCGTCGCCTTGCGGCGCCCGGCGATCGAGACGAGCACGAGGTAGAGCCCGTACAGCGCCCAGCCGAGCGCGACCCACGGCAGCGCGCGGTGCGCCCCGAAGAAGGACGGCGCCGCCAGGAGGCGCACGACCCAGCGCCCGAGCAGGACGAAGCCGGCGACGATCATCCCCGTGAACACGACATACGTCGTCGTGACACGGGCGTAGACGCGCGTGACCTCGGCGTCGTCGGTGACCGAGTAGGCGAGCGGCGGCCATGCCAGCTGGAAGCCGCGCACGAGCACGATCACCACGGTCGCGAGCTTGATCGCCACCGAGTACAGGCCGGCCGACGCGGGACTCGAGACGCGCAGCAGGTAGGCACGATCGACGACGTTCAGCAGGAACACCGCGGCGTCCGCAGGCACCGTCGGCGCTCCGAAGCGCATCAGCGGGCCGAGCGCCACGCGCGCCTGCGGCAGGCCGATGTGCTCGCGCACGGCGAACAGCCACAGCCCGACGAGGACCACGGCGGACGCCGCATAGTTGCCGAGCAGGTACCCGCGCGCGCCCTCGTTCAGGACGACGACGAGCACGACGGTGGTGATCACGGTCAGGATGACGTTGATCGCCGAGGCCGTGAGGTACGCGCGTCGGCGCTCCTCGACGCGCAGCAGCGCGTAGGCCACCTCGAGGTTCGTGAAGGCCCAGATCCCGAAGACCGCGTAGGCCATCAGCGTCGCGTCGCGCGTGCCCAGCACCAGGCGTGACAGCGGGCCGGCGAGCAGGACCCCGGCGAGCAGCGCGCACGTCGTCGTCACGAGGACGAATGTCGTCGTCGTGCGCGCCAGGTGCCGGCGCCGGCCGGGGTGATCGTCGTCGAACCACGTGCGCAGGAACGCCTCGCCCATGCCGAAGCGCAGCAGGATGCTGGCGAGGATCACGAGGGTCAGCAGCGTCTCGGCGTAGCCGAACCCGGCGCGGCTGATGTGCCGGGTGTAGAGCGGCAGCGTGAACAGCGCCAGGAACCCGGAGAGCAGGCTCGCTGACTGATAGGCGAGCCCGGAGGCGGCGAGCCGCTTGAGGTAGCTCTCCATGCGCAGGCCACGCTATCCGGCGGCCCGTACCGCAGGTGACTAGGGTCCCGTTGCCGATGGCCCCACCCTCCCGCGAGCGCCCACCGATCTGCGTCCTGCTGCTGCCGCGCGAGCTCGAGCGGTTCATCCTGCGCGAGCAGGCCGAGGATCTCCTGCGCGCGCCGTACGTCGTCGCCGTCGACCCTCCGCGGATGCCCTACGGCGCGGTCGGGCGGATGCCGCGCGCGGCCGGCGACATGCTGGCGGCGACGCAGGCGCGCCGCCTGGTGCGCAGCCTGCGCCGCGACCTCGGCGAGCCGGCCGTCGTCGTCGTCTTCCATCCGCTGCAGTACCCGCTCGCCCGCGCGGTCCTCGGGCTGTGCCCCGGCGCGGAGCTCTGGTACGGGCGCTGGGACCGCTACGAGCGCGCCTACGACGCATCGCCGCGGCTGCGCACGCGGCTGCAGGAGCTGCACACGCTCGCCGCCGAGCGATCGTCGCTGACGTTCGTGGCGTCGGTCGAGCTCGAGCGCCTCGAGCGCGAGGAGGGTCGCAGCGCAAAGCTCGTCTCGCTGTCCGCCGGCGGCTTCCCCGCACCCGACCCGCAGGGCACGGTCGTCGCCGTCTCGCTCGGCCATCTCGGCCGGCGCACCGACTGGGCCCTCCTGCGGACCGTCGCCGACGTGCTGCGCGACCGGCTCGTCCTGCTCCTGATCGGCGCCTGGCACGAGGACGAGTGCCGCGGCGACGCGGACTTCGCCGCCTGTCGCGAGCATCCGAGCCTCGTCTGGCTCAGCGAGCGCAGCGACCAGGAGGCGGCGCGCCTGATCCTCACCGCGGACGTCGGCATCGTGCCGTTCAGGGTTGAGCCGTTCAACGACGCCGGGCTGCCCTACCGGATCCTCAAGTACGCGCGTCTGGGGCGCCACACCGTCACTCCGGAGCTGGCGGGGGTCCACACCTGGGAGCGGGCGGTCACGACGGCCCCCGACGCGCAGGCGTTCGCCGCCGCCCTGCTCGACCGCGCCGGCGCCCGCGCGACGCCCGACCTGGAGCTGCGCGACTGGGCGCTGCTGCAGACCGCCCAGCGCCAGAACGCCCCGCTGTGGGCGCGCCTGGAGCAGCTCGGGATCGCACGCGACGTGTAGGGCGCGCGTATGGTTGGCCGATGACGCTCTACACGTGTGAGCAGACCGACCACGCCGCGTCGCTGGGGCACCCGTGCGGCCGCGCGGCGCGGGCGCTGCGCGAGGCCGGCTGGGAGTTCGAGATCGAGACGGTCAAGGGCTACCGGCTGATGCCATGGACACGGCGCGGCAACCGCGACGAGATCCGTGAGATCTCCGGGCAGGACAACGTGCCCGTGCTCGTCACCGACGCCGGCGACGTCGTCAGCGGCTCGGGCGCGATCATGCGCTGGGCGTCCGCGAACCCGGCGCCGACGGCGGTCACGGGCAGCTGACGTAGGCCGCGAAGCGCCCGTGGCGCACGAGCGGCAGGAACCCCGGGTCGGGGACGTTCGTGCGCGGGCTCGCGCCGTCGACGAACCCGTAGCGGTTCAGCGTCTTGGGGTCGATCAGGAAGATCGCGACGCCGTGCGCGCGCCGCCGCGCCGACCGCGCGCCGACCTGCGTCCGTGAGGCGTCGAGGATCCAGCGCCCGTCGGGCACGAGCCGGTAGTTCGGGAACGTGACCGGCCCGCAGCGGCGCGCGCGTTGCACCGCTGGGTCGTGCAGCGTCGCCGCGAGGTCGTCGTGGACGCCGGTGATGAAGCGCAGCTCGGCCGTGAAACGGTGGACGACGCCCACCTTCGCCACGACGAAGACGACGCCGATGAGCGCGAGCACGACGACGCCCAGCCCCCATCCGCGCCGCTCGCGGCCGCCCCGGGGGAGCGTCGTCCAGCCGGCGATCGCCTCGCCGGCGAACAGCGTCAGGGCGATCACCGGGACGGTGAGGTAGCGCGGCAGGATCGAGAGGCCGGCTGCGCCGGTGATCACGAACGCGAGGATGCCCGCGCCAAGCAGTGCGAGCGGGACGTGCAGGGAGCGGGCCGGGGGGCGCGGGATCCCCAGCGCGACGAGGACGACGCCGGCCAGCGCCGCGAGCGCCACCGGCAGGCGCAGCGCGTCGACGATGAACGTCACGAACGACCCCGGGACGTGCGCGATGCCGCGCACGCGGTGCAGCTCGTCGGCGAGGTCGCTCGTGGCGTGCAGCGAGTGCAGCGGGTCGCCCGTGACCCACAGGTCGACGAGCGCCCACACGACGGGGCCGACGGCCGCGAGCGCGAGCAGGCCCAGGTGCGGGTCGCGCCGGCCGTCCGCGGCGGGCGGCCAGGCGCACCAGGCCCAGTAGGCGCCGGCGAGCAGCCAGGCCTCGGGTCGCAGCAGGCCGGCCACGGCGAGCAGCGCCATCACGGGCAGGCCGCGGCGCGGGCGCGCGGCCTCCAGCGCAGCGGCCCAGAGGACGACCGCCAGGAACGGCATGTCGACGTAGGCGCGCGCCACGTAGAGCAGCAGCGCGAAGCTCGACCCGGTCAGCAGCGCCGCGACGACGCCCTGCCAGAAGCCGAAGACCGTGCGCCCCGTGCGGAACACGGCCCACACGAGCGCGACCATCGAGAGCACGCCCAGCAGCACGAGCGCCCGGTCGGCATGGTCGCCGAAGACGCCCGCCAGCAGCGCGGCGAGCGCGAGGTAGAGCGGGTGCTCCGTCGGCGCCTTGTACGCGCCGAAGCTCGGCCTGTGCCCGTGGAGGAGCTCGCGGCCCCAGTCCAGGTGGTAGTAGGCGTCGTAGTTGGGATATGTGCGGACCAGCGCCCAGACGGCGACCGCGGCGACGCTCAGGAGCGCGAACGCCGCGACCTCGCGGCGGCCGGCCGTCATGTCGCCCGCGCCTCGCCCACCGGCGTCTCGGCGCCGTCGCCCGCCGAGCCGCTCGCGGCAGCCGCGGCGAGCGCCGTCCCGACGCCGAGCAGCGCCCACGCCAGCGGATCCTCGAGGAAGGCGGCGTACATCAGCGTGTGCGCGACGAGCGCGGTGAACGCGGCTGCCACGCCGGCGCGCAGGGCGCCGCTGTCGGCGGCGCGGAACAGGCGGCGGAAGGCGAACCACAGCAGCGCGAGGTAGACGGCGAGCCCGAGCAGGCCCTGCTCCGCGGCGACCGTGATCGGGATCGTGTGCGACGCGGAGGTGGCACGCTGCGCGGACACGTGCTCGGCACGGCGGTACTCGCGCGGGAAGCCGCCGGAGCCCTGGCCCTGGAGCGGCGCGGCGGTGAACAGCCGCACGCCGCCGCTGATGAGGTTCGAGCGCCCGCTCGTGGCCTTGTTCGTCGAGCCGCCGCCGTCGAACGCGCTCGTGCCGATCGCGAAGGCCGCGAGCGCGGCGATGGCGACGACCGCGGTGGCGACGAGCGCCCACTTCACGCTCCAGCGCAGCGCGCCCAGCACGGCGAGGCCGACGAGCAGCGCCGCGAAGCTCGACTGCGAGAGCGTCAGCACCAGCCCGCCGAAGAGGAAGGCGAGCACGAGCGCGGCCCACGCCACCTGCCGCGACTGGCGGCGCCAGAGCATCCAGGAGACGAGCAGGACGATCACGATCGCCAGGAAGCGCCCGTAGATGTTCGGGTCGAAGAACAGCGAGTTGACGCGGAAGTAGTCCTCGAGCTCGTTGGACGCGATGACCTTCGGGTTGAGGAACAGGTGGCGCGTGGCGTACTCGACGTAGCCGACGGCGGCGAGCGCGACGGCGAGCCCGGTCAGCACCGCCAGGCAGCGCCCCGCCAGCTGCCGCGACCACTGCTGGCGGGCGAGCAGGACGAACAGCACCGCGAACGGGATGTAGAAGAAGACGACGTTCTCCAGCGCACGCCCGGTGTCCGCCGAGTAGGCCGTCTGCGCGGCGTAGAGGACGAGCGTCGCGGCCAGCGCCCATTCCAGGCCGCCAGCCCGCTGCGGCGGGTCCTCGATGCGCCCGCTGATCCGCGGCGCGGCCCAGGCGAGCGCGCCCGCCGCGACCACGAGGTAGAGCGGCAGCAGGAGGTTCGACGAGGCGCCGCCGACCGTCAGCGGGACGCGGAACGGCACCGTCGCGACGGCGGCGATCGGGAACGCCGACGGGACGCGGGCGAACAGCACGGCCAGCGCGACGATGAGCAGCAGCCCGAGCGCCGCACCGCCGCCGGCGATCGCGGTGTGGTGGCGCAGCGAGACGACCTGGCTCGCGTCCCAGACGTGCACGACGAGGATCACCGGGGCGACGACGAGCGCGAGCAGCATGAGCCACGCGCGCGCGGATCCGCCGCGCACGACGATGGCGCCGGCGGCGAGCGCCGAGCAGGCGATCAGCGGGAGAGCAGTTGCCATGAGCGCCCCATCAGGCCCTGGACGTCGGCGTCGGATTGCAGGCGGCCGGCGAGCTCGGGCAGGCCGAAGCGGATCACGAGGCCCTTGCCGACGCGCAGGCCGACGATCACCGCGCGCCCGTCCGCGGTGACCGCCGAGGCCACGAGCTTCGCCCGGCCGGGAGACGTCGTCTCCTCGACGGCGTGGAACCCCTTGAAGAGGCCGCCCGTGCCCTGGAAGAGGCCGATGTCGTCCTTCGCCCCCGTCAGGTCGAACGTCCCCGTGCGCAGCGGCGACAGCGTGCTGCCGAAGAGGTCGGTCGTCGCAGGCGGCGTGGGGTTCACGAGCCGCGGGTAGCCGGTCAGCCTCGCCTGGCGCTCGAGCGACCCGGTGCCCATCGACACGAGCGTCCCCCCGTCGACGACGAACCGGCGCAGCTGCGCCTGGAGCGCGGGCGGCAGCCAGACGGCGTCCCCGGCGAGCAGCACGCCGGAGTGCCCGGCGAGCTTGGGGCCCGTGCCGAGCGCGAGCGCGACGTCGGTCGTCACGTCGTAGCGGTGACGGCCGCGGTCCAGCCAGATCAGGGTCTGCGCCTCGTGGGCGGCGAAGCCCGCGGGCAGCGGCGTCGCGAGGACGCGCGGGAGCTTCACCCCCTGGCCGGTGGAGAGGAGGTTCGGCAGGCCGTCACCGTCGTCGTCGACGGGGTTGCGGCCCTGCCAGGTCATCACGGGCAGGACGACGAGCACGCGGTGGCTCGCGCTGTCGTCGACCGCGAACGGCGCGCTCGCCGTCCGCTGGGCGACGCGCGCCTGGAAGAGGTAGACGCCCGAGTTGCCGGCAGGCGCCGTGAGCCGCACGATCGGCCGGCTCGCGCTCCCGCGGCGGATCGTCGGGCCGCCCACGCGGCGGGCCGTCCAGGTGTACGGCCGAGCCCGCGCGTCGACGCCGAACGGCACGCGCCGGCCGGCGACGGCCGGCAGCAGCGGCGGCTGGACCGCGAGGCTGCGCACCGAGATGCCGCCGTGGCCCGGCAGGCGCGTGCCGTAGGCCGCGACCGGCCTGCCGTCCGCGCCGAGCGGCACCGAGGTGCCGATGTTGCCCGCCGCGTCGCGGCCCTCGGCGACGGCGACGTATGTCCCCGGCGCCACCGGGCGGCCGGCGGCGTCCCTGCCGCCCCAGCTGACCGTCGTGACGCCGGCGGGGACCCCGATCGTGCGCACCAGCGTGACCGGCGCAGCCGCGGTGCGGAAGATGAGCACGCGCCCCTGGCGCACCGGTGCGTTGAGGCGGATCCGCGCGGGGGCGCCGTCCGGGTGCGGCAGCAGCTCGGGACCGGGGCCCTTCACCGGGCCGACCGAGGCCACGCGCACCGTCGGCGGGGTGCGGTCGACGCGGAAGGCGTCCTGGAGGATCACGCTGCGGCCCTGGTCGCGCAGCGTGATGCGCACGCGGTAGGTGCCGTCGGGCGCGGGCCGGCCGGAGCTCGTGGTGCCGTCCCAGACGGGCGACGGGCTCGGGTAGCGGTAGGCGTCCAGGTGCAGGCCGGAGGCGACCTCCTTCACGACGTCGCCCTGGTCGTTCACGATCGCGACGTCCGCGACGTCGGCCGTCTTCAGCCGGAAGCGGATGCGCTGGGCGTCGTTGCGCCCGTCGTGGTTGGGCGAGATCACCGGCCAGCGCAGCGTGAAGCCCTGCACGACCGACGGCGAGGACTTGAGCCTCTGCGCGACGAAGAAGGCCCCGAACGCCGCCAGGACGAGCACCCCGAAGACGACCTGCGCGATCCGCGTCACAGCGCGACGAGGCTTCCGTTCTCCGGCCGCTCGGGCACGGCGCGCCCGGCCGCGCGCAGCGCGAGCCGGATCACGTTGCCGTGGCAGACCACGACGACCGGGTGCGCCCCCGCCCGCCCGCGCCAGTCGTCGAGGCCCGCCTGCACGCGCGCCGCCTGCTGGGCGAACGACTCGCCGCCGGGGAAACCCCAGGCTGCGTCCAGCGCGATGAAGCGCTCGAAGCCGGCCGGGTCCTCCGCGTGCACCTCCTCGAAGGTGCGGTCCGTCCAGTCGCCCGTCTCGGTCTCCGCGAAGCGCGCGTCGACGACCGGCTCGAGGCCGATCTGCCCGCCGACGATCGTCGCCGTCTCGTGCGCACGGGCGATGTCGCTGCAGACGAGCGTGACCGGGGCAACCGCCCGGACGGCCACCGCCAGCTCGAGCGCCTGCGCGCGGCCGGTCGCGTCGAGCGGCACGGGCGACCAGCCCTGGAAGCGCCCCTCGGCGTTGTAGGCCGTCTGCCCGTGGCGGGCGAGATAGAGGTCGCTCATGTGGCGGTGCGCTTACCGCGCCTGGTCGGCGCCGACGATCACGACGACCGGCGCGTTCTGCCCGAGCACGCGCGTGTTCTGGTCCATCGGCTGGAGTGCGCTGCGCGCGAGCCCGACGACCTTGGCCGCGTCGATCGCCGCGGCCCGGGCGCTGGGCTCGTAGAAGATGATCGTGCTCGGGCGCGCCTGGTTGGAGGTGTCCGTGGTGACCGGGCCGACCTTCTTGTAGCCGGCCGCGGTGAGCTTGTCGGCCGCGCCACGGGCCAGGCCCGTGACCGTCGTGCCGTTGAGGACGGCGACCTGGGTGCCCGCGCGATCGACGGTCGCGGCGGGCTTCGTCGACGACCCGCCGGCGGTGGTCGTCGCCGGCGTGCCCGAGCCGCCGACGGTGTTCGGCTTCGGCGGTGTGCTCGAACTGCCGCTCGAGAAGACCTGGGTGATCAGCACGACGGCGATCGCGATGATCGCCAGGCCGCCGAGGAGCACGCCGAGCAGGGCGCGGTGCGATCCGCCGGAGTCCCCGTCGCCCCGCGCCGGCAGCGCCGCCTCGTTCGTCGTCGCGCGCACGGGCGCGGCGGCGGGGCGCGGCCGCGTGCGCGCGGGCGGGGGCGTCGCGGGGCGCGCGGTGGCGGCGCCGGCTGCTGCCGCGGTCGCCGCGACGGCGGCGGTGGACGTGGCGGGGCTCGGCGACGGCGCTGCAGGAGCGGGGGCGGGCGGGGCGGCGGGCGGCGCCGATGACGGTTGGCCGGCCGCGGCCGGTGTCGCCGCGGGTGTCGCGGCGGGTCCTGCGGGCGTGGTCGCGGGTGCGCCCGTGGCGGCTGCGGGAGCGGGAGCAGTGGAGGGGGACGGCGCGGAGGCGGGCTGCGCGGGCACGGGCGCGGGCGGCGCGCTCTTGGCCGTGCCGGCGGCGGTCACGGCCCCCGCGGTGGCGGCAGCTGCTGCGGCGGTGGCGCCGGCGGCGGCGGGCGTGGCGGCGGCCGGGGTGGCGGCGGCCGGGGCGGCGGCGGGCATTCCGGCAGGGCGGGCCGGCTGGGGCGCGGCGCCGGGCTGTATCGGGCGCACGGGCGGGGCCGGGCGCACGGGCGGGGCGGCGGCCGCCGGGGTCGAGCGCTGCTGGGCCTGCGCGACGACGCGCTGCTGCAGGTCGGCGTCGCGCTCGGGAGCGCGGCCGGCCCACTCGCGCAGGCGCTTGACCTCGCGCGCCTGGGCGAAGTAGAGCAGCGACAGGACGCCGAGCCCGACGATCGCCGCAAGCCCCGCGAGCGCGCCGTAGTGGTCGATCTTCCCCGAGATCGAGAGCGCAGCGATGACGGCGTTCATGAAGCGGCCATGCTAGATGGTCGCTTCCACGGAAGCGTGGGTCCCATCCATCAGATGGCGGCCTCGCCGGACGCGGCACGCGCGGCCTCGTGGCCCCCGCCGGCGAGCTCGGCCACCTTCGCCGCCAGGCCCGCGGCGTCGCCCTCGAGCACGAGCAGCGAGATCTCGTCGAACCAGGCGGAGACCTGCGCGGGATCGCGCGCGGTGCGGCCGGCGTGCAGGATCTTCTCGGCGGGCGTGTGCTGCGGGCGCTCCTGCGGGTTGAAGAGCTCCTCGTGCAGCTTCTCGCCGGGCCGGCGGCCGACGATCTCGATCGCGATGTCCTTGTCCGGCCGGAGCCCGGACAGCTCGATCATGTCGCGCGCAAGCTGCAGGATCGGCACGGGCTCGCCCATCTCCAGGACGAAGATCTCGCCGCCCTTGCCCAGCGAGCCGGAGCGGATGATCAGCTGGACGGCCTCTGGGATCGTCATGAAGTAGCGGGTCATCCGCTCATCGGTGACGGTGACCGGGCCGCCGCGGGCGATCTGGCGGCGGAAGATCGGCACGACCGAGCCGGACGAGCCGAGCACGTTCCCGAACCGCACGGTCGCGTAACGCGTCGCGGCGAAGCGGGCGCTCATCTCCTCGACGGCGTACTCGGCGAGCGCCTTGGACGCGCCCATCACCGTCGCCGGCGTCACGGCCTTGTCGGTCGACACGAGGACGAAGGTCTTCACGCCGAGCTCGCCGGCCAGCCGTGCGACGAGGCGCGTCGCCAGCGCGTTGTTGCGCACGGCCTCGACCGGGTTGGTCTCCATCAGCCCGACGTGCTTGTAGGCGGCCGCGTGGAAGATGACGGTCGGGCGGTGCTCCTCGAGCACCTCGCGCATCCGCTCGCCCTCCTTGCAGTCGGCCAGCACGGCGGCCAGCGCGGCGGGATGGACGTGACGATCGTCCTCGAGCTCACGCTGGATGCGGAAGAGGTTGTCCTCGGCGTGGTCGATGAGGATCAGCCGCCGCGGCGCGACGCGCGCGATCTGACGGCAGAGCTCCGACCCGATCGAGCCGCCCGCGCCGGTGACCAGGACGACCTCGCCCGACAGGTAGGCGCCGACGCGATCGAGCTCCATGCGCACCGGCTCGCGGCCCAGGATGTCCTCCACCCGGACCTCGCGCACCTGGCGCACGACGTGGCCGGAGCCCGCCTGCAGCAGCTCGAACACCGTCGGCAGCGTGCGCACCGGGATGCCGCGCTCGCGGCCTGCGCGCACGACGCGCGCGCGCATGCTGCCCGGTGCGGAGGGGATCGCGATCAGGATCTCGTCGGGCTCGGTCTCGTCGAGGATGCGGCCGAGCGCCTCGGTCGCCCCGAGGACCTTCACGCCGTCGATCCGCAGCCCGGCCTTCAGCGGGTCGTCGTCGACGAAGCCGACGGGGTCGAGGTCGAGCGTCGGGTTGCGCAGGATCTCGCGCAGCGTCAGGCGCCCGCCGTCGCCCGCGCCGACGATCAGCACGCGCCGCGCGCCCTTGCTCGCGCGAAAGCCGCGGATCGGGCGCTCGTAGACGGCGCGCGCGAGGAAGCGCCCGCCCCCGACGAACGCGAGCGTCAGCAGCACGAACAGCGCCATGACGCCGCTCGGGATCGTGAGGTTGACCTGGCCGCTGGATTGCGAGGGAACGGTGACCGGGTGCGCGAGGGCGACGAACCCGACGACCGCGAGTGCGAGCACCGCGACCGCCTGGAGGACGCCGCTGTAGTCGCGCTGGGTGACGTAGCGCCACTGCTTCTGCTCGATGCGGAACAGCGTGAAGATCACCAGCGCGAAGACGACGACCCACGGAAGCGTGACCTCGAAGAGGCGCTGGAAGCGGTGGGGCACCCCGATCGCCTGATCGAACCGCAACCGGTATGCCAGGAAGTACGCCAGGGCGACGAGCGCCCCGTCGACCGCCAACTGCAGCAGCGAATGGCGATGAAGCGGGAATGCCGCCGTACGCAGGCGACGGCGCATCGAGACCGGATTCTAGCTGCGATCCGGCGTCGCGGCGTTCCCTGCAGGACGGCTGCCGCCCGCTCGCAGCGGCGTGCACAGCAGATCGACGAGCAGCTCCGGGTCGCGCCGGGTGCGAGTGGCCAGCGCGGCCGCCTCCGCCCCAGCGCCGCGGCGCACGAGCTCGACGTCCTCGGGACGCTCCAGGCGGCGCAGCCGGCCATCGGCGATGAGCCGCTCGTCGACCGCCCCCAGACGCCCCTCGAATGTCGTCCAGACCGGCGTGCCGAGCGCGACGGCCTCGCGGTTCATCGTCCCTCCCGCGCTGACGACGACGTCGGCGTGGGCGATCAGCGACGGCGCGTCCACGGCGCGCTCGGGAACGATGAAGCCACCGGCCGCTGCGAGCTCGGCGCGCTGCGCGTCCACGCGCGGGAGCACGACCACCTGGCCCTGCGACCGCAGCCGGTCGAGCACGCCGGCGAAGACGTCGTTCTCGAAGCGGTGGTAGAGCGAGACGACCGGCGGCGTGCGGACGACCGCGAGCGGCGCTTGCGGATCGATGCCGAGCTCGTCGAGCACCGCCGGGTCCGGCTCGAAGTCCGCGAGGTAGTACTCCTCCTTGAGCCCCGGGTAGCGGCACAGCTTGCGGCGCGCGCCGTAGCGGTCCAGGCGCTCGGGCGGGATCGCGTCGGGCACGACGACGACCTGCGCGAGGCGGCAGTTGATCGTGTGCTGGACGGTCGCGAACTCGTAGTCGAACATCGTCGAGCACGGGATGCGCAGGAGCCGCGCCGCGACCGTGACGTCGTTCGAGCCGTGGCCGAGCGCGAGGTCGAAACGCCGCCCGCGCGCCCAGCGCACGAGCGCCGTCGAGCGGTCGGCGAGGCCGAGCGCCTTCGCGGCGACGTGGGCCCCGCGATGGCGCCCGATGACGGTCGCGTCGATGCCCAGGCGCTCGCAGAGGCCGACCGTCTGGGCGAAGTCGCGGGCGGTCACGTCGACCTCTGCACCGCGTGCTCTGAGCCGCTCGATCACCGGGCGCAGCACGAGAACGTGCGGCGAGTTCGTGAGATCGACCCAGACGCGCATCCGGGATCCAACGCTACCCTCTCCGCGCGATGCCGCTCTCCGCGCTCCTCGTCCTCGCCTCCGTCACGGACAAGCTCGCCAACTGGGCGACCACGGTCGTGGGAGACCTCGGCCTTCCGGGGATCTTCCTGCTGATGACGCTGGAGAGCATGCTCATCCCGATCCCGTCCGAGGCGACGATGCTGTTCGCCGGCTTCAACGTCGACAAGGGCACTTACTCCCTGTTCGCAGCCGTCACCGTGGGCGTCCTTGCGAACCTCCTGGGGTCCTGCATCGCCTACGCGATCGGCTACTACGGCCGCCTCGAGACGATCGAGCGCCACCACTGGCTGCACGTCAAGCAGTCGCACCTGGACTGGGCCGACCGCTGGTTCGAGAAGTACGGCTCGTGGGCCGTCTTCTTCAGCCGGATGCTCCCGATCATCCGCACGTTCATCTCGCTGCCGGCCGGCGCCGCGCGGATGCCGTTCGGGCGCTTCGTGCTGTTCACGGTCCTCGGCTGCATCCCGTGGATCCTCGGCCTGACGCTGATCGGCAAGAGCGTCGGGAGCAACTGGGAGGACTGGAAGGGCTACCTGCACTATGTCGACTACGTGGTGCTCGCGGCGATCGTCGTCGGCGCGATCTACCTGTTCGTGCGCTGGCGCCGTGGCCGCGGCGGCCCCGCCGCCGATGTCCCCGCCGCCTGACGTCCGCGCGGCGCTGCCGATCCGCCACGCGCTCGCGCTCGGCCTGCTGCACGGGCCTGCCGAGCTGCTGCCGGTCTCCTCGTCCGCGCATGTGACGCTCGTGCCGTGGCTGCTCGGCTGGCCCTACCCCGAGCTCGACCCCGAGCTGCGCAAGGCCTTCGAGGTCGCCGTCCACGCGGGCACGGCCGCCGCGCTGCTGATCGCGCTGCGCCACGAGGTGCGTGACGCCGCCCACGGGCTGGACCGCCGCCGGGCGACGCTGATCCTCGGATCGTTCATCCCGCCGGCGATCGTCGGCTACGCGCTCGAGCGCCCGATCGAGCGGCGCCTCGGAACGCCCGCGACGATCGCGGCCGGCCTGCTCGCGGGAGCGGCGGCGATGGCGATCGCGGACATCGTCGGCCCGACCGGCCGCGCGCGTGAGGACGCGACCGCGACGGATGCGCTGCTGCTCGGCGTCGGGCAGGCCGCGGCGCTGATGCCGGGCGCCTCACGCAACGGCATGACGCTGGCGGCGGCGCGTCTGCGCGGGTTCGACCGCGAGGACGCCAACGCGCTGTCGCGGCACGTCGCGCTGCCGGTGATCGTCGGAGCCACGCTGCTCAAGGGCACGCGGCTGGCGCGCCGCGGCCTGCCGCCGGGAACCGGGGCGGCGTTCGCCGTCGGGACCGCGGCCGCGTTCGCGTCGACGCTCGGGTCCGCGCGGCTGATCCGCCAGGTCGAGCGCGACCGCTCGCTGCTGCCCTACGCCGCCTACCGCGCGGTGCTCGGCGCGGTCGTCATCGGCAGGCTGCGCCGCGACCGCCGGACGTGCGAGCATCGCGGGCGATGAGCGACGCGTACGCCGCCGCCGGCGTCGACACGGGCCAGGCCGACAGGGGCGTCGACGCGCTCGTCGGCGTGCTGCGCCAGATCGAGCTCGGGCGCCCGTCGCGCTCGGTCGTGCGCTCGGGCCACTACGCCAGCGTCCTGCGCGTCACAGACACGCTCGGCATCGCGATGTCGACGGACGGCGTGGGCTCCAAGCTCGTGCTCGCCGAGCAGGCCGACCGCATCGAGACGGTCGGCATCGACTGCATCGCGATGAACGTCAACGACATCATCTGCGTCGGGGCCGAGCCGATCGCGATGCTCGACTACCTCGCCGTCGAGCACGCGGATCCCGTGGCGCTCGCGCGCATCGCCCAGGGCCTGAGGCTCGGCGCGATCGACGCCGGCATCGAGATCCCCGGCGGCGAGCTCGCGATCCTGCCGGAGCTCATCCGCGGGCACCCCTCGCCGCACGGCTTCGACCTGTGCGGCACGGCGATCGGCACCGTGGATCTCGACCGCCTGATCCTCGGCGACGCGATCGGCCCGGGGGACGCGCTCGTCGGCCTCCCATCCAGCGGCGTGCACTCCAATGGCTACACGCTCGCGCGGCGGGTGCTGATCGACGAGGGCCCGGGCCTGGACGCTCGCCCGCCGGAGCTCGGCGGGGCCAGCATCGCCGACGCACTGCTGGAGCCGACGGTCATCTACGTCAAGGCGGTCCTGGACCTGCTGCGCAGCGGCGTGCCGGTGCGCGGGCTCGCGCACATCACCGGCGGCGGCCTCACGAACCTCAGGCGCCTGGCGCCCGGGCGGGTCGGGTATCGCATCGAGGAGGCCCTGCCTGCGCCGCCCGTCTTCGACCTCATCGCGCAGCTCGGCGCCGTGCCGGCGGCCGAGATGTGGGAGGTCTTCAACATGGGCTGCGGCTTCGTCGCCGTCGTCGCAGAGGAGCATGCCGCTGATGCCGCGGCGATCCTCGGCGCCCGCCACCCCGGCGCCGCCCGCGTCGGGACGGTCACCGACCGGCCCGACGAGACGCTGGCGCCCGGTGGCATCGCCGTCGGCTGAGCGGCGCAGCGCCGGCCGCCTGACAGCGGCCATGCACGAGGCCCCATGATGTAGGTGATGCGCACCCGGTCGGCGAACTCCGAGAGCACCCGGCGAAGCGCTGGTTCGGCCGCCCACGAGCGTGGGCATGCCAGATCGGCGAGGTCTGCGACATCTCCACCACCCACGCCCCCACACTACGAACGATGAGCTCACCGGTCGGCGCTCTCCTGAACGAGCGGTATCGCATCGAGGAGCCGATCGGACGCGGCGGGATGTCGACGGTCTACAAGGCGTTCGACACGACGCTCGAGCGGCCGGTGGCGATCAAGATGATGCACCGCGACGTCGCCCGCGACGCCGACCAGCTGGAGCGCTTCCGCCGCGAGGCGAAGGCGATCGCCAAGCTCTCCTCCCCGTACGTCGTCGGCGTGATCGACGCCGGCGAGGAGGATCACACGCCGTACATCGTCCTGGAGTACGTCGACGGCGAGACGCTGAAGGAGCGCATCCGCCGGCTGCGGCGCCTGCCGGTGCCGGAGGCCGTCGCCTACGCGATCGAGGTCGGCCGCGGCCTCCAGGCGGCGCACGACCGCGGCATCGTCCATCGCGACGTCAAGCCGCAGAACGTCCTGCTCGACGAGGACGGCGCCGCGCGCGTCACGGACTTCGGCATCGCGCGCTCGCTGACCGACGAGGGCCTGACCGCCGACGGCCGCGTGCTGGGCACGACCGACTACGTGAGCCCCGAGCAGGCGCTCGGCCACACCGTCACCCCGCAGTCGGACCTGTACTCGCTGGGCGTCGTCCTGTTCGAGATGCTGACCGGCGACGTCCCGTTCCACGGCGAGAACCAGGTCTCCGTCGCGATGCACCACGTGCGCGACGAGCTGCCGGACGTCCGCGCCGCGCGCCCGGAGGTCTCCAGCGCGCTGGGCGCCATCGTCGACCGGGCGACCGCGAAGAGCCTCGAGGTGCGCTACCCCGACTGCGCCGAGCTGATCGCCGACCTCGAGGACGCCCTGACGATCGAGACCGCGCGCACGGGCCACCTGACCGGCGAGGCGACGACCGTCTTCCAGTCGCTGCCGGAGGGCAAGCGCCGCCGCGTCGGCGGCAGCATCCAGCACCCGTGGCGCTGGCTCGCGGCGATCGCGGGCCTCGCGGTCGTCGTCGTCGTGCTGTTCGCGCTGCTCGCCCATCGCGCGGAGCGCGGCACGGGGACGCCGCATGCGAAGGCCGCGCCCGGGCTGAGCCCGGTGTCGCTGGGCCAGAGCGCCGCAAAGGACTACGACCCCTTCGGCGGCGACGGGGAGCACGCGCTGCAGGCCGGCGCAGCGCTCGACGGCGACACGGTGACCTACTGGTCGACCGAGAACTACACGAACGGGAACCTCAACAAGCCCGGCGTCGGCCTCGTGATCGACGCGCGGCCGAGCGTCGTCGCACGGCGCCTGGACCTGACGACCGTCACCCCGGGCTGGACCGGCGCGGTCTACGCCGCGCGGCGCGGCGCGCTGCCGACGGCGTTCACGGATCCCGCCTGGCAGCAGGTCGGCACGATCCCGGCCGCCACGCACGACACCCGCGTCGACCTCGACACCGCCGGCCGCGCCTTCCGCTGGTACCTGATCTGGATCTCGAAGTTCGCGCCGGGGCAGGAGCGCGTGAAGATCAACGAGGTCACGATGTACAGGTAGGGAACAGGGCAGCGGGCCCTAGAACCGGTAGCGCCGCTCGCGCGCGTGGCGCTCGCGGGCGATCGTGACGAGGCGGTCGCAGAGGTCCGGGTAGGGCAGGCCGGAGGCGGTCCAGAGCTTCCCGTACACGCTCGTCTGCGTGAAGCCGGGCATCGTGTTGAGCTCGTTGAGCAGCACGTCCTCGCCGTCGACGAAGAAGTCCGCACGCGCGAGCCCGCTGCAGCCGCCCTGCCGGAAGGCCTCGACCGCGAGCGCACGCACGCGCTCGGTGGCGGCCTCGGAGATCCGCGCCGGGACGACGAGGTCCATGCCGCCCGGCGTGTACTTCGCCTCGTAGTCGTACCAGCCGCCGGGCGAGGCGCTGCGCAGGACGACGATCTCGCCGGGGGTGCTCGCCTGCGCGGCCGTCGTGTGGCCGAGCACCGAGCACTCGACCTCCAGGCCCGGCGCAGCCGCCTCGACGATCGCGCGCGGGTCGTGGCGGAAGGCCTCCTCCAGCGCCGCCTCGAGCTCACCCGCGGCGGCGACGCGCACGATGCCGACCGAGGAGCCCAGCCGCGCCGGCTTGACGAACACCGGAAGACCGAGCGCGGCGACCTGCGCCTCGACCTCGGCCCGCGCCTCGCGCCAGCGCGCGTCGTCGACCGCGGCGTAGCGGACCTGCGGCAGCCCCGCGCGCTCCATCAGCTCCTTGAAGACGACCTTGTCCATGCATGCCGCGGAGGCCAGCACGCCGGAGCCGACGTAGGGCACGTCGAGCAGCTCGAGCAGGCCCTGGACGGTGCCGTCCTCGCCGAACGGGCCGTGCAGCACGGGGAAGACGGCGTCCGCGCCGAGCAGCCCGCGGCCGGGATGCAGCGCGACCTCGCCGCCGTCGTGGCGCCACGAGCCGTCGCGGTCGAGCTCGACCCACAGCACCTCGTGGCCGGCCTGGGTGAGGCCCTCCACGACCGCGGCGCCGCTGCCCAGCGACACCTCGTGCTCGGACGAGCGCCCGCCGGCGAGGACCGCGATCCTCATGGCGTCGCCGGCGGCGTCGTGGTCTGCCCGCCCGTCGTGGTGGGCGTCGTCGCGGGCGGCGGCGTGAAGTTCCCGATGCCGATCGTCACGCTCGAGCCGGGCTTCGCCTTCCCGCCGGCCGGGCTCTGCGTGATCACCGTGCCGTCCTGCTGCTCGTCGGTGACGGCGACCGTCTTCGTCTTGACTACGAAGCCGGCGCCCGAGAGCGCCTCGATCGCCGTCGCCTCGTCGTCGCCGACGGTGTTGGGCACGTCGACCGTGGCGGGCTTCTTGGCGACGGTCAGCGCCACCGCCGAGCCCTTGTCGGCCTTCGCCTGGGCCGCGGGCGTCTGGCTCAGCACCGTGCCCGGCGTCGCCTTCGCGTCCTCCTGGTCGGTGGTGGTCACCGTGAAGCCGGCGGCGGTGAGCGTCGAGCGCGCGTTGTCGAGCGTCTGCCCGCGGACGTCCGGGACGACGACCTGCGCCCTGCCGGAGGAGACGTTCAGCGTCACCGTCTGCCCGCGCTCGAACGACGTGCCCTCCGCCGGCTGGGTGTCGATCGCGTCGCCCGCCTGGACCGTGTCGGAGGCGACGTTGTGCACGCGCACCACGAAGCCCTTGGACCGCAGCAGGCGCCCGGCCTGCGCCGCGGTCAGGCCGTCGACCGCGGGGATCGCGACGGTGCCCGGGCCGTCGGAGACGGTGAGCGTGACGACCGAGCCCTTGTCGGCCTTCTGGCCGGGCGGCGGGTCCTGGCCCAGCACCTGGTGGACCGGCTGGGCGGACGTCTTGACGACCGTGTCGACCGAGAAGCCCGCACGCTGCAGCACGGACTCCGCCGTGGCCTGGTCGGACCCGACGACGTTCGGCACGACGACCTGCTGGGTGCGCAGCAGCAGCAGCGCGGCGATCACGATGCCGACGACGATCAGCGCACCGAGCGCGAACAGCCACCAGCGACGGCCCGGGCCGTCGTCCTCGGGTGGGACGCCGTTGTCGTAGGCGGGCGGCGGGTGCCCGTAGCTGGGCGGGATCGTGTCCTGCGGGTAGATGACCGATGCCGCGGGCGGCACGCCGACGGCCGCCATCGCGCCGACCATCGTCGCCTGCGTCGGCGGGCTGGGATCGACCGCGGCGTGCTCGAGCGTCGTGATGAACTCGTCGGCGTCGGAGTAGCGCGCGACCGGGTCCTTCTCGAGCGCCTTCAGCACCGCGGCCTCGAGCGCCGGGGAGACGGCGGCGTTGTAGACGCTCGGCGGCACGGGCGCCTCGCCGACCTGCTTGAGCGCGATCGCGACCGCGCTGTCGCCCTCGAACGGCACGCGGCCGGTGAGCATCTCGTAGAGGATGATCCCGATCGAGTAGAGGTCGGACTGCGCGCTGACGGCGTGGCCCTGGGCCTGCTCGGGCGAGAGGTACTGCGCGGTGCCCATGATCGACCCGGTCTGCGTCATGTCGGACGCGCCGGCGCGCGCGATGCCGAAGTCCGTGACCGTCGCGCGGCCCTCGTCGTCGACGAGCACGTTGTGCGGCTTGAGGTCGCGGTGGATGACGCCGCGGCGGTGGGCGAAGCGCGCGGCGCGCAGGATCTGGATCGCGAGGTCGATCGCGCGCCCGGGCTCCAGCGGCGCCTCCTGATGGATGACCGCCTTCAGCGAGCGGCCCTCCAGGTACTCCATCGCGATGTAGTACGTGCCGTCCCACTCGCCGCGGTCGTAGACCGAGACGACGTGCTGGTGCTGGAGCCCCGCGGCCGCCGAGGCCTCGCGGCGGAAGCGCTCGACGAACTCCGGGTCCTGCGCGAAGCGGCGGTAGAGGAGCTTCAACGCGACGCGCCTGCCGAGCTGGGCGTCGGTGGCCAGGTAGACGTCCGCCATCCCGCCCGAGCCCAGGCGGGATTCGATCTGGTAGCGGCTGTCGACGATCGTGCCGGCTTCGAGGCGCTCGGTCATTGCAGGAGGGACTCCATCACGGCTTTGGCGATTGGTGCGGCGTCGGTCCCCCCGAAGCCGCCGATGGTCTTCTCGATCGTCACGGCGATCGCGACACGCGGGTTGTCCGCGGGGGCGAAGGCGATGAACCACGGCTGGGTGATGTTGCTGCCGGGAGTGCCCTTCTCCGCGGTGCCGGTCTTGCCGGCGACGTTGAAGTTCTGCAGCGCGGCCGCCGTTCCGGTGCCCTCCTGGACGACCTTCTGCATCATCGCAGTGAGCTTGTCGGCGGTGGCGCGCGACATGACGTGCGAGAAGACGGTCGGCTGGTTCTGCAGCACGGTGCGCCCGTCGGGATCGACGGCGCGGGTGGCGATGTACGGCGTCATCAGGTCGCCGCCGTTGGCGACCGCGGCGGCGACCATCGCCATCTGCAGCGGGGTGACGAGCAGCTTGCTCTGGCCGATCGCGACGCGGCCGATGTCGACGCAGCCCGAGGTCGGCTGGACGAGGCGCAGGCTCCCCGCGCGGTCGCAGTAGGTGCCGCTCGGGTAGCGCTCGCCGAGCGGCAGGTCGACCTGCACGGGCTTCTCGAACCCGAGGCGGTCCATGTAGCGCTGCATGGTCGCCTTGCCGAGGTTCTCGCCGACCTGCGCGAAGACGGTGTTGACCGAGTGGGTCAGGGCGGTCGTCAGGTCGATCGGCCCCCAGTCGGTGCCGCCGTCGTTGTTCAGCGGCACCCCGGAGATCCTGATCCCGTTCTTCCCGTTGACGATCGAGTCCGGCGTGTACCGGCCGGTGTCGATCGCCGCGATCGACGTGACGACCTTCATCGTCGAGCCCGGTGGGTAGAGGCCCTGGGTGTTGCGGTTCAGCAGCGGCGCACCCGGCGCACGGTTCAGCGCGGCGGTCGCCTTCTCGGTGCGCAGGGCGTTGGGGTCGTAGTTGGGGATCGACGCCATCACGCGCACCCGGCCCGTGCGGGGATCCAGCGCGACGACCGCTCCGGGCCGGCCGGCGAGCTGCTGGAGGGCCACCTGCTGGGCGCGGGGATCGAGCGAGGTGCGCAGGTCGTTGCCCTGGCCGCCCTTGCCCTGCAGCTTGCGCAGGGTGTTCTCCAGGCCTCGCGAGCGCCCGGTCAGCGTGCCGTTGTAGAACTGCTCCAGGCCCGCCGTGCCGGGGATCAGATAGGCGTAGCCGACGGCGTGCGAGAACAGGCTCTGCTGCGGGTAGCGGCGCGTGTACGTCCCGTCGGCGGCGCGCACCGAGCGGGCGAGCGTCGCGCCGTCGCCGGCGACGATCGACCCGCGCGCGATCTTCTCCTGGGCCAGCAGCGCGCGCTTGTTCTGCGGGTTGTCCTGCAGCCTGCTGCGATCGATGATGGTCCAGCGCGCGGTGTAGAACGCGAGCAGCGCGAACAGCACGAGCACGACGCCGAAGACGCGCACGATCGGCCCGTTCACGACTTCGCCTCGCGCCGCGCGCGGTCGGACACCAGCAGGAGCAGCGCGACGATCACGAAGTTCGCGACGATCGAGGATCCGCCGTAGGAGACGAACGGGAGCGTCACACCGGTCAACGGAATGACCTTCGTCACGCCGCCGACGATCACGAACACCTGCAGGGCGACGACGGTCGTCAGGCCCGTCGCCAGCAGCTTGGAGAACGAGTCGCGTGCGAGGACGGCGATCCGCAGCCCGCGCTCGACGAGCAGCAGGTAGACGAGCAGCAGCGCGACCGCGCCGATCAGCCCGAGCTCGTTGACGATCACCGCGTAGATGAGGTCGGTCTTCGCGGCGGGGAGGATCGCGCCGTCGCCGGTCCCGACCAGCGCCTGCCCGAAGCCCTGGCCCCAGATGCCGCCGTCGGCCTGCGCGAAGAGCGACTGCGCGAGCTGGTAGCTGCCGCCGATCTGGCCGTAGAGGTGCGGGTCGAACGGGTGCTTCCAGGCCTGCACGCGGCTCTCGACGTGGCCGACGGTGTTCGCGAAGAACGCCGCGCCGGCGGCGAAGAGCCCAAGGCCCACCACCGGGAAGACGAGCCGGTTGGTGGCGACGTAGAGCATCGCCAGGAAGCCGCCGAAGAACATCAGCGACGAGCCGAGGTCGCGGATGAAGACGAGCAGCACCATCGCCAGGCCCCAGACGAGCAGCAGCGGCGCGAGGTGCTTGAGCGGCGGCACCGTGATGCCGCCGATCTTGCGCGAGACGAGCAGCTGGCGCGTGTCGCGCAGGTAGCTCGCCAGGAAGATGATGATCCCGATCTTCGCGAACTCCGCCGGCTGGAACGTGACCGAGCCCAGCCGGATCCCGAGGTAGGCGCCGTTGGCCTGCGAGCCGATCCCCGGGATGCGCGGGAGCAGCAGCAGCAGCAGGCTCCCGGCCGCGATCAGGTAGCGGTAGCGCTCGAGCACGCGATAGTCGCGCAGCAGCAGGATCGTGCCCGAGAAGAAGATCAGCCCGATCACGAACCACTGCGCCTGGTTGCGCGCGAACGTGTCGTCGAGGCGGTAGATGAAGACGAGGCCGACGCTCGCGAGCACGGCGACGATCGGGAACAGGTACGGGTCCGCGTCGGGGAGGCGCAGCCGGATGACGACGTGCACCGCCAGGCAGAGGCCGAGGAAGATCGCGCCGTAGGTCAGCGACGCGTTGGCGATGACCGCGTGCTCCTGCACGAAGACCGCGGCGAAGCCGGCGATGACCAGCAGCGACGCCGGGATCAGGCCCATGAGCTCGCGGTTGCGGGCGCTCATGGTCAGCGCCCGCTCAGCGTCCCGAGCTCCAGCTGGCGCACGAGCTCGTCGGAGTCGCGGCGCGAGCGCAGGCGGTGCTCGACGATCGTCCTGCGCTGCTGCCGGGTCAGCTGCACGGCGCTGACGCCGGAGACGTAGTCGCGGTGGTAGAGCGCGAGGCCGGCGGGCAGCTCGTACGGGACGCCGCGGTAGATCGAGACGAAGCCGTCGGCGTCCGAGCCCACGAAGTAGACGGTCTGCGAGGCCAGGTACCCGCCGAGGGCGATGACGCCCAGGAAGCATGCGGCGACGATCCATCCCATGCCGATGCGCAGGCGCCGCCGGCGGCGCCTGCTCGGGGGCGCAGCGGCCGCGCGCGGCGCCACCGGTGCCCGGCGCGCGACGGCCTCGGCGCTGCGCGGCGCGGCCACCGGCATCGGCGCCGTGGGGCGGGCGGGTTCCGATTCCAGCGCGCGGCGCACGTCCTCGGCGCGCAGCGCGGCGGACCCGGCGCGGGTCGCGTCGTCGTCGGTGCCCTGCGCGGCGGCGTCCGCCGGCAGGACCTCCTCCAGGCGGAACAGGATCACGGTGATGTTGTCGCGGCCGCCCGCGTCGTTGGCCCGCCCGATCAGCCCGCGCGCCGCCTCCTGCAGCGTGTCGGCGCCGGCGAGCACGTCGGCGACGACCGCCTCGCCGACCATGTCGGTCAGCCCGTCGCTGCAGAGCAGGAAGACGTCGCCGCCACGGGCGGGGAACGTGTGCGAGTCCGGCTGCACGACGGCCTCGGGTCCGAGCGCGCGCGTGATGATCGAGCGCTGCGGATGGTCCTCGGCCTCCTCGGGCTGCAGGCGGCCCTGGCGCACGAGCTCCTCGACGAGCGAGTGGTCGTTGGTCAGGCGCTCGAGCGCGCCGTCGCGCCAGCGATAGCCGCGGCTGTCGCCGACGTGCACCACGGTGACGTCGTGCTCGCCGACGTAGGCGGCCGTCAGCGTCGTCCCCATCCCGGCGAGCTCGTCGCTGGAGACCGACAGGCCGTGGATCTGCTCGTTGGCCTCCTGCACCGCGCCCGCGAGCCGCTCCTCGACGCTGCCCGCCCCGGGCGGCAGGCCACGGTCGAACACGGCGGCCGCGGTCTGCGAGGCGACCTCGCCGGCCTGCGCGCCGCCCATCCCGTCGGCGATCACGAACAGGGGCGAGCGCGCGACGTAGGAGTCCTCGTTCATCCGGCGCTGGCGGCCGGTGTCGGTGCGCTCGACGTGTTCGGCGACGCGCAGCATCAGCGGCCCGCGATCATCGGTCGA
This sequence comes from Solirubrobacteraceae bacterium, assembly GCA_036510915.1. Taxonomy (GTDB): domain Bacteria; phylum Actinomycetota; class Thermoleophilia; order Solirubrobacterales; family Solirubrobacteraceae; genus F1-60-MAGs163. Next base: position 2,693 of record DATCDC010000045.1, on the reverse strand, counting down.
CGTACGTGAACTCGCTGTCGCCGATCCGCACGCGGTCGCCCTGGTGCAGCGGCTGGGGGCCCGTGACGAGCTCCTCGTTGAGGTAGGTGCCGTTGGTGGACCCGAGGTCCTCGAGCACGACGACGGGGCCCTGGCGCGCGAGCCGCGCGTGGCGGGCGGAGGCGAACGGGTCCTCGAGGCGGATCTCGGCCTGCTCGCCGCGGCCCAGCACGGCGCCGGCGCCGATCTCGTACTCCAGTCCCGGCGCGTGTCCGGGTGCCCGCTCGACGATCAGCCGCGGCTCGACCGCGGCGCCCGCGACGCCCGCCCGCGCGGCGCTGTGCAGCCCGGTGGCATCGGCCGGCGGCGCCGCGATGGGCGAGGCCATCGCGCCGCGCAGCTCGTCCGGGCGGCGCAGGTCGCGCAGCGCGCTGCGCGCGACCCAGACCACGAACAGGAAGAGCACGGCGAGGAACGCGGCCTGCAGGGCGACGGCGGCGGGCTGGAGCATCACTCGACCTCGAAGCGCGCGGACACGGTGCCGATGTCCAGCCGGTCGCCGGCGCACAGCGGGTGCGGGCCCGTGATGCGGCTGCCGTTGACCTGCACGCCGTTCGTGGAGCCGAGGTCCTCGATCGTCCACCCCGCGGCGTCGTCGAGCGTGACGCGCGCGTGGCGGCGCGAGACGTTCGAGTCGCCCAGGACGACGTCGCAGTCCCGGCTGCGACCGACGACGGCACCGGCGGGCCCGATCGCGAAGCGCTTGCCCTCGGCGGCGAGGATCGCGCGCCCGCGGCGGGTCGTGCGCGCGTCGTCGAGCTGCTCCTGCACGCGCTCCGAGGAGGAGAAGACCATCGTGTGGCCCGAGGGCGCGGGCGCCGCCGCTGCGGCGGCGGCGACCGGAGCCGGCATGTCGGTGGGGGCGGCCGGCTCGACGTGCACGAGCCGCGTCTCGATCCCGAACTCGCCGAGGCCCAGCTGCTCGTCGGTCTCGAACTCGATGACGGGCGTCGAGACGAGCGCCAGGCGCTCCGCCCGGGCGTGCTCGAGGAGGTAGGCGCAGAGCTCGTCCCTGACCTCGCGCTCGATTCCGGCGTACCGCTCGCGGTCGGCGGGCGAGAGCCAGATGACGTACTCGTTCGGCGCGTAGGTGCGCGACAGCGAGACGGTGGTGTGCTCGTCCATCTCGCGCGCCAGGCGGCGGGCGAGCTCGACGGGGCGCACCTCCGTGCGGAAGACGCGGCCGAACGTGCCCTCGACCAGGCCCGCCAGCTTGCTCTCGAGGTTCCTGAGGACGCTCATGATCGTCGTGCGAAAGCCGCGTCTGCAGCCCGCGAACGTCGTCCCATGCTAGATGGTTCCCTGCTCGGCACCGCCGCTCAGAACCTGGGCTCAGCGCGTGCGGCGGCCGCGATCAGCGCGACGCAGCCCGCGGCGACCGCGCCCAGCACGAGCCCGCGGACCGCCGGGGCGCCGCCCGCCCAGGGCAATCCGGCGGCCACGCTCGCCGTCGCGGCCGCAAGGGCCGCCGCCCATGCGCTGACGAGGACCAGGTCGAGGACCAGCCGGCGGCCGTGGACGAGCAACGGGAGCGCCCAGGCGGCCGCCGCCCACACGAGCGCCAGCAGCACGACGCCGTGCGAGAGCAGCGGCACGAGGACGTCGGTGACGGCGTGGCCCGCGGAGCCCTCCCAGACATGGGGCCGGGGCGTGCCGGGAACGTCGCCGAGCAGCAGCCGCGGCCGCGCGAGGGCCTCGGCGAGCGCGAGCCACCACAGGCCCAGGCCTCCGAGTGCGGCGCGCGGCAGCGCGCGGCGCACCTGCCCGGCACCCGCGGGCCAGGCCAGCGCAAGACCGGCCAGGCCCAGGACGGGCGCCAGGATCGGCGCCGACCACAGCGCGCCGTCGCGCGGGAGCAGCAGGATCGTGGGCAGCGCCGCGGCGGCGAGCAGCACGGCGACGCCCGGCAGGCCGCCCTGCACGCACCATGCCGCGAGCGCGGTCATCGTCAGCAGCCAGCCCGCCCGCGGGAGCAGCAGCACGGCGGCGGCAGCAGCGGCAGCGCCGATCAGCGAGCCGCCGGGCGGCGGAGCCGCGCCGGGCGGCAGCAGCGACAGCGCGCCGCCGCAGAGCGCCGCCGCCCCGGCTGCCGCGAGCAGCCGCTCGGCCAGGCGCCCGCTCGGCCGCAGGGCGTCGGGATCCTCCAGGGCCGGCGCGTCCCGCCGTCGGGCGGCACGGGCGAGGGGGCGTGGACCGTGCGGGACGAAGTCGCCCGCATCGGAGAGCTCGAGCGCGGGGCCGCTGACCGGGCCGACGCTCGTGTCGGCGGCCTCCAGCGCCCCGTCGAGCGCCTCGCGCAGGTCCTCGAGCGTGGCGCGGTCGTCGGGATGCGGCTGGACCGCGCGGTCCAGCGCGGCGCCGAGCGCGCGCGGGAGGTCGGGGCGCAGGCGCAGCAGCGGCGGGAGGCGAACGCCGACGCGGCGGGCCGTCGCGGCCGCCCCGGGCGCGCGCACCGGGTTGATGCCGGTGAGCGCCTCGTAGAGCACGAGCCCGAGCGCATAGAGGTCCGCCTGCCCGTCCGCCTCGCGGCCCTCGGCCTGCTCGGGGGCCATGTATGCGAGCGTGCCGACCACGTCGCCCGTGCGCGTCAGCGCGTCGTCCCCGGCGATGCTCGCCACGCCGAAGTCCGTGAGCTTCGCGAGCCCGGCCTCCCC
>DATCDC010000044.1:0-41830 GCA_036510915.1 Solirubrobacteraceae bacterium | reverse complement strand
AGCAAGCGCGTGCGCATCCGCCGCGGCGGGACCTACCGCGTGTTCGTCGGCGTCGCCGACGGCCTGCAGGTCTCCAACGCCGGCAGCGCGATCCGCATCAGGACGCGCTAGTACAAGTGGCCCGAAGTTCTGCGTGGAATTCGGCGCGGGCGCGGTCGTGATCTGAGGGTCGGCGGTGTTCCGGCTTCGTGCCGGTGGCACGGGGCCGGACGCCGACGAGCCTCAGGCGCGAGCGCGCGCCGCCGAAACCCGCAGAACGTACGGCCGCGTGTACTAGCCCGACACGAGCGAGCCGATCCAGACGATCAGGCCGACCAGCGCCACCGCGGCGAGCAGGCCGGCGAACAGCTTCGCCGGCCGTGGGCCCGCCGAGCCGCCCGCGGCGTCGTGCAGCTCGACCTGCAGAAGCACCTCACGCGCCGTCGTCTCGCCGGACAGCGGGACCAGCACGTCACGCGGGCCCGCGGCGAGCATGTCCGGCACGTCGAAGCCGCGCGAGCGGCGCACGAGGCTCGGGACGCCCTCCTCGAGCAGGAGGTTCGAGATGAAGTCCGCCTCGGCCTGGTTGCGCCCGGTGGCGACCCGCACGAGCTCGCCCTCCGTGTACTGGGGCTTGATCTTGCGGGCGCGCGCCTGACGCTCGGTCGCCTCGTCGGAGGCCGGACCCCGGAATGTCAGCGGCATTCCGCAGTCGGGGCAGAAGCGCTCGCCGAGGCCGTGCGTCGTGGCGCAGCGGGGGCAGACGAGCAGCTCGCCGTCAGCCATCGCCGGCGACCCCGACCCCCACGTCGACGATCCGCCCGTCGGCGATCGTGAAGCTGCGCACGTCGGCCTCGGCGTCGGGGCCGTCCTTGAGGCCGACGATCAGCCACTCGACGCCGGGCCAGGCGGCGGCGAAGTTCACGTCCGTCTGCGACGGATGGGGCTCCGAGCGCGTGTGCGAGTGGTAGATCGCGCCGAGCTCGTCGCCGCGATCCTCGATCTCGGTCAGCAGCCGGTGCAGCTCGAGGCCGTCGACCTCGAAGCGCAGCGGGCTGGCGGCGACGTTCTCCGCGGGATGCACGCTGACGGCGGCGCCCGCACGCGTGCCGATGACGCCGCAGCACTCGTTCGGGTGCTCGCGGCGGGCGTGGTCGACGATGATCGCGAGAAGCTCGGCGGAGATGCGCATCGCCGCCGAGACTAGTGCGTCGGGAGGGCGGTCAGGCGACGGTCGAGTCGTCCGACTTGGCCTGCAGGACGGGCTTCTCGATGGCCTCGTCGCGATCGTCGTGGTCGCCGCTCAGCGACTCCTTGAACTCGCGCATCCCCTTGCCGACGGAGCGCCCGACCTCGGGCAGCTTCTTCGGGCCGAGGACGACGAGCGCGATGATGAGCACGACGACGAGTTCCATGGGGCCGATGCTGGGCATGTCCACAGAGTACGCGGTCGGCGGGCGGCCGGCGACGGTTCAGCGAATGGACTACCACCACAGCGTCGACTCGAGATCCTCGATCTCGTCGACGGGCAGCGTGTAGATCCCGCTGGAGAGGTACTTCCAGCCGTCGTCGCAGACGATGAAGACGACGTTCCCCTCGTCCATCTCGCTCGCGATGCGCACGGCGACGCGGGCGATGGCCCCCGACGATACGCCGGCGAACAGGCCCTCCTCGTCGAGCAGCCTGCGCGTCCAGATGATCGCGTCGCGGTTCGTCACGAAGATCTTGCGGTCCAGCAGCGAGAGATCGATGATCGGCGGGATGAAGCCGTCGTCGAGCGAGCGCAGGCCCTGCACCGGCTCGCCCTGCATCGGCTCGGCGGCGACGATCTTGACGCGGTCGCCGAGCTCCTCCTTGAAGCGGCGTGCATGGCCCATCAGCGTGCCGCCGGTGCCGAGGCCCGCGACGAACGCGTCGACGCGCCCCTCGAGCTCGAGCAGGATCTCGCGCGCGGTGCCCTCGTAGTGGGCACGGGGGTTCGCCTCGTTCCCGTACTGGTAGGGCATGTAGTACGAGGGGTCGGCGGCCGCCATGTCGAGCGCCATCGCGACGGCGCCGTTCGAGCCCTGGTCGCCGGGCGAGTACACGATCTCGGCGCCGTACATCTTCAGCAGCTGGGTGCGCTCCGGCGTGACGTTGTCCGGCATCACGACCTTGAGCCTGTAGCCCTTGCGCGAGCAGATCATCCCGAGCGCGATGCCCGTGTTGCCGGAGGTCGGCTCGAGGATGGTCTGCCCGGGCCGGATCAGGCCCCTCTCCTCGGCGTCCTCGATCAGGGCCTTCGCGACGCGGTCCTTGACCGACCCGGTGGGGTTGCGGCTCTCGAGCTTGGCCCAGATCCGCACGCCGGGCTTCGGCGAGAGGCGCCGCAGCTCGACGAGCGGCGTGTTCCCGATCGCCTCGACGATGTCGGTGTAGCGGCCCCCGCAGGGGCGCGTGCGGAGCGGCGGATAGGCCATGACTTTCCGAAATATAGCCGCCACGTGAGCTCCGCCGGACCGCTGCTCACCAGCTCGCGCGCAGCCGCTCCAGGCCGCTGCGGATCTCTCGCGGCGCATGCGTCGTGAACGACAGGCGCAGCGCACGGGAATCCGGGGTTCCCGAGAAGAAGGGGGCCCCCGGGACGAACGCGACGCGCTGCTCGATCGCGCGCGTGAGCAGCTCCTGCGCGTCATGGCCCGCGGGCAGTCGCGCCCAGACGAACATGCCTCCGGCGGGGCTGTTCCACGTGCTGCCCGGCGGAAGCGCGTCCCCCAGCCCGCCGAGCAGCGCGTCGCGCCGCTCGCGGTAGACGTCGCACAGCCGCGCGACGTGCGCCCCGAGATCGACGTCGGCCAGCCACGCCGCGGCGGCGGCCTGGTCGACCGTCGACGAGTGCAGGTCCGCCGCCTGCTTGGCGACCACGAGCCCGCGGCGCAACGGGCCCGGCGTGCGCACCCAGCCGATCCGCAGCCCCGGCGCGGCGATCTTCGAGAGCGTCGACAGCGCGAGGGTGCGGTCCGCCGCGGGCTCGAGCGCGGCGATCGGGCCGTGGGCCTCGCCCTCGAAGCGCAGCGCGCCGTAGGGGTCGTCCTCGATCAGCCACAGACCGCGTCGGGCGGCGATCTGCGCGATGGCGACGCGGCGCTCGGCGGGGAGCGTGCGCCCCGTCGGGTTCTGGAAGTTGGGGATCAGGTAGGCCGCGACCGGCCGCTCGGCCCGCGCGGCGGCGTCGAGCGCGCCGGGCACGATGCCCTCGTCGTCACAGGCGACCGGCACGATGCGCGCGCCCGCGAGCGCGAAGCACTGCAGCGCCGCGAGATAGGAGGGCTCCTCGACCAGCACGACATCGCCGGGCTCCAGCAGGACGGTCGCGATCAGCGTCAGCGCCTGTTGCGAGCCGCTCGTGACGAGCACGTCGTCGGGGACGGTCGGCAGCCCGCGCTCGCTTAGCAGCGCGGCGATCTGCGCGCGCAGGCGCGGGTCCCCCTCGGTCGTCGAGTACTGCAGCGCGCGCGGCCCGCCCGGGCCGCTGAGGACGCGGTCGTACGCCGCGCGCAGCCCGGCGACGTCGAACAGCTCCGGCGCGGGCAGGCCCCCCGCGAACGAGATGAAGCCCGGCTGCTCGGTGAGCGCCAGGATGTCGCGGACCGGCGAGCCGGCGACCCCGCGCAGGCGGGCGGCAGGCTCGCGCGGGGTGATCAGCTCCCGCCGGCCATCGCCGGCAGGATCACGAGCGAGTCCGACTCGCCCACGGGGGTGTCGAGGCCGTCGAGGACGCGGACGTCCTCGTCGTTGAGGTAGACGTTGACGTAGCGGTTCAGGTCGCCGTCGGTGCCAAACAGCTGGGAGCTCGTCTCCGGATGCGCCTGCGCGAGGTTGCGCAGGACGTCGCCGACGCTCGCGCCGTCGGCGCTGACCTCGCGCTCTCCTCCGACGGAGGGGCGCAGGACCGGTGGGATGCGGATCGTGGCCATGGCGGCGGACCCTATCCGGCGGCGGCGCAGAACGCCTCATAGTCGGGGAAGACGCCGAGCTCGTCGTCGGAGATCTCGTCCGGCTCGCGCGAGCAGATCGGGCAGTCGGGGTCGCGGCGCACCTTGAGCTCCGTGACCTCGGCGGCGAGCGCGTCGTACATCAGCAGGCGGCCGATGAGCGGGTCGCCGGCGCCGATGATGAGCTTGATGACCTCGGTCGCCTGGAGCAGTCCCATGGTGCCCGGCAGGACGCCGAGCACGCCGTTGGCACCGCACGACGGCGCGAGCTCGGCGGGCGGCGGCTGGCGGAACAGGCAGCGGTAGCACGGGCCCTCGTAGGGCTTGAAGACGCTCAGCTGCCCCTCGAAGCCGAGGATCGCGGCGGAGACGACGGGGATCCTCAGGCGCACCGTCGCGTCGTTGAGCAGGTAGCGCGTGGGGAAGTTGTCGACGCCGTCGACGATGATGTCCCAGCCCTCGATGATCTCCATGATGTTCGAGGCGTCCAGGCGCGTCGGGTACTTGACGACGGTGACGTCGGGGTTGAGGTCGCTGATGACCTCGGCTGCGGAGTCGACCTTCGGCACGCCGATGCGCGAGGTGCTGTGGATCACCTGGCGCTGGAGGTTGGAGAGATCGACGACGTCGTCGTCGACGATCCCCAGCGTGCCGACGCCCGCGGCCGCGAGGTACAGCGCGGTCGGCGACCCCAGGCCACCGGCGCCGAGCAGGAGGACCTTCGCGTCGAGCAGCTTCTGCTGGCCGTCGATGCCGACCTCGGGGACGAGCAGGTGGCGGCTGTAGCGCTCGCGCTGCTCGGGCGTGAAGGTACGCGGCACCTCGACCTCGTAGCCGCGGTCCTTCCACAGCGTGATCCCGCCGATCATCGACTCGACGTGCTCGTAGCCGAGGTCGCGCTGCAGCGTGTTCGCGGCGAGCACCGAGCGGTTGCCCGCGGCGCAGTAGAGGATGATCCGCTGCGTGTGGTTCGCGACGACGCCGTCGATGCGCTGCTCGAGGTAGCCGCGCGGCACGTGGATCGCGCCCGGGAGCTTGCCGGAGGCCAGCTCCTCGCTCTCGCGCACGTCGATGACGGTGACGCCCTCGCCGATCAGCTGGGCGACCTCGGACGGGTCGACCTCCGAGATCTCGGCTCGCAGACGGCGCAGATACTCGTTTCCGGAGACGCTCATCGGTAAAGCACCTGTTCTGGATCAGCTTTCGGCACTTCAGAAAGGATAGCGGATCGCGGCGGGCTCGCCGGATCCCCGAAAAGCGTCCCACAACGGCGAAAGGCGCCTTCCCCGCTGCCGGGAAGGCGCCTTCGCCCTGTTGGAGGCCAAGCGCAGATCAAGGGGGAAAGATCCGGAGCGCCCGGTGGTCCTGGGGGATGCACAGGGGGTATCGGACGCAGCGCCCGCGGCCGATATGGGGTCCAGACCCCAATGCACGTCCTCCGCCTCCCCCAGCGTCGCTCCGCGCGCCTGACGCGTCCGTCCCTGCTCGCGCAGGTGCTCGGCGTGAACGCCGCGCTCATCGGGGCGACCGTGCTCACGGCGAGCCTCGCCGTCGACTGGGGCGGGCACGGCGTCGTCGAGCATCGCCGCTCGCTGCTGCTGATCGCGGCATTGCTCGCGACGGTCCTGGTCAACGGCTTCGTCCTGCGCCGGCGCTTCGAGCCGCTGGAGCGCCTGATCGGCACGATGGAGCAGGTCGACGGCGCCGACGCGCAGTCGCGACCGCGCCTCCCGCCGGGCGAGACCGAGGAGGTCGTGCGCCTGCACCAGGCGTTCGACCGCATGCTCGACCGGCTCGAGACCGAGCGCGCGCGGACCGCCAGCGCGGTCCTGCAGGCCCAGGAGGAGGAGCGCGCGCGGATCGCGCGCGACCTCCACGACGAGGCCAACCAGGCGCTGACGGGCGTCCTGCTGCGCCTGGAGGCCACCGGCCAGCGCGTGCCCGAGGAGCTGCGTCCCGAGCTGCGCGAGACCCAGCGCGCCGCCACGCAGGCGATCGAGGAGCTGCTGCGCCTCGCGCGCGAGCTGCGGCCCGCGGCGCTCGACGACCACGGGCTGGTTGCGGCGCTGCGCACGAAGGTCAGCGACTTCGCGCGCCAGACGGGCGTGCACGCCGAGCTGAGCCTTGCGGGCGCCGACGTCGACGACCTGCGTCCCGAGGAGCAGATCGTCGTCTACCGCGTCGTCCAGGAGAGCCTGTCGAACGTCGCCCAGCACGCCCGGGCGGGCAGCGTCCGGGTGGCGTTCGCGCGTGAGCGCGGAACGACCGTCGCCCGCGTCCAGGACGACGGCTGCGGCTTCACGGCGGCGGCCCCCAGCGGCCACGGCCTGACCGGCATGCGCGAGCGCGCCGCCCTCGCGGGCGGGTCGCTCGACGTGCGCTCGGCGCCCGGCGCCGGCACCACGATCGAGCTGCGGCTCGGGGAGCGCGCGGCATGATGCGCGTCCTGATCGCCGACGATCACGGCATCGTCCGCGGCGGCCTGAAGCTCCTGCTCGAGCGCCAGGCCGACATCGAGGTCGTCGGCGAGGCGGCCGACGGCGCCGAGGCGGTCGAGCGCGCACTCGCGCTGCGGCCCGACCTCGCGATCCTCGACGTCTCGATGCCGCTGCTGACCGGCATCCAGGCGACCCATGAGATCAAGCGCCATGCGCCGGAAGTCGACGTGCTCGTGCTGTCGATGCACGACGACGAGCGCTACGTGTTCGAGGCGCTGAAGGCCGGGGCCTCCGGCTACGTGCTCAAGCGCGAGGCCGACCAGGACCTCGTCGACGCCGTTCGCTCGGTCGCCCGCGGCGAGCCGTTCCTCACGAATGCCGCCACCGAGACGCTGGTGCGCGAGTGGATGGCGGACGAGGCGACCGGCCCGCGTGAGCCGCTGAGCCAGCGCGAGCAGGAGGTGCTGAAGCTCATCGCCGAGGCGCACACGAACCGCGTGATCGGCGAGATCCTGCATCTCAGCGAGAAGACCGTCGAGTCCCACCGCGGCAACATCCTGCGCAAGCTCGGCATGCGCGACCGCGTCGAGCTCGTGCGCTACGCGATCCGCCGCGGGCTCGTCGAGGCCTGACCCGGCGCGGCTGACGTACCCTGCGTGCATGCACCCGCGTGTGCGCCTCACGCTCATGGCCGTCGCGACGCTGGCGCTCGTCGGGGTCCTGGCGTTCGTCGTCTTCAGCGACCCGAGCGACGGGACGGCGAGCGGCACCCCAACGACGCGCTTCGCGGGCTCGATCAGCCCGCCCGCCCCGCCACAGGACTTCGCCCTGCGCGACCAGGACGGCCGGATCACGCGCCTCTCGAGCGAACGCGGGCACGTCACTGTGCTGACCTTCATGTACACCACGTGCCAGAACGACTGCCCGACGATGGCCCAGCAGATCCGCGGCGCCCTCGACAACAGCAGCGGCTCCGTCCCCGTGCTCGCGGTCAGCGTCGACCCGAGGAACGACACGCCGGCCACCGCCCGCAAGTTCGTCGCCGAGCAGCACCTGATCGGCCGCATGCGCTTCCTCCTCGGCACCGGGGCCCAGCTCCAGCGCGTCTGGCGCCGCTACGGCATCCAGCCCCAGAGCGCGAAGCTCGAGCACACCGCCTACGTCATCGTGATCGACAGGACCGGCACGGCCCGGGTCAGCTTCCCGATCAGCGAGCTCACCCCCGAAGGCCTCGCCCACGACATCAAGGTCCTGCAGAAGTTCTGAGCACCACCCGTCGCCGAGCGCGAGACCGTGGATGCGTGAGGTGGCACGTGTTAGGGGTGCTGTACGGACGTCCTGCCCCGAACGACGGGGCGCCTCAGGCGCCACGAGACCCGCGAGCAGCCCGCGAGCGTCAACCGCGGCGCCCGGACCACCACAACCCGAACCCGATGATCACGATCGGGGCCAGGTAGAGCAACGCGTGGTACCAGTGCCCGAAGTGGGCCAGCGGCAGGGCGAGACTCACTTCGAGGCCGCCGAGAGCAGCCACAGGCCGAGGCAGGTGAAGGACACCATGACGAGCAGCATCCAGTACTGCGACCGGGTGGCCACGCGCTGATCCCTCCACAGCGCCAGCGCCCGGTCATGGGCGAGGATCAGGCCGGCGACGTGCCCCAGCACGAGCGCCGCGACCTGGACGTACCAGATGCCGCCGGCGCCGACGACGGAGTAGTCGATGGTCGCCGACGAGGTCCCGAGGAGGTTCGAGCCGTCGCCCAGCGGGTCGGAGGCGAGGTAGGCGATCGCCTGGCCCTGGTAGGCGAGCAGCGAGAAGTAGTGCGCGACGACGTAGGCGAGTGCGATCGGGATCAGCGAGTGGGCGAAGAGGCGCGCCAGCTCGTCGGTGGTGTGGTCGCGCCCGACGGTCCGCATGCCCGCGACGCCGAGCCGGTAGAGGCCGGAGACGATCAGCACGATCGCGATCAGGCCGACGGTGTAGGCGAGCTCGACGGCCGTCTCCTGCCCGACGCCGAGCCCGTGGAAGGCGTCGCTGAGGCGCTGGGCGAGGCCGTTCGTGCTGAGCCAGATGCCGCCCTGGGAGAAGCCGTCGAACGTCGTCGTACCGATCATCACGCAGACCATCGCGACGGCGCCGGCGCCCGTCGGCATCCGCGGCGCGCCGACGAGCGGCGGGCGCAGGTACAGGCGCCGCTGCGTCCAGTGCAGCGGCGCGAGCAGGGCGAACAGCCCGAACGCGACGCCGAACGCGTCGGCGTTGCGCGTCCAGGCCTCGACGCCGTAGAGGCTCATCCCCACGAGCATCACGACGGCGTAGGCGACCGCCATGATCGCGAGCGCGCTCGGCTGGTCGCGATTGACGTAGACGAGCTCCACCCAGGCGAAGGCGACGATGCCGAGCGCGGCGGGCCAGCGCCCGACGCGCTCGGGGTAGGCGAGCGGCTCGGGGAGCGACGCGCGGGCGACGCGCGCGGCGAGCCAGCCGGTGGCGCGGCCGACGGCCCGCCACGGGCTGACCGCGGCGAAGACGTCGCCGAACAGCATGGTCAGGAACGGGATGCCGACCCAGAACAGCACGAAGATCGCGGTCGGCGCGAGGTTCGCCGTCCCGGTCTGCGTCCCGGCGAACCCGGCGTAGACCACGGCGCCGAAGGCGAACACGCCGAATGCGCCGGCGAGGACCTCGAGGACGAGCGGCACGCGCAGCAGCGCGCGCTCGCGGACCTGCTCGAGGACCGCGCGCGGCCACAGGATCGCCAGCGCGATGAACGAGACGAGCAGCACGAAGGCCGCGCCCCAGGCGAACAGCCACTCGGGGATCGGGAGGTCGGCGCGCTGTGCGATGCCGTGCGCCGAGGCGGCCGCCGGCAGGGTGAGGCAGCAGACGGCGGCGAGGAGGGCCGCGAGCGGCAGGCGCGCGGCCCGGGGGATCATCCCCGAAAACGATACGGGGCGGACCCGCAGGCCCGCCCCGATACCGCTACTGCGATGTCTGCGTGAGGCCTACTTGCAGGCCTGGGTCAGGGCGAGCTGCTGACCGGTCGTGCCGTCGGTGTACTGGCCCGTGTAGCCGAAGTTCAGCTTCTTGGCGGTGCAACCGGCGAGCCCGATGTACGGGGTCTTCTTGTACGTGGCCTTGATGGTCGTGTTGAAGTCCGTCAGGGTCGCGATCGCGCCCGGGGCGGGCTGCTGCAGGTCAGCGGGGACCGGCACCTTGAGCAGGTAGCCGAACTTGCCGGACTGCTTGGTGAGCTTGCCCTCGATGACGCTGTGGATCGCCAGCGGCGCCGTGCCGTCGACGAGCAGCTCGACGGCCTTGCCGCCGGGACCGTTGTAGATCGTCACCGTCAGGTTCTCGGTGAGACCCAGCGCGACGCCGGCCGCGGTGCCCTTGCCGACCTTGGAGCCGGACGGGCAGCTGCTGGCCGCCGACAGGACCTTCGCGTTGGCGCACTGCGGGAACTTCGCGCCGTTGAAGACCAGGTTCTTGTCGAAGAACACGTTGGCGAACGTCGTGGCGAACGGCGCGGCGGAATCCGCGCTGATGTCGTCGAAGTACGGACGGACCTTCAGCGTGACGCCGGTCGGCTTCTTCTTCGTGCCGGCCTTTGCGGGCGACACAGAAGCCGAGAACTTCTGGACCGAATTGATGGCGAAGGCCGAAGAGGCCGGGATGAGCGCGACCGCAGCGACGGCCAGCGCGAGGAGAGCGATTCTCCGCATTGTTCCTCCTGCTCAGGGTTGGATGGCAATGAATACCAGTTGTGGGGTGGACGTTGCGCCACCTCACACAAGGACCGCGAGCCGGCTGCTACGCCAGCAGGGTGAACCGGACCACGTCGCGGCGACGCCCGCGCAACGCGATCCCCCCGCGCACGACGTTGCCCCGTGCGAACCCCGCGCGCTCGGCGACGCGCTGGGAGGCGAGATTCGCCGGCTCGGCGTACAGGTCGACGCGTCGCACGCCCAGATCCTGCAGGGCCCACGCGGCGAGCAGGTGCAGTCCGCGCACGGCGACGCCCTGACGGCGCGCCCAGGGTGCCGTCCAGTAGCCGATCTCGGTGCGCCCGCGATGGAGGTCCACGGCGTGCAGGCCGACCGCGCCGAGCACCGCGCCCCCGGCGTCGTCGGCGACGACCGCCAGCGGCATCGCGCTGTCGGTGCGCCCCGCGTGGATGAACATCCGCGCGTCCTCGGGCGTGTATGGGCGGGGCACGGACGTGTAGCGCCGCGTGAGCGGATCGGCGCACGCGCGCACGAGCGCCGGCACGTCCTCCTCGGTCCACGCGCGCAGCGCGACGACGCCGTCGCGCAGGGGCGGATCCGGCAGGGCGATCAGCGCGGTGTCCGGGTCGCGGGCAGGCCGGCGATGCTAGCGTCAGGCGCCCTGATGCGCCCACCGGTGGACACCATCGTGGCGCCGTCGTTCCCGAAGGATCTCTCGTGGGTGAACGTCGCCCCGCTCCGCATGGAGCAGCAGGCGACGCGGCCCGTGCTGGTCGAGTTCTGGGACTTCTGCCGCCCCAGCTCGATGCGGACGCTGACGTACGTGCGCGCCTGGCACGAGCGCTACGCCGACGCCGGCCTGCGCGTGATCTCGGTCCACTGCCCCGGCTTCCCGCCCGGTCATGACGAGGACGAGGTGCGTGCGGCCGTGGCGCGCCTGGGGATCGAGCACGCCGTCGCGATCGACACGGGCTTCCTGCTGTGGCGCGCCTACGCGAACCCCGGCTGGCCGGCGCGCTACCTGTTCGCCCCGCGGCTGAAGCTCGTCGAGGTCCATCACGGCGAGGGCGACTACGCGGGGACCGAGCGCGCGATCCAGGAGCTGCTGGGTCTCGAGGGCGACCTCGTCGCGCTCGTGCGCCCCGCCGACGACGACGACGCCGCGATCGTCGTCCCGACGGCCGATCGCGAGGGCGCCTACAGCGGGCCGTACGAGGCCGGCGAGGTCTGGGTGGTCACGGGCGGCGCCGGGACCCTGCGGGTCAACGGCCGCGACGTCGCACTCGAGCAGCCGGGCGCGCACCTGCTGCTGCAGCACGAGCGGCACACCCACGGCGTGCTCGAGCTCGATCCGGGCGACGGGCTCGAGGTCTACGCCACGACGTTCGCCGCGGGCCTCGCCCACTAGAACGAGTGGTCGGGGCGCCTGCCGAAGTCCTCGGTGACGCGCACGAGCCGCGGCGGGCCCTCGTCCTCGAGCAGGACGCCGCACCCGGGCCGATAGGGGCTGCGCGGGTCGGTGGTGTTGATGCGCGGCTCCTCGGTCCAGCAGCCGGCGTTCATGAGCTGCGTGCCGGAGCCCACGCGCCACTCCCCCGGGTCCATCCACGCCATCGGCCCCGCGCAGTGGGTGTGCCCGAAGATCACGTACGGCGCCGTCACGCCCAGCAGTTCGACGACACCGCCCATCGCGACGATCCCGGCGCGGCGCAGCTCGTCGGAGTCGAGCTTCGAGCGCACCGGGCCGAGGCCGGCGAGGTTCAGGCCGGCGATCCCGAGCGGGAGCAGCGCGGCCAGCGCCTTGCCGCGCAATGGCGCGCGCCCGTCGGCGGACAGCAGCGACCAGGCCTTCGCGGTCGCCGCGCCGGTGACCCAGCGCCCGCCGGCGGCGCGCCCGTTGGCGATCTGGTCCAGCCAGGCGTACATCGGCGCGAGCGCCGCCTCGAAGTCCTCGGCCACGGCGCCGCCGTCCTCGGGCAGACGGCCGACGACGCGCGCCATGCCGCCCGCGGCGATGCGCTCGAACGTCGGGATCGTGATCAGCCGGTCGGCGTAGTGGCCGTGCGTGGCCCAGACGTCCTCGCGCAGCCAGATGCCCGGGTAGGCGACGGAGACGGAGCGCCCGAGCAGGCGGGCGATCGCCTCCACCGCCGGCGAGGCGGAGGCGTCGGTCCGGGTCTCCAGGCCCAGGGGCTCCGGCTCGGTCTCCGCCCCGCGACGCGCCAGCCACGAGCTGACCAGCGCGTAGTCGTGGTTGCCGGCGGTGATCACGACCTCGGCGTGCGGCCGCAGCGCGTCGCCGATCGCCTCGAAGACCGGCCCGGCTGCGGCGAGCGCCTCGCGCAGCGGGCCGTGCCGCAACTCGAGCACGTCGCCGAGCAGCACGAGGCGGTCGATCTCGCGCAGCCCGCTGCACAGCGCGTCGAGCGGCTCGGGGCGGCGCAGGATGTCGACGGGGCGCCGCGAGCCGAGGTGCAGGTCTGAGATGACGAGGGTCCGCATCGGGGAGCGCAGGGTAGCCTGCCGGGCGATGCCTCAGACTGCGCTCGACGGGCTGCTCGTCGCCGACTTCACCCGCGTCCTCGCCGGGCCGCTCTGCTCGCAGAACCTCGGCGACCTCGGCGCGGACGTCATCAAGGTCGAGCGGCCGGGCACGGGCGACGACACGCGCCAGTGGGGCCCGCCGTTCGTCGAGGAGGGCTCGACGTACTACCTCGGGCTCAACCGCAACAAGCGCTCGCTCGTGCTGGACCTGCGCGATTCCGCCGACCAGGGGCTCGCCCTCGAGCTGTGCGCCCGCGCGGACGTCGTGCTGGAGTCCTTCCGGCCCGGGACGATGGACCGGCTCGGCCTCGGCTATGAGGTGATCCGCGAGCGCAACCCGGGCGTCGTCCACACGTCGATCAGCGCATTCGGCTCGGGGCCGCAGACCCGCGAGCTGCCCGGGTACGACCTGCTGGTGCAGGCGATGTGCGGCTACATGTCGATCACCGGCGAGCCGGATGGGCGCCCGCTGAAGCCCGGGACGGCGCTGATCGACATGCTCACTGGCCTCTACGCGACGATCGGCACGCTCGCCGCCCTGCAGGCGCGCACCGCGACCGGGACGGGCCAGCGCGTCGAGGTCTCGCTGATGGACACAGGGCTGGCGGCGCTGCTCGGGCTGGCGTCGTCGTACCTGAACACGGGCGACGTCCCCCACCGCTCGGGCAACCGCCACCCGTCGATCGCGCCGTACGAGACGTTCGCGGCGGCCGACGGCGACCTTGCGATCGCCGGCGGCAACGACGCGATCTTCGTGCGGCTGTGCGCGGAGCTCGGCCGCCCGGAGCTCGCGCAGGATCCGCGCTTCACGACGAACGCCGCGCGCGTCGAGCACCGCGCCGCGCTCGCCGCCGAGCTCGAGGGCGCACTCGCCCGGCGCCCCGCCGCCGCGTGGGCCGAGCAGTTGAACGCCGCGGGCGTGCCGGCCGGGCCGGTCAACGACGTCGGGGAGGCGTTCGCCCTGGCCGAGAGGCTCGGCACCGAGCCGGTCCTCGAGCTCGACGGCGTGCGCACGACGCGCTCGCCGCTGCGCCTGTCGGGCACGCCGGCCCAGGGCCTGCGCCGCCCGCCGCGCCTGGGCGAGCACGACGCGGAGCTGCGCGCGTGGCTCAGTTCGGACGGGCGCTGATCAGGCGCTCTGGGCGGCGATCGCCTGGCGGATCGTCTTGGGGAGCATGAAGCGCACGTCCTCCTGGACGACCTCGAACTCCTCGACGTTCTCGGTGCCGCGGTCGCGGAAGGACTGCACGAGGCGCTGGACCAGCTCCTCGGGCGCGCTGGCGCCGGAGGTGATGCCGAGCGTCGTGACGCCGGCGAGCCAGTCGTCCTGGACCTGGCCCTCGTTGTCGATCAGGTAGGAGGCGGCGCCGTGCTCGCGCGCGACCTCGACCAGCCGGTTGGAGTTCGACGAGTTGCGCGAGCCGATCACGAGCACGAGCTCGCACAGCGGCGCGAGCTGCTTGACGGCGGCCTGGCGGTTCGTCGTGGCGTAACAGATGTCGTCGGTGCGCGGCCCGGTGATGCTCGGGAACCGCTCGCGCAGGCGGTTGATGATCGCGCGCGTCTCGTCGACCGAGAGCGTCGTCTGGGAGATGTAGGCCAGCTTCTCCGGATCGGCGACCTCGAGCGCGTCGACGTCCTCGACGGTCTCCACGAGGACGATCGACTCGGGCGCCTCGCCCATCGTGCCCTCGACCTCCTCGTGGCCGTCGTGGCCGATCAGCACGATCGTGTAGCCCTCGCCGGCGAACTTCACGGCCTCGCGGTGGACCTTGGTGACGAGCGGGCAGGTCGCGTCGATCGTCTGCAGCCCGCGGCGCTCGGCCTCGGACTGGACCGCGGGCGAGACGCCGTGCGCGGAGAAGACGGTCATCGCGCCCTCGGGGATCGAGTCGTCGAGCTCCTCGACGAAGATCGCGCCGCGCTCGCGCAGCTGCTCGACGACGTGCTTGTTGTGCACGATCTCCTTGCGCACGTAGACCGGCGCGCCGTAGAGCGTCAGCGCGCGCTCGACCGTCTGCACGGCGCGGTCGACGCCCGCGCAGTAGCCGCGCGGCGCCGCCAGCAGGATCTTCTCAGGGGCGTTCGGCATCGCCATCGAGTGTACGAGCCGTCTCCTCCACCGCCGCCGCCACCTGCCGGCACGACCAGCGCAGCAGCTCGGGCTCCATGGTCAGCGCCGGCTGCATCCGGTAGACGGACTTGGCCTCCTCGCTGATCCCCAGGACGCCGCGCCTCACGGCGGCCCGGTGGACGGCCGCCTGGAACGCGGCGTCCGGCGCGATCGTGACCGGATCGGTCACGAACTCGATCGCGGCCCATGCGCCCTGCACGCGCACGTCGCCGACCTGCGGGAAGCGCTGCACCAGCGGCCCGAGCTCCGCGCGCGCGACCGCGTCGAGCTGCGCCACGTTCTCCAGCACGCCGCCCGCGGCGAGGATGTCGAGCCCGGCGAGCGCCGCCGCGCAGGCCGCGGGCTCCCAGGCGTACGTCCCGCCCAGGTGCGTCTCGGACTCGGCGAGGACGGCCTCCGTCGCCATGATCGCCGCGACCGGCTGCCCGCCCGCGGCGATCGACTTGCCCAGCAGCAGGATGTCCGGGCGCAGCCCCCAGAGGTCGCCGGCCCAGATCGGGCCGCAGCGGCCCAGGCAGGTCTGGACCTCGTCGCAGATCAGGAGCCAGCCGTGGGTGCGGCACAGCCGGGTGAGGCCGTTCCAGAACTCCTGGGCGGGAGCGAGGATCCCCGCCTCGCCAGCGACCGGCTCGATCAGCACGCCGGCGATCTGCGAGGGCTCGACCTGGTAGCGCAGGAGCCAGTCCTCGATGAACTCGATGTAGAGCGTCTCGTCGTACGGGCCCGGGCCGCGCTGGAACGGCGCACGGAAGCGGTTGGGGTAGGGCGCGAAGACGAAGCCCGGCACGTACTGCGCGTTCGCCGAGGTGTTGTCGGGCCGATCCGTCGAGCTCGCCGCCGTGAGGTAGGTCGACTCGCCGTGGTACTGCCCGAGGAAGGACAGGATCATCGGGCGGCCCGTGGCCTCGCGCGCGAGCTTCACCGCGCCCTCGACGGCCTCTGTGCCGGTCACGGTCGGGGCCACGCGCGTGATGCCCTCGGGGGCGAGCTCGATCAGTCGCTCCGCGAGCTCCAACGCGGGCTCGCTCTTGACGTAGTTCGTGATCTCCATCCCGTAGCGGTCCCAGGCCTCGGCCATCGCCGCGCCGACCGCGGCGGGCTGGGCGCCGTACGGGGCGGCGCCCCAGGCGGAGACGTGATCGGCGAACGTGTTGCCGTCGACGTCCTCCAGCAGGTGTCCGCGCTTGCGCCCGAGCACGAACGGGACGTCGCCGCTCTCGCGCAGCGGGCCGTTCAGCACCCGGTCGAGCCGGGCCAGCAGCGCGCGCGAGCGCGGTCCGGGCAGCTCCGGCGCGCCCGATGGGATGGTGACCGCTGACACGGCGGGCAGACTACCGGCGCTCAGCGGCGCGCCCGCTCGCGGCGCAACAGCTCCATGACCGTCTCCCCCGTCGCGTCGATGCTGCGCGCCGACAGCTTGTCGAGCGTGTCGCAGGTGCGCTGCCAGCACGGGTAGGCGAAGTCGATCAGGTCGATCGCCGGGATGCCGCGGTCGCGGAACGGGATGTGGTCGTCCAGGATCGGCCCCTGTGTTCCGGCCGGGAAGACGGCGCCGACGCCGGCGGCGGCGGCCGCAGCGCGCAGGCGCTTCCACAGGGCCGCGTCGCTGTTCTCCTCGCGGCGGATGCGCAGGCCCTGCTGGCCGACGAAGTCCAGCACGATCACTTCGCGCGCGGTGCGCCCGAGCGGTCCGGCGGCCGCGGCCTTGGAGCCGCGCAGCGCGCTCGCGGCGAAATCCTTCGGCGGATAGTCCGGCGCCTCCTCGCCGTCGGTCAGCAGCAGCACGACCGGCGCGCCGGTGCGCGAGGCGTGCAGCCGGCGCCCGAGCTCGACGAGCGTCCCGACCGCAGCGGCCGAGTTGTTGGCCCCGACGTAGCCCGGCACGGGCGTCGTGTCGTAGTGGGCGATCAGCACGATCGGCGCGCCGTGACCGCCGACCTCGCCGACGACGTTGCGCAGGCCCGGGTGGCCCGCCAGCGGCGCGAGGCGCCCGTGCGGCAGGAGCGGCCGCAGCAGCTCCCCCGCCGCCTGCGCGGTGGCCGAGCCCGCGGGTCGCGGCCCGAGCGCGACGAGCCGGCGTGCCGTCGCCAGCGCGCGGTCGCCGTCGAAGCGGTCGGTGCGCGCAGCGGGCACGCCGCCGGTGCGCACGGCCGCCGGCTGCGCGCCGGCCGCCGGCGGATGGCCGCCGACGAACGGCCAGCCCGAGGCCGAGAAGTAGATGACCACCCCCGCCACGAGGAACTGGGCGGTCAGCGCGATGACCAGGAGCCGGACCGAGAGGTGCCGGCGGGCGCCGCTGTCAGTCGTTTGCCGTCACCGCCTCGAGGATGTCGGCGAACTTGCGGCGCGCCTCCGCTCGGCGCGTCGGGACGTGCTCGCTCGGCACTCCGTCGGCCGGCGGCTCGTAGCCGCGCAGGATCCGGCGCGCGACGCTCTCGCGGTGCACCTCGTCCGGGCCGTCGTAGAAGCGCGCGCCGCGCGCCATCCGGTACATCGCCTCCAGCGGCATGTCCGTGGAGTACCCCAGCGAGCCGTGGATCTGCAGCGCGCGGTCGATCACGTCGTGCAGCACGCCGGCGCCGTAGAACTTGATCAGCGAGACGTCGGCGCGCGCCGCGGAGGCGCCCTGGGTGTCCATCTTCCATGCGGCGTGCAGCGTCATCAGCCGCGCGGCCTGCATCTGCGCCGCCGAGTCGGCGATCCAGTTCTGCACCGACTGCTTCTCGGACAGCGTCGAGCCGAACGCGTAGCGGTGGGTGGCGTACTCGCAGAGCATGTCGAAGGCGCGCGCCGAGACCCCCAGCCAGCGCATGCAGTGATGGATGCGCCCCGGGACGAGGCGGTGCTGGGCGATGAGGAAGCCGTCGCCCTCACCGCCGAGCAGGTTGGCCGCCGGGACGCGCACGTCCTCGTAGCGGATCTCCGCGTGGCCGCCGAGCCTGCCGAAGCTCTCCTGCGGATGCTCCATCGTCGCGACGTCACGGATGATGTTCACGCCCGGCGTGTCGGTCGGCACGATGATCATCGATGCGCGCTGATGGGCGCGCGCGTCGGGGTCGGTCACGGCCATCACGATCAGGAAGTCCGCGATCGAGGCGTTGCTCGAGAACCACTTGTGGCCGTTGATGACCCACTCGTCGCCCTCGCGCACCGCGCGCGTGCGCAGCAGCGTCGGGTCCGAGCCGGCGTTGGGCTCGGTCATCGAGAACGCGGACTTCAGGTCACCGTTCAGCAGCGGATGCAGCCAGCGCTCCTTCTGCTCGGGCGTGCCCGCGAGCGCGAGGATCTCGCTGTTGCCCGAGTCCGGCGCCTGGTTGCCGAAGGCGTTGGGCGCGAACGGCGAGCTGCCGAGGATCTCGTGCATCAGGCCGAGCTTGACCTGCCCGAACCCCTGCCCGCCGAGCTCGGGATCCAGGTGCGCCGCCCACAGCCCGCGCGCCTTGACCTGCTCCTGCAGCGGGCGGTAGATGCGCTCGAGCTGCTGCTGGTCGAGATCCTCGTAGATCGTCTCGATCGGCCAGATCTCCTCGCGGACGAACTGCCGCATCCATGCGAGCTGCGCTTCGAACTCGGGCTCGGTCGAGAAATCCCATGCCATCGCGGTGCCTCCGGCGCTTCGTCGGTGTCCGCGGATCTTCGCAGGGTCTCGCTGCGGCGAGCCGCCCGCGTTAGTGTCCACCCATGGCTCAGGAGCACTTCGACCGGCTGACCGCGATCGACGCGTCCTTCCTCGTGCAGGAGGGGCCCGCATCGCACATGCACGTCGGCGCGGTGGCGATCTTCGAGGGGCCCGCGGCACCGTTCGACGACTTCCTCGATCAGATCCGCGAGCGGCTGCACCTCGTGCCGCGCTACCGCCAGAAGCTGAGCTTCCCGCCGATCGAGAGCGGGCGCCCGGTGTGGGTCGACGACCCGAGCTTCAACCTCGAATACCACGTCCGCCAGACCGCGCTGCCGCGCCCCGGCAGCGAGGAGCAGCTCTTCAACCTGACCTCGCGGATCTTCTCCCAGCAGCTCGACCGCTCCAAGCCGCTGTGGGAGATCTGGCTCATCGAGGGCCTCGACGAGGGCCGCTGGGCGCTCGTGACGAAGACCCACCACGCGGTGATCGACGGGATCTCGGGGGTCGACCTGGCGACCGTCCTGTTCGATCTCTCCCCCGAGGGGACGGTCATCGAGCACCCCGCCGAGGCGTGGGAGCCGGCCGCCGAGCCGACGACGGCCGAGCTCGTCGCCTCGGGCGCGGTCGGCGTCGCGCGTACGGTCGTCGACGGCGTCCGGCGCCTGACGAGCCTGGCCGCGCGCCCGTCCGAGGTCCTCGCCGAGGTCCGCGAGGGGCTGGAGGGCGTCGGCGAGATCGCCTGGGCGGGCCTCAACCCGGCGCCGGAGACGCCGCTGAACGTCGAGATCGGCCCGCACCGGCGCCTGCGCGTCGTGCGCGCGGACCTCGCGGACTTCAAGCTCGTCAAGAACGCCCTCGGCGGCACCGTGAACGACGTCGTCCTGACCGTCGTCAGCGGCGCGCTGCGCGACTGGCTGCGCTCGCGCGGCGTGCGCACCGAGGGGCTGGAGCTCCGCGCACTGGTGCCCGTCTCGATCCGCGCCCAGCACGAGCACCACGAGCTCGGCAACCGGATCGCCGCGATGCGCGGGCCGCTGCCCGTCTACGTCGACGATCCCGTCGCGCGGCTGCGTGTCGTGCGCCAGTCGATGGACGGCCTGAAGGAGTCCAAGCAGGCGATCGGCGCCGAGGTCATCGCGGGCGCGCAGAACTTCGCCCCGCCGACGATCCTCGCCCAGGCCTCGCGCCTGAACTTCTCCACCCGGCTCTTCAACCTGATCGTCACGAACGTCCCGGGTCCGCAGTTCCCGCTGTACGTCGCAGGGCGCCGGGCGCTGGACGTCTTCCCGGTCGCATTCCTGCCAAAGAATCACGCGCTCGCGATCGCGATCATGAGCTATGACGGCCAGCTGAACTTCGGGCTGCTCGGCGACTACGACGCGCTGCCGGACATCGACGCCATCGCCGAGGGCCTGGAGAGCTCGATCGCCGAGCTCGTCGCGATCGCGCACGAGGCGAACGCGGAGGCCGCGAGCGTCAACGGCGGAAACGCCGCCCGCCTGCACGCCGCGCCCGACCCGCGGACCGGCGCGAAGGTGGGGTCGCGGGCGAAGACGCGCACCTGAGCGCGGGTCAGCGGGCGCGCACGCTCGCGCCGGCCTGCGCCGGCGCGACCTCGCGGTTGCCCGCCCGGTCGACGGCGATGCTGAAGAAGCGGTAGCGCGTCCGCGGCCGCAGGCGCACGCGCAGCGCGTGGGTGCTCGCCGGAAGCCGTGCGATGCGACGTGCCGGGCCCCCGGCGACCGCCCGCCAGATCTCCCACCGCGCCACGCCCGAGGCCGTGAGACCGACGGGCGCCGTGTCGGCGCCGGTCCAGCGCAGCAGGCGCGAGCGCCCGGCGAGCCCCGGCGGCGACGCCGTCAGGTGCGACGAGGGGGGCGTGCGGTCGAGCGCGCGGGCGGCACGCACCGCGGCCGCCGCGTCGAGCACCCCCCACCCCAGCTCGGGCGTCCAGCCGGTCCCGGCGGGGCGCGCGGCGGTCTGCTTGAGCAGCGCCACGACGTCCGCGACCGGCAGGTCCGGATTCGCCGCGCGCATCAGCGCGGCCGCGCCCGCGACGAGCGGCACCGCCATCGAGGTGCCCTGCAGGTAGGCCCAGCGCTGGTCGCCGTCGAACGTCGCGCGGCAGCCGCACGGCCGGCCGCTGCCGCCGTCGAAGACCCCGGTCTCCAGGCCCGAGAGGCCCCCGGGGAACGCGCCGAGGAGGCCGGCCTCGTGGCCGTCCTCGACCGTCGTGCCCGGCGCAGCGAGCGAGATCTCGCTGCCGCGCCCGGCGAAGCTCGCGCGCGCGCCGGCGAACGTCGATGCGGTGACCGACAGCCCGAGATCGCTCCCGGGATCGGCGCCGGAATCCGCCGGCTGCAGGACGTTCGCCGGGTAGCCCTGGTCCTCGACCGGCGCGTCCGCGGCGGCGGCGACCGGAACCGCGCCGCGCGCGACGGCGTAGCGCAGCGCGTCGACGACCGGCTGCGGCGCTGGGCCGGGGTCATCGGTCCCGAAGCTCATGACGATCGCGCGCGCGCCGTGATCGGCCGCCCACACGACCGAGGCGGCGACGGACGCGTCGCTGAAGTCGGTGCGGGCGACGAGCAGGCGGCAGCCGTCCCCGGCGCCGGCGATCCCCAGGCCGTTCCCGGTGGCCGCGCAGGCCAGCGAGGCGACATGCGTCCCGTGGCCCACGTCGTCCTGGAGCGCGGCGCCGCCCGCGGCGTCCTGCGAGGTGCTGCCCGCGATCTGTCCGGCCAGGTCCGGGTGCGCCGCGTCGACGCCGCCGTCGACGACCGCGACCAGGACGCCGGCGCCGCTGACCTGATCCCACGCCCCCGTGAGGCCGGCCGCGCTCGCCCACCACTCCTCGGGCGTGCCGGGCGGGAGACCGCCGAGCTGGGCCGGCTCGCTGAGCGCCGGGTCGTTCGGCAGCGCGCGCGGCACGGCCCGGTGCTCCACCTCGACGCGAGCCACGCGCGGGTCGCGCCGCAGCCGGGCCGCGAGCGCGCGCTGCGAGGCGCCGGCGCGCGGCCGGACCGTGACCAGCCGCAGCTGCGGAACCTGCGTGCCCGCCGGCCGCGCGCCGGCGGCGACGAGGACCTGCGCCGCGGCATGCGCCCCGGTGCCGGCGGGCGCGAGGGTGACCAGCAGCCGGCCCGTGGTCGCGGCCGGCAGCGCGGCGCCGGCCGGGCGGGGCGCCGCGCAGAGGGCGAGCAGCGCGAGGCCGGCGGGTGCCGCTAGTAGCCGAGTGCGAACTTCGCGTCCTCGCTCATCTTCTCCGGCGACCACGGCGGCGTGAAGACCATCGCGGACTCGACCGAGTCGACGCCGTCCAGCTCGGTCACGAACTCCTCGATCTGCTGGGCGACCATCGGCCCGATCGGGCAGGCGGGCGTCGTCAGCGTGTACGTCACGTGGACGTCGCCGCCGTCGACCGTGATCCCGTAGATGAGGCCGAGCTCGACGAAATCGAGGCCGAGCTCGGGATCGATGACGTTCGTCAGGGCCGCTTCGACCTCTTCGACAGTGGGCATGCGACGAGTGTAGAACGCGGTCAGGTGGCGTTCATGCATGCGCCTGTGTGTTCGAGTACCGTCACGCGCATCGTCTCGCTGAGCGTCAACCCGCCCGTGTTGCACTGTTCCGGGGACGAGGATCGGTCCACCCAGAGCCTCCGCCGGCAGGCGTTGTCGCGAGCGCTGACAGTGGACGACGACCTCGTCGTGGATCTGAGCCGCCTCGCGTTCGCGGACGCCTCGCTGATGGTCGACCTCGCGATGGTGGCGCGGCGGCTGCGCAAGGCCGGCCGCGCGATGCACCTGCACGGCGCGTCGCCGCAGATCCGCACGCTGATCGAGCTCGTCGGCCTGCATCGCCTGCCCGGTGTGAGCTTCGACGGGCCCGCGCCCGCTGCGGCCTACAACTAGCCAGCCCCGCCGACCCTCTACCCTGTGCGGTGCGATGCTGCTGCTGTTCCTCGCACTGTTCATCATCGTCCCGCTCGCCGAGATCTGGGCGATCATCCAGGTCGGCGAGCTCGTCGGCGTGTGGTGGACGATCGCGCTGCTGATCCTGGACTCGCTGCTGGGCGTGTGGCTCCTGCGCCACCAGGGCCGCCGCGCGTGGGCGCGCTTCACCGGGACGCTCGGCGACGGCCGCGTCCCGGCCCGCGAGGTGGCCGACGGCGGGCTCATCGTCTTCGGCGCCGCGCTGCTGCTGACACCCGGCTTCCTCACCGACATCGCCGGCTTCCTGTGCCTGCTGCCACCGACCCGCGCGGTGATCCGGCGCGTCGTGCTCGGCCCGCTGGTGACGACCGGAGCGGCGAGCTTCGGCCCGGCCGGGGTCTGGACCGTGCGCGGCGCGCAGTGGGGCACCAGGGGCTTCAACGCCTACGGCACGCGCCGTGCGGCGCGCCACGACTTCGATGTCGACGGCACCGCCAGCGACGTCGACGCGCCCGACCCGCCCGCGCTGCCGAGCACGTGAGCGTCCTCGCCGAGTTCGAGGCGCCGCGCCCGGCGATCGGCGACGGCTTCACCGACGCGATCACGCTCGCCTTCGGCGACCTCGCGTCGGAGGTCTACGGGACCGTCCGGCTCGGCCTCGCCGAGGGGCGCACGGCCAGCGGGCTCGCCCTGCTCTTCCAGGGCGACGAGCTCGTGACGGTCGCAGCCGAGGGCGGCCTCGAGGTCGAGGATGCCACGGCCTGGGAGCGCGTCAGCGCGGCCGGTCTCGACGTCGAGACCGTCGAGCCGCTGCACTCCTGGCGCGTGCACTTTGCGGGGGAGGACGCGAGCCTGGACCTGGAGGTCGAGGCGACCAGCGCGCCGTTCGAGCTGGAGCCGAAGGATCCGGTCGCCCGCGCGGGCGGCATGCTCGGCTACGACCAGCCGGTGCGGGTACGCGGCACGGCGGAGCTGCGCGGCCGGCACCTGCAGGTCGACGCGCTCGGGCAGCGCGGACATTCGTGGGGCATCCCGGACTGGTCGACCATCGAGCGCACGCGGACGGTCGCGGCATGGTTCGACGGCGCGGCGATCGCGTCGACGGCGATCCGGCCGGCGGGGCGCGACGCCCACGGCGACGAGATCATCGGCGCCGTCGTCTTCGAGCCCGGCGAGGACCTGGCCGCAGGTCACGCACGCGTCGAGGACCCCCGCATCTCGACCACCTTCGACGCCGAAGGCCGCCAGCAGCGCGCCGCGCTCGAGCTGTGGGTCACCGAGGACGGGCCTCCGCGACGGGCATGGGGCGAGGTGCTCTGCGGCACGACGCTCGACCTCGGGCGCCTGCGGCTGGACTGCTCGTTCATGCGCTGGCACATGGACGGCCGCGAGGGCGTCGGGCGCTACGACGTCCTGCGTCGCACGCCCGACGCCGAGCCGGCGACGGCGTGAGCCCGCTGCGCGCCGTCATCAGCGACTTCGGCGGCGTGCTGAGCTCTCCGCTGGCACCGGCGTTCGCCGCCGTCCAGGCGGCGTCCGGCATCCCGAGCGCGGCGCTCGGCGCGGCGATGGCACGCCTCGAGGAGCGCGACGGGCGCCACCCGCTGTACGAGCTCGAGTGCGGGCGCATGACCGAGCACGACTTCCTCGACGGCGTCGGGCGCGAGGTCGCGGCCGAGGTCGGCCACCCCGTCGAGATGCACGAGTTCTCGGCGCGCTGGTTCGCCGCGCTCGGGACGAACCACGCGATGGTCGACTACCTGCGCGGCGTCGGCGAGCGCGGCTATCGCATGGCGATCCTCACGAACAACGTGCGCGAGTGGGAGCCGCGCTGGCGCGCGATGCTCCCGGTCGATGAGATCTTCGAGCTCGTCGTCGACTCGGCGTTCGTGGGCATGCGCAAGCCCGACCCGGCGATCTACGCGCTGACCTGCGAGCGCCTCGGCATCGCGCCCGGGGACTGCCTGTTCATCGACGACTTCGAGCACAACTGCGCCGCCGCCAGCGCACTCGGCATCACCGCCGTCCACTTCCTGACGACCGAGCAGGCGATCGAGGAGATCGAAGCGGCACTGAACTGAAGCCCGTCCCAGCACTTGCCGTTCGGATGGCTGAGGCGGACGGATCGCGCGATCTGAGAAGGAAGCAGGCGATCGGGCTGTGCAGCTGCACGCCCGATGCCGATGACGCCCTCAGATCGCGCGAGGCGCCGTCTCAGTTGTCCGAACCCATGCGGTCCCAGAGGTACAGCTCCAGGCACTCCTCCGCGAGCTCCATGCAGCGCTCGCGGCCGAGCGCCGGCAGCACCGTCTCGAGCGCCTGTTCCTCGGAGACGCCGGCGTCGAACGCCTCGTCGCCGCGGAACCCGGCGGCGATCTTCAGCGCCTCGCGTCGATTCTCACCGAGCGACGGGAAGACGCCGACGAGGAAGTCGCGGTTGGCGATCGGCTGCCCGACCTCGAGCGACGCGTGCCATGCCGCGAGCATCGAGAGGTCGTGCTCGTCGAGATCGGCGATCGCCTTGACGTAGTGCGATTCGAGCTCGGACTCGGGGATCGCGTCGACCCACGCGCGGACGAGCTCGCCGAGCAGCTGCCGCCGGGCCTCGCGGCCCACGGACTCGGCGATCACGCGGATCGCATCCTGGGGTTCGATGAAGCACAGGGGCATTTCGAGGCGCAACGTACGCCTCGTGCCGGACGGCACGCCGGGCGGCGCCCGCGATCACTCGATCCCGAGCTCCGCCGAGCCGCCGCCGGTTCCGGTGGCGGGGGCCGCGGCCGGCGCGGGCGCCGTCCGGACGACGGGCGCCGAGGCGGCCGTGGCGCGCACCGCGCCGGCGGGCAAGGGGCGGGTCCGGGTCGTGGGGCGCGTCCGGGCGCGGCGGGTCGCGGGCGCGCGCGTCGTGAGTGCGACGACGTGGCGCGGGGCGATCGCGTCGGGGCCGGCGGCGCGGCCCGTCGGCGCGCTCGCGGCCGTGTGCGCGGCCCCGGCGGGCGGGCGCGAGACCTGCTCCACGGCAACGGCGCCGCCGCCGGCGACGGCCGCGGCGGAGGCCGCCACCGCGGTCATCTTCGTCGCCGAGGCGCTCGCCCCGTCGACGAGCATCTGCGCACGCACGAACGAGGAGGCCGCCCGCTCGTTGAGCCAGGTCGTCGTCGCCTCGTAGAGCCGCAGGAAGAGGTGGCCGGCAGGCTCGGCATGATCTGCGAGCGCGGCGACGGCCACGCCCGGGAAGACGACCGACAGCGGCGTGCTGGAGCGGTGCAGCTCGCGGACCACGGCCCGGCACGGCGAGCAGCGGCGCAGGTGCGGGCGCAGCTCCACGAGCTCGTCGCGCGTCGCCTCCCCGTCGACGAGCGCCGACAGCAACGGCTCCCAGCGCCGGCACTCGTCGCCCGACTCGATCCCGGAGTAGCGCTCCAGGAAGCTGCGACGGCCTTCGTAGAGACAGCGATTCACCTTCGTCCTGGACCACCCCGTCTGCTGCTGGATCTCGTCGTAGGAGTTGCCCTGTGCGCGCAGCCACAGCGCGCGGACCTCCTGGGGCTTGAGCCGCTGGAGCGCCTCGGCGGAACGCTCGACCTGCTCGAAGCCGATCACGCGCTCCTCGGGCCCCGGCGCGTTGCGCGCCTCGAACAGGTCGAGGTCGACGTCGACCGGCCCGACCTCGCGCTGACGCGTGCGCCGAACCGCCATCGCCTCGTGCTTGACGACCGTCCGCAGCCAGGACGGCGCCCGCTCGGGATCGAGCCGGCCCGCATGGCGCAGGAAGATCTCCATCCCGCGCTGATAGGCGTCCTGCGCGTCGTCGGCACAGAGGCTGTGGCGGCGCGCAAGGCGCAGCAGGCCGTCCGCGTGCAGGCGCACCGTCTCGACGACGAGCCGCTCGAGCTCCTCCCGCGTCAGCTGTCGCCCGGCGGGCGGCTCGGCGGCTGCTGTGTCTTCCATGATGCGGCGCTCCCCCGGATTGCTGTGTGTCCCTTCAGCAGAGGTGCAGGATTCCGGAGACGCTCCCCCGCGGAGCGATTTCTGGACGCCGAAATGTGCGCAAATTGCGAGGAAATCGTGCCGCTCGGCGCGCGAAGGCCGCCGCCGGGCGCGGCGTGAGCGCGGTCTGGCCAGCGGCCTCTGAGCTGCCGGCCGCTTCGTCGCAGCGCAGCTGCCGGCCTCCGGCATCCCGCCCTGGGACTACGCGGCCGGCCCGGGGGCACGCCCCGACGTGTCGGCCGCAGCGGTGACCGCGCTCGGGCTGCTGCGCCTGGACCGGGCGTGCCGCGCCCTGCCGGGCGCGTGCCGCACCCCCGGGCGGTGGGCGCCGCTCGGGCGCCGCGTGCTCGCCGCCGTCCTGGCCGACGCCGGCTCCCGCCCCCCGCTCGGCTTCCTCGGGGGCCAGGTCCAGACCCTGGGCGGGCGTACGCGCTGGGACGACGACGCGGAGCTCGTCTTCGGCATCGACTACGCGCTCCAGGCGCTGATCGCCGCCACGCGTTGAACCGCCACAGCGGCGGTCGAGCCGCCGCTACCCCGGAACGAGGATCAGCTTTCCGCGGACGTGGCCGCCCTGGCTGACGCGGTGGGCCTCGGCGGCCTGCGCGAACGTGAAGGCCTGGGCGACGGGCAGGTGCAGGCGGCCGGCCTCGATCAGCTCGGCCGCCTCGCCGAGCGCCTCCGTGGCACGGCCCTCCCCGCCGCCCGTCACCTTGACGCCGAGCGCTGCGGCACCGAAGTCGGCGATCGTCGCCACCCGAGCCGGGTCGCCGGTCAGCGTGATCAGGTCGGGGACGCCGCCCTGCCCGGCGGTGTCGAACGCGAGATCCACGCCGTCGGGCGCCAGCGCGCGGACGCGCTCGACCATGCCGGCGCCGTAGGTGGTGGGCTCCGCGCCGAGCGAACGCAGGAACTCGTGGTTGCCCTCGCTGGCCGTGCCGATGACGCGGGCGCCGCGCGCGACCGCCAGCTGGACGGCCGCGGTGCCGACGCCGCCGGCCGCGCCGTTGATCACGATCGTCTGGCCGGGGCCCAGGCCGCCGAGCACGTTGAACACGCGCACGCTGGTCTCGACCGCGATCGGAAGGCCGGCGGCCTCCTCCCACGACAGGCCCGCGGGCTTGTGCGCGAACTCGTCCAGGACCGCGTACTCGGCCGCCGCGCCTCCGACCGCGAAGCCGAACAGCTCATCGCCGATGGCCGCATCCGTGACGCCGGGGCCGACCTCGTCGACGACGCCGGACGCCTCCCGCCCGTCGATCACCGGGAATGTCAGCGGCATCATCTCGCGCAGCATGCCGCTGCGCGCCTTCCAGTCGATGGGGTTGACGCCCGCCGCGCGGACCGCGATGCGGACCTGACCCGGGCCCGGGTGTGGCTCGCCGACCGCTCCGACGTGCAGGACCTCGGGGTCCCCGTATTCCGTGAAGACGACCGCGTTCATACCCCGAGCCTACGCCCCTCGCCGCGGGGCGCTGCGCGATGACCTCCCAGACGTCCGGGTCGATCCCCATGCCGATGTGCGTGCTGCGCACCTCGATGTTCTCCGCGCCCGGCGTGACGTCGTCGATGCAGGCGGTCCATCCGGCGACGCCGTCGCGTCGGCCCAGGCGCGTCATCTCCGGTGGGCTCGCGGCCTCCCCGAGCAGCGTCAGGCGGGTTGGCGCGCGCAGCCGCGAATGCTGGGGATCGGCGACCGCCATGACGACGATTCCACGACCACGCCCCGGACCCGGATCACGCGCAGATGCACAGGAATCACGTGGCGTGTGTGGTAGACACCAGGCATGTCGCATCACACCGAACGCGAGACCTCGTCGGCCAATCGGGCCGAGGCAGCCGAGCACCTGCGGGAGCTCGCGGACGAGATCGAAGCCGGGGCGCTGGATCTCGCGGGCACGTCGCTCGACGTGCCCGACCAGCTCGAGTACGAGTTCGAGATCAAGCAGGAGGAGGACCTCGACGGTGTCGAGGTCGAGGTCGAGATCAAGCTCAAGTGGGTCGATCCCGATGGGGACATCGAGGACGCCGAGACCCCGCACGGCACCTCCCTCGTCGTCCCGGACGAGGACGACGAGGGCCTGCCCGACGAGCTGGAGCTCTAGTACACGTGGCCCTCTAGCCCGCGTCCTCGGGCTCCTGGTCGCCTCCCGGCTCCAGGTCGAGCCCCAGCGCGCCGGCGACGAGCGCGACGACGTCCGGATCCGGGGTGACGGTCGCCCCTGAGGCGATGCGCGCCGCGACCGGGTCGTCGGTGCGCCGCGCCCAGTTCAGCAGCGCGAGGTCGAGCGCGGCGATCGGCAGCGCCGCCTCGCCGGCGAGCTCGCCCGCGCGCCGCTGCACGAGCAGGACGTCGCCGATGCCGAAGACGCGCTTGGCGGCGCTCACCGTCGGGTCGCGCGGGTCGGCGAGCAGGTGCAGCGACGAGGGCCGCATGTCGGCCAGGCCGAGCGCACCCGCGGTCAGCAGGAACTCGTAGCGCGCGGCGCGCGTGAGGCCCGGCAGCGCGAGGCGCTCGAACGCGCGCTCGAAGCGCCGCTCCGGGGTCCAGCCGGGCTCGCCGGCAAGGCCGGCGCTCTGCGAGCCGGCGCGCGCGGCCCAGGCGCGGTAGGCGACGAGCGTGTCGCCGTCGCGCGCGGGCTCCCAGGCTCCGCGGGGGCCGATGCGCGTGCCCTCCAGCTCGGGCACCTCGCCGCTCGCCCACCCGGTGCGCACGCGGGCGACCTCCGCGAAGGGGTCGCCCGCGCCGTCGAGCGGACCCACATAGGCGATGAGGAAGGTGAGCCACAGACCCTCCTCCCCGCCGGCGGCCTGCGCCTCGCCGTAGAGGCCGGGCGGCGCCGCGCCGCGCAGCTCGTCCAGCCGCGCGGAGGCGAACGCGAGCTCCTCGGCGAGGCAACGGGCATCGGCGCTCGCGTGCAGGCCGGGGACGAGATCGCTGTGGAAGCCGTCGTCACCGGCGCGCGCCAGCCGGCGCACGCGCACGCCCCCGGCGCTCGCCGTCCGCCGGCGCCCCGTGCCCGAGCGGCTCGCCGAGGCACCCGACGCGGGGCGCTGCGCGCGCGGTGGCCGCCGAGCCTGCGCCGCCTCCTTCTCGCGCTGCTGAAGCTTGCGCGAGCAGATGGGGCAGCTCGTCTCCAGGCGGTTGTGGCGGCAGAAGGACGGCACCGACTGGCCAGTCTAGGGCGGCTTCCTGAGCGCCGGGCGGGGCGGTCGCTACGGGCGCGCGAGGCGCTCGAAGCCGGCGACGAAGACCGTGGTCAGCAGGCGGGTCGCCCCGTCGACGTCGGCGGCGCCGTCGTCGAGCAGCCGCACGCCCACCTCGAAGCCGGCGCCGATCATCGCGGCGGCCATCAGCTCGATGTCATGCGGCGGCAGGATGCCGGCGGCGACCCCGGCGGCGAGATCCTCGCGCAGCTCCTCGGTTCCGGCCCCGAGCGACGGGTCGTCGAACATCGCCCGGATCGTGCCGGAGTTGCGCCGCAGGAGCTCCAGGCGCAGCGGGTCCTCCACGAGGTAGTCGAAGTACGCGCGGAACGCCCCGTCGACGAACTGCTCGACGCCGACGGCTCCCCGCCGCGCGGCGCGCACACGCGCGCGCGCCTCCCCGGCCGTCTGCTCGATGATCTCGTGCAGCACGGCCTCCTTGTCCGGGAAGTAGTTGTAGAACGTCCCGCTGGCGAGGTCGGTGCGGCGGATGATGTCCCGGACGGTCGCCGCCCCGAAGCCGATGTCCGCGAAGACCTCCGCGCCGGCCGCGAGGATCGCGGCGCGGTTCGCGGCCTTCGTCGCCTCGCGCTTGCCGGAGACGGCGGCGTCGGTCACGGTCACACGGCCGCCGCGTCCTGTGCGGCGAGCGGCGGCACGGGCAGGGCGAAGCCCGCCAGCCGCGCACGCTCGGCGCCGCGGCGGCGCTCCTTGGCGAGGTCGTAGAGGTAGTCGTCGAAGTCGACCTGGATCGTGTGGCGCTTGGAGGCCACGTAGCGGCGGTGCATCGCCGCCTGGTCGGCCGCCATCTCCGCCAGCAGCTGGTCGCGCGGCGGCAGCGCGTACTCGCCGCGCAGGTGGTCGGCGACCCACTGGCCCTGCGCCTCGGAGAGCGGCATCACGGCGCCGAGCGGCTGCAGCAGGCCGATGAAGAAGAGGTTCGGCACGTCGGGGTGCACGACCCGGCGGTAGAGCTCGATGTGATTCTCGGGCGCCGAGACGAAGTCCTCGTCGAAGAACGGGAAGGTGATCTTGTAGCCCGTGCAGTAGACGACGATGTCGGCCTGCACGCGGCTGCCGTCCTCGAAGACCACGCTGTCGCCGTCGAGGCGCGCGATGTTGGGCTTCGGCTTCACCGCGCCGTGCGTGATCCGATCCAGGATCCGGCCGGAGACCGTCGGGTGCGCCTGGCCGAACTCGTGGTCGGGCTTGGGCAGCCCGAACTTCTCCGGCGGGCCGATGGTCGTCTTCATGATCTGCTGCATCACCTTCTGGCGGATCTTGAAGGGGATGCGCGGGTCGTTCCTGAACTGGTCGGTCGGCTTGCCGAAGAGGTACTTCGGCACGATCCATGCGCCGCGGCGCGCCGCCAGATAGACCCGGTCGGTGACGTAGGAGGCCTCGACGGCGATGTCCATGGCGCTGTTGCCCATCCCGAGCACCACCACGCTCTTCCCGGTCATGAAGTCCGGCGCCATGTAGGCGTGGGCGTGCATCTGGACGCCCTCGAACGAGTCCGCGCCGGGAAACGCCGGCTCGGGCCAGCGCGGGTTCCAATGGTGCCCGTTGGCGACGAGCAGCGCGTCGAAGCGGTGGGTGGTCCCGTCGTCGAGCGTGAGCTCCCACGTGCCGTCGGCGAGGCGCTCGGCGTGCTCGACGCGCGTCTCGAAGCGGATCAGGTCGCGGATCCCGAAGTGATCGACGTAGGCGTCGAAGTAGGCGGCGATCTGCCGATGGTCGGGGTAGTCCGGGTAGTCGCGCGGCATCGGGAAGTCCGAGTACTCCATGCGATCGCGCGAGGTGTTGATGTGCAGGTCGCGATAGCAGGCCGACATGCCGTTCTTGTTCTCGAACACCCAGTTGCCGCCGACGCGGTCGGAGGCCTCGAAGCAGGTGACGTCGAAGCCCTGCTCGTCGAGCGCCTTCAGCGCGGCGATCCCGGAGGAGCCGGCGCCGATGATCGCGGCGGTGGGGAGCTGCTGGGACATGCGGGAGAGCCTTCCGTCGACGGGATGAACCGGCGCGGGACGCTACCGAAAAGATGACGCAGGCGTCACGTTCGCGCGGGGAACGGGATCCTACTCCGGCGCGTGGCCGTTGCGCGAGGCCGCGACGCCGTTGGCCGAGACCTGCCCGGGCTCGTGCTCCGCGAGGGCGACGGCGGCGCGCGTCGGCGCGCCGGCCGACAGCGTGTCGTCGAGCAGCTGTGTCAGGCCGCGCGTGGCGAGCAGCAGGCGCACCCACCCCGGGGCCACGATCCGCGCCTGACGGCGCTCGATGCCGCGCGTGATCGCGGCGCCTGCGCGGCCGACCGGGATCGGCCGCGTGACGAACTCCGGCTGCGCGCGGCGCAGCTCGGAGAAGACCGGCTGCTCGAAGCTCTCGCGGACCATGTCGGTGTCGATGAAGCCGAAGTAGGCGGTGCCGGCGCTCGCCCCGTGCGGCTGCAGCTCGGCGCGCAGCGCGCGGCCGAGCTGCTCGACAGCGGCCTTGCTCATCGCGTAGGGCGCCGCGAGCACGCCGTTGACGGCCGCATAGATCGACGCGACGACGAGCACGTAGCCGCGGCTGGCGACCACGTGCGGCAGGGTCGTCTTGACGGTGTTCCAGACCCCTCCGATGTTGACGTCGAGGACGCGCTGGAAGTCCTGGTCGGCCACCGCGAGCGCGGTCGCGGGCGGGGGCGCGACGCCCGCGTTGGCGACGACCACGTCGATCGCGCCGAAGCGCTCCAGCGTACCGTCGACGGCGGCCTCGATCGCGGCGCGGTCGGTGACGTCGGCCTCGAACCAGACGGCGCGCGAGGGCCCGAATCCGGCCGCGTGGCGCTCGAGCGCCTCGGGCTCCAAGCCGACGAGCGCGACCTTCGCGCCCTTCGCGACGACGCGCCGCGCCGTGTCCAGCCCGATGCCGCGCGCGGCGCCGGTGATGAAGACGGTCCTGCCGCCCAGGTCGTGGTGCTCGGCCATGGGCGCGACGCTACCAGCCGCCGCAGCCCTACTCGACGATGACGGCGCCCTGGGCGTGCAGCGGCGGCCCGGCGGGACCGCCGTCGGCGTCCGCCTCGGCCTCGAGCGCGGGATCGTGGTGGTCGAGCGCGGACAGGTAGCGGTCGGCGATGCGGGCGCACTGGCGCCCCTCGTTGATCGCCCAGACGATCAGCGACTGCCCGCGGCGCGCGTCGCCGGCCGCGAAGACGCCGGGCGCCGACGTCTCGTAGGTCCCGGCGCGCACGTTCCCGCGCCTGTCGAGCTCGCAGCCGAGCTGCTCGACGATGCCGGCCTGCTCGGGATGCACGAAGCCCATCGCCAGCAGCACGAGGTCGGCGCGCAGCTCGCGCTCGGTGCCCGCGAGCGGCCCGAACGGGGGCGCGGTCTGCGCCTGCGCGATGTGCTGGCCGGTGACCTTCCCGTCCGCGCCGGAGAAGTGGGTCGTGACGACCGAGAAGTCCTGCTCCCCGCGCCCGATGTCCTTCGCCTCCTCCATCGCGTAGGAGAGGCGGAACTTCTGCGGCCACAGCGGCCACGGGGTGCGGTCGTCCGGGCGATGCTCGGGGGGCTCGGGCAGCAGCTCGAGCTGGGTCACCGACAGGGCGCCCTCACGGATCGAGTTGCCGACGCAGTCCGCACCCGTGTCGCCCCCGCCGACGACGACGACGTGCTTCCCGGCGGCGCTGATCACCGGCAGCGAGGGCTGGGCGACCGTCGGCTCGGGGCCGACCTCACCGGCGACCCAGCGGTTGCGCACGTAGAGGTAGTCCATCGCGAAGTGGATGCCGTCGAGCTCGCGACCGGGCACCGGGAGGTCGCGCGGCACGCGCGAGCCGATCGCCAGCACGACGGCGTCGAACTGCTCGCGCAGCTCCTCGCCGGTCACGTCGGCGCCGACGTCGACACCGCAGCGCAGCTCGACGCCCTCGGCGACGAGCTGCTGCACGCGCCGCTCGACGATCCACTTCTCGATCTTGAAGTCCGGGACGCCGAACCGCACCAGACCGCCCGCGGACTCGTCGCGCTCGAACAGCACGACGCGATGGCCGGCGCGGCGCAGCTGCTGGGCGGCCGCCATACCCGCCGGGCCCGAGCCGACGACCGCGACGCTGCGGCCGCTCTCGTGCGCCGGTGGCTGCGGGACGACCCAGCCGTTGTCCCAGGCCGTGTTGATGATCGAGGCCTCGATCTGCTTGATCGTGACGGCGTCGCCCTCGTTGATCTCGAGCACGCACGCGGCCTCGCAGGGCGCGGGGCACAGGCGGCCGGTGAGCTCGGGGAAGTTGTTCGTCGCGTGCAGCTGCGCGATCGCGTCGCGCCAGTTGCCGCGGTAGACGAGGTCGTTCCAGTCCGGGATCAGATTCCCCAGCGGGCAGCCGTTGTGACAGAACGGCACGCCGCACTCCATGCAGCGCCCGCCCTGTGCCGCGAGCTCCTCGTCGGAGCGCTGGATCATGAACTCCCTGTAGGGCTCGACCTCGATGCGCTCGACCGGATCCTTGTACGGGATGCCGACGCGGTGGAGCTTGAGGAACCCGCCGAGCTCGCCCATCAGGCCGCCACCTCCTCGCGCGGGAGCTCGGCGAGCACGCGCTTGTAGTCGGCGGGGAAGACCTTGACGAACTTCGGCCCCAGCGCCTCCCACTCGTCGAGCGCGCGCCGGCCGACGGTCGACCCGGTGCGCTCGACGTGCTCGGCGATCAGCTCGCGGACCTCGATCGCGTCGCCCTCGTCGAGCGGCTCGAGCTGGTCGAGCAGCGTCGGGTTGACCTTGCCGCGCAGCTCGTCGCGCTCGTCCAGGACGAACGCCAGGCCGCCGCTCATGCCCGCGGCGAAGTTGCGGCCCGTCGGGCCGAGCACGACGACGCGTCCACCGGTCATGTACTCGCAGCCGTGGTCGCCGACGCCCTCGACGACGGCGCTGGCGCCCGAGTTGCGCACCGCGAAGCGCTCGCCTGCGGTGCCGCGGAAGAACGCGCGCCCGCTCGTGGCGCCGTAGAGCACGGTGTTGCCGACGATGACGTTCTCCTCGGCCGCGAACGTCACGCCGTCGGGCGGCATGACCGCGACGACGCCGCCGGAGAGGCCCTTGCCGGTGTAGTCGTTGGCGTCGCCGTGCAACGTGAAGCTCACGCCCGGCGCGAGCCAGCCGCCGAAGCTCTGGCCCGCGGAGCCGCGCAGCTCGACCCTGATCGTCTCCTCCGGCAGCCCCTCTGCGCCCCGCAGCTCGGCGATCCGGCTGGAGAGCAGGCCGCCGACGCAGCGGTTGACGTTGCGCACCGGCGTCTCGATCGCGACCGGTTCGGCGCGCTCGATCGCCGCCTCGCAACGGTCGATCAGCATCCAGTCCAGCGCGTCGTCCAGCACGCCGGGCGGCGGCTGGATGCGGCGCAGCGCGGTGCCCTCGGGGACGTCCGGCCGGTGCAGGATGTGCGTCAGGTCCACCCCGCGGGCCTTCCAGTGCTCGATCGCGTCGTCGGCCACCAGCAGGTCGCTGCGACCGATCAGCTCGTCGAGCGTGCGGATCCCGAGCGAGGCCATGATCTCGCGCAGCTCCTCAGCGACGAAGAAGAAGAAGTTCACGACGTGCTCGGGCCTGCCCTTGAAGCGCTTGCGCAGCTCCGGGTCCTGCGTCGCGATACCGACCGGGCACGTGTTCAGGTGGCAGGCGCGCATCATGATGCAGCCGGTCGCGATCAGCGGAGCCGTCGAGAAGCCGTACTCGTCGGCGCCGAGCATCGCGGCGACCGCGACGTCGCGGCCGGTCTTCAGCTGGCCGTCGGTCTGCACGATGATCCGCGAGCGCAGGTCGTTCTTGAGCAGCGTCTGCTGGGTCTCGGCCAGGCCGATCTCCCACGGCACGCCGGCCGAGACGATCGAGCTGAGCGGCGAGGCGCCGGTGCCGCCGTCGTGACCGGCGATGAGCACGTGGTCGGCGTTCGCCTTCGCGACCCCGGCGGCGACGGTGCCGACGCCGACCTCGGAGACGAGCTTCACCGAGACCTGTGCACGCGGGTTCGAGCAGCGCAGGTCGTAGATCAGCTGCTTGAGGTCCTCGATCGAGTAGATGTCGTGGTGGGGCGGCGGCGAGATCAGGCCGACGCCCGGCGTCGTGTGCCGCACCCAGCCGATGTACTTGTCGACCTTGTGGCCCGGGAGCTGGCCGCCCTCGCCGGGCTTGGCGCCCTGCGCCATCTTGATCTGCAGCTGGTCGGCGTTGACGAGGTAGTGGATCGTCACACCGAAGCGGCCCGAGGCGACCTGCTTGATCGCCGAGCGGCGCAGGTCCCCGTTCGGGTCCTGCGTGAAGCGCCGCGGGTCCTCCCCACCCTCGCCGGTGTTCGACTTGCCGCCGAGACGGTTCATCGCGATCGCGAGCGTCTCGTGCGACTCCGTCGAGATCGACCCGAGCGACATCGCGCCCGTGGCGAACCGGCGCACGATCTCCTTGGCCGGCTCGACGTCCTCGAGCGGGATCGGCTCGGCGTCGGTGCGGAACTTCAGCAGCCCGCGCAGCGTCGCGCGCGCCGTGGCATCCTCGTTGGCCTCCCGTGCGTACTCGCGGTACTTCTCGCGCGCGTCGGGGTCGCCGGAGGTGCCGTTGCCGTTCGCGGTGCCCATGCGCACGCTGTGCTGGAGCAGCGCGATCGTCTCCGGGTTCCACATGTGGCGCTCGCCGTCGCGGCGCCAGGCGTACATGCCGCCGACCGGGAGCAGCCCCTCGAGGCTGTCGGCCCACGCGCCGAACGCGCGGGCGTGGCGATCGAGTGCCTCCTGGGCGAGCACGTCGATCCCGATGCCGCCGATGCGCGAGGCGGTGCCGGTGAAGTGGCGGTCGACGAGCTCGCGCTCGAGCCCGACGGCCTCGAAGATCTGCGCGCCGCAGTAGGACTGGATCGTCGAGATCCCCATCTTGGAGATCGTCTTCAGCAGGCCCTTGCCGAGCGCCTTGACGACGTTGTGCTCGGCGAGGTCGACGTCGGTCACACGCTCGATACGGCCCTCGGCGACGAGCTCGCCGACCGAGTCGAGCAGCAGGTACGGGTTGACGGCGCTGACGCCGTAGCCGATCAGCGTGGCGCAGTGATGGACCTCGCGCGGCTCACCGGACTCGAGGACGAGGCCCGCCTGCAGGCGATTGCCCAGGCGCACGAGGTGATGGTGAACGGCGGCCACGGCGAGCAGCGAGGGGATCGGCGCGCGGTCCTTCCCGGCGCGCCGGTCCGACAGGATCACGATGTTGACACCCGCGGTGATCGCGTCGTGGGCCTCGTCGCAGGCGTTCGCCAGGCGCGCCGACATGCCGGCCGTGCCCTCGGCGATCGGCCAGGTGATGTCGATCGTGTGCGCGCGGAAGACGTCGCTGGAGACATGGCGCAGCGTCTCGAGCTCGTGGTTGCGCAGGATCGGCTGGTCCATGACCAGCTGGTGGGCGTGCTCCGGCGTCTCGGCGAGCAGGTTGAGCTCCGAGCCGACCCCGGTTCCCAGCGACATGACGATCGACTCGCGGATCGGGTCGATCGGCGGGTTCGTGACCTGCGCGAACAGCTGCTTGAAGTACGAGAACAGCGGTGGGCGGTTGTCCGACAGCACGGCGAGCGCCGCGTCGTTGCCCATCGAGCCGAGCGGCTCCTCGCCGGTGCGCGCCATCGGCGCCATCAGGACGCGCAGGTCCTCCTGCGAGTAGCCGAAGGCGAGCTGGCGCAGGCGCGTCGGCAGGACGCCCGTCATCGTCACGTGCGCCTTCTCCAGATCGCTGAAGTGCACGCAGTTGCGGTCGAACCACTCGGCGTACGGCGCCGCGGTGGCGACCTCGCGCTTGACCTCCTCGTCCGCGACGATCCGGCCCTGCTCGAGGTCGACCAGGAAGATCTTGCCCGGCTGCAGGCGGCCCAGGCGCTTGACGTTCTCGGGGCGGATGCCGAGCATGCCGGCCTCAGAGCCCAGGACGACGAGGCCGTCCTTGGTCTCCACCCAGCGGCCGGGACGCAGCCCGTTGCGGTCGAGCGTGGCGCCGACGACGCGCCCGTTCGTGAAGCAGACCGCCGCGGGGCCGTCCCACGGCTCCATCAGGCAGGAGTGGAAGGCGTAGAAGCCCTTGAGCTCGTCCGAGAGGTCCTCGCGGTCCTTGTAGGCCTCGGGGATCATCATCATCGCCGCGTGCGGCAGCGAGCGGCCGGCGAGCATCAGGAGCTCGAGCACGTTGTCGAACGTCGCGGAGTCCGAGCCGCCCGGGCGCACGATCGGCATGACCTTCTGCAGGTCGCGGCCGAACAGCTCGCTCGCCAGCGAGCTCTCGCGCGCCCGCATCCAGTTGATGTTGCCCATCAGCGTGTTGATCTCGCCGTTGTGGGCGATCACGCGGAACGGGTGGGCGAGCTCCCAGCTGGGGAACGTGTTCGTCGAGAAGCGCGAGTGCACGAGCGCGAGCGCGCTCGTGAAGCGCTCGTCCTGCAGGTCCGGGTAGAAGCCGGTGACCTGGCGGGAGATCAGCATGCCCTTGTAGACGCAGGTCCGCGAGGAGAAGCTCGGCGAGTAGAAGTCGGGGCCTGCTGCGAGCTCGACGATGCGCCGGATCACGTAGAGCTTGCGCTCGAAGGCGTCCTGGTCGGTCTCGAAGCCCGGCCCGGCGCCGATCAGCAGCTGGCGGATGTGCGGGCGCGAGCGGTTGGCGGTGTCGCCGACGTGGGCCTCGTCGATCGGCACGTCGCGCCAGCCGAGCACGCGCTGGCCCTCGACGCGGACGTTGAGTTCGAGCAGCTCCTCGACCTTGCGGCGCAGCGAGGGGTCGCGGGGCAGGAAGCAGACGCCGACGGCGTAGGCGCCCGGCGCGGGCAGCTCGAAGGGGCAGACCGCGCGCAGGAACGCGTCGGGGATCTGGACGAGGATCCCGGCGCCGTCGCCGGTGTTGACGTCGGCACCCTCGGCCCCGCGGTGCTCGAGGTTGTCGAGCGCCTCGAGCGCGCGGATGACGACGTCGTGGGAGGGCTCGTTGTCCAGCCGCGCGACCATCGCGACGCCGCAGGCGTCGTGCTCGAACCTAGGGTCGTACAGACCGTCTGCCTGTGGCGGCTTGATCATCGTCATAGAAAGGTCCCGTGGGCGGCGCTGTTACAGGGGCCCCGTGAGGCGAGGCGTGATTTTACCCAGGCCGCGCCATCGTGGAAGGGCCGGCCTGCGGACGCCGGCCACGTGGGCGCCGGCGGAGGATGGGCGCGGCGGAGCTCAGGAGGGTGCGCGGCGCTTCGCCGCCGCCCCGGCGGCCGGCTTGCGGGCTGCCGCGGGCTTCTTGGCCTGGGCCTTGCGGGCCTTCGGCTTCGCGGCGGGCGCGGAGCTCTTCTCGCGCGCGGCGTCGAGGCTGGCCTTCAGTGCGCTCATGAGGTCGGGCACCGGGCTCGCGGCGGTCTCGACCGCCGCGGGGATCTCGATCTGCTCGCCCTGGGCCTTGCGCTCGATGAGGTCGAGGATGCGCTCGCGGTACTCGTCCCTGTACCGCGAGGGGTCGAACTCGGCGGCCAGCGACCCGATCAGCTGCTTGGCGATGTCGAGCTCGCGCTTGACCGGCTCGATCTCGGCGGCGGCCCCGAGCTCCTCGATCTTCGCGGGGTCGACGACCTCGTCGGCGAAGAGCAGCGTCGACATCTCCAGCACCGGTCCGGTCGGGCGCAGCGCGACCACGTGCTCCTTGGTGCGCAGCACGATCCGGGCGATCCCGACGCGGCCGGTCTGCGCCATGGCGTCGAGCAGCAGCCGGTAGGGCTTGGCGCCGCCCTCGGCGGGCGCGACGTAGTACGGCGCGTCGTAGAGGATCGGGTCGATCTCCGCGACGTCGACGAAGTCCTCGATCTCGATCGTGCGCGAGCGCTTCGGGTCGAGCGACTCGAGCTCCTCGGGCGTGATCACGACGTAGCGGTCCGGCGTCAGCTCGTAGCCCTTGACGAGGCGCTCGTAGGGCACCTCCTCGCCGGTGCGCGCGTTGACGCGCCGCTGCTGGATCCGCGAGTGGTCCTCGCCG
Source organism: Solirubrobacteraceae bacterium (assembly GCA_036510915.1). Classification (GTDB taxonomy): domain Bacteria; phylum Actinomycetota; class Thermoleophilia; order Solirubrobacterales; family Solirubrobacteraceae; genus F1-60-MAGs163. The sequence goes on along the minus strand of DATCDC010000044.1, from coordinate 2,273 downwards.
TCGAGCTGGTTGAAGCGCACCGTCCTGCGCTGGACGGCGGGATACAGCTTGACGGGGATCGTCACGAGGCCGAACGTGAGCGTCCCGCTCCAGAGCGCGCGAGCCATGAGGACAGGATGCCCCATCGGCACCCGGATCGAACACGGCGCAACAGTTGTTGCCGTCGGCCGCTCAGCGCGGAGCGCCGGCAGCGCCGCGGACTACAGGGCCTTCTCGGAGCAGAGCTCGCCGAAGCGCGCCTGGAAGGGGAGTGCGAGCAGGAAGGCGAACAGGACCTGTACGCCCGGCATCGCGACCCGCACCTCGTTCAGAAGCTCGAGCAGTTGGCGCTGCGAGCGCTGCAGCTCGGTCGCGGCGTGCGCGGGTTCGGGCGTCATCGGGCCCGCATCATCCCCCAACCGGGCACCGCGCGCATGACGATGCTGCGACGTGCCTGGGCGGGGCTGGGCGCATGGTGGACGGCGCACGCCGCCCCCACCCCGGCCTGGCGGGCGGCGGCGCGCTTCGAATCCGACACGATGACCGACAGCGCCGCGACGCTCAGCTACTACGCGATGCTCTCGCTGTTTCCGGGCCTGCTGCTGGCGCTCACGATCATGGGGCTCGCCGGCGGCGACCATCTCGTCTCGCAGATCGTCGACTTCGCGCGCCGGCGCGGCGCCGACAGCGCCACCGCGCAGGTCGTCGAGACGCTCGCCCGCACCGCGACGCGCACGTCGTCCGGCGCGCTGACGATCGCCCTGCTGATCTCGTTCGCCGTGCTGCTCAACAGCGCCTCGGGCATCTTCAACGCAGCCGGGCGCGCGGTGAACAAGGCCCACGACGTCGAGGAGGACCGCGGCTTCGTGCGCCGGCGGATCATCGTCGTGCTGCTCACCATGATCGTGATCGTGCTGTTCCTGGCCTCGATGGTGGCGATCTTCGTGGGCGGCGAGCTGGCGACGGACATCTTCGACCGGATCGGCCTGGGCGACGCCGCGACCGCCGTCTGGGGCGTCGTGCGGTGGCCGGTGGCGTTGGGCTGCGCGCTGGCGGGGATCGCGATCGTGCTGCGCTACGCCCCGGCGGAGGCGGCGCAGCGAAGGCGCCTCATCACCTCGGGCTCGCTCGTGACGATCGTCCTGTGGGTGGTCGGCTCGGCCGGCTTCGCCGTCTACGTGCAGGGCTTCTCGCGCTACGGCGCGCTCTACGGCGTGTTCTCGACCGCGGTCGTGCTGCTGCTGTGGCTGTACCTGATGGCGGTGGCGTTCCTCTACGGCGCCGAGCTCGACGGCGAGCTGCGCCGCCGGCGCGCCGCGCGCGAGGCCGCTGTCTAGAACAGCGAGCCCTGCGCGCCCGCGGCGGGCTCGGGCTCTCCGGGCGCGGGCCGCGCGGTGAGCTCGTCCGGGTGCGGACACAGGCCGCCGCGGCCCGGGCAGGTCGCGCAGAGGCCGGCCCACGGCTCGGGCGAGGGCGGGAAGCGCCCCGCCAGCAGCGGCCCGGCGTCGGCCTCCAGCCGGGCCTGCAGGCGCGGGAGGTCGGCGGCGGTGAACGTCGCCAGGACCGGCGCCCGCGGGCGCTCGAGGTAGAGGTGCACGACGTCGACGGCGGGGGCGCCGGAGCGCAGGACCGCGAGGGCGTAGACGGCGCGCTGGATCGCGTAGTCGCCGGCGACCTTCGCCTCGAGGTCGTCGCCCGGCCCGACGCGATCGGTCTTGTAGTCGACGACGAGGGCGCGGCCGTCGGGCTCGCCCAGCACGAGCAGGTCGATCACGCCGTTGAGCAGCGGGCCGTCGGGCTGTGCCGGATCGAGCGGGAGCGCGAAGACGACCTCGCGCCGGACGTCCGCGGCGTGCGCGGCGCGCTCGCGCAGCGGGCCGTCGAGGAAGCCGGCGGCGAGCGCGAGCTGATCGGCGACGGCGTCCTCGCCGAGCTCGGCGTCCAGTCCCGCGGCGGTCGCCCGCACGCTGTCGGCGTCCGGGGCGGGCGCGCCGGCGTGCAGGTCGGCGTGCTCGAGGACGGCGTGCGCGATCGAGCCGCGCAGCAGCGCGTCGCGTCCGCCGGTGCGCGGCAGCACGGCGGCGAGGTCGCGGTCGTCGCGGTCGGGAAGGCGCAGCGCGCGGCGCAGGTACCAGGAGTACGCGCAGCGCCGGTAGTCGGCGAGCGAGGAGTAGCTGAGCGTGTCCGGCGTGGCGAGCGCCCGCGCGGCGAGGACCGGCGGCGGCGCGGGCTCGGGCCTCGGCGCGGGTGGCTGCGCCGCGACCGCCGGCGCCGGCGGGACCGGCGGCGGGGCG
>DATCDC010000043.1:0-5419 GCA_036510915.1 Solirubrobacteraceae bacterium | reverse complement strand
GTGGCTCGCGCAGGTCGGCGACACCCTCGAGCACGGCGGCCGGGACGGTGAGCGCGCGGGCGCGCAGGCGGTCGACGCCGGCGACCTGCTCGTCGAACGCCAGCGGCGCGAGCTCGGCGTCGCCTCCGGGGGCCCGCAGGGCCAGGCGCCCGCTCCAGACGCCGGCGGTCAGCGCGCCGGCGTCGGCTCCGGCCTCGGCGAGGGCCCCGACGACGGCGGCCGTCAGGAGCCAGGCGCGCTCGGGCGCCGCGTCAGGGTCGGCGCGCAGTGCCGGGGCGACGGGGACGACGGCGCGGACGGCCGTGTCGCCCTCCGGGGCGAATGCGACGGTCACCGGCGCCTCGTAGCCCGAGCGGCTCCTCGCGAGCTCGGCCTCCCCGCGGTCGAGCTCGGCGTCCAGCAGCGCCTGCAGGCGCGCACGCAGCTCGGGTGGCGCGGCGACGCCGCCCGCGCCCTCGAGCACCGCAGCAAGCTCGTCCACGGTGCGAGCGTAGCTCGCGGCAGCGGAGGCCCGAGCGAACGATCGCATGCGTTCCGTCAGATCACGGGCGTACCGTGCGACGCACTGCTCATGGAAGCCGCCACGCCCCTCCGCCCCAACCGCGTCGTCCTGACCGGTGACCGCATCCGCATCGACAGCCTCGTCGTGGACGATGATCGAGCCGTCGCGCTCGCCCGCGAGCGCTCCGATGCGGGCGAGCCGCTGGAGGGCCTGGTGCTGCAGGCGATCGAGATCGGTGCGCGCGTCATCGGGCGCGAGCAGACCGCGGCCGACACGGAGTTCGTCAAGGCCGAGTTCGAGCGCCAGGCGCGCGAGCTCGAGGAGCGCTTCTCGCTGCGCGCACAGACCGTCGGGAGCGACCTGACGCAGCGCATCGACGTCGCCTTCGGCGCCGATGCCGGCGTCGTGCCCAAGCTGCTCGAGAAGCACTTCGGCGCCGGCTCGAGCGACGCCGTCCAGCATCAGGTGAAGGCGCTCGTCGACGACCTGCTGCGCACGCACCGCGAGGCGCTCGCCAAGCAGTTCAGCGCGACCGACGCGAGCAACCCGCTCGGCCAGTTCCAGCAGTCGGCGCTCGGGGCGATCAAGCAGGCCTCCTCCCACCAGCAGCGGCACCTGATCGCGATGAACGAGACGATCGTCGCGCTGAAGGCCGAGGTCGCCGCGCTGAAGGCCGAGCAGGACAAGGTCGAGGCCGTCGCCGAGGAGGCCGAGAAGGGCACGGCGAAGGGCCGCACCTACGAGGAGCAGGTCTCCGACGCGCTCGCCGCCCTGGCAGGGCCGCGCAGTGACGTCGTGACCCCCGTCGGGGACCGCAGCGACGCCGGTCGCAGCAAGAAGGGCGACGTCGTCATCGACATCGGGATGTGCGACGGGCCGGCACAGGGCCGGATCGCCTTCGAGGCCAAGGACCGCCGGCTCTCCCAGCCCGACGCGATCCGTGAGCTCGACGGCGCGCTCGCTGCCCGCAACGCCGACTTCGCGGTGCTCGTCGTGCCCTCCGAGGGCGAGCTGCCCGCGGGGATGCGTGCGCTCAGCGAGTACCACGGCGACAAGATGGTCGTCACGTGGAGTCCCGACGAGGGCTCGGCGCTGACGCTCGAGGTCGCCTACATGCTCGCCCGCGCCCGGGTCCTGCTGGCCCGCGAGGACGCCGACGAGCGCCTCGACGCCGGCGCGATCGGCCAGCAGGCCGACAAGGCGCTGCAGGCGCTCAAGGACGTGCGCAAGATCCGCAGCAACCTCACCGCCGCGACGAAGGGCATCGAGTCCGCCGGGGACGTGCTGGACACGCTCGAGAAGGCCGTGCGCGGCCACCTCGACGAGATCCGCGGGCTGCTCAGCTCCCCCGGCGCGAACGACGCGTCCGCGCCCCTCTTCTGAACGGCGTCCTGCAGCATCCGCTCACCCCTTGTTTCGGTCCGCTGGGGGGCCGATACCGCCCGGGACGGCCGCGACCGGCTCCGGTGCGGCGCCCCTCCATGCGGGTTCCCCGATTCCCATCACTGGTGTACGCCGTGCTGCTGGTCGTCCTGCTCGCAGCCGGAGCACCCGTGGGCGCCCGCGCGAGCGACGACGCGGGCTACTGGGCGTTCGCCGCGCGGCGCGCCCAGGACCTCGAGTCCTCCTGGGCCCAGGACCGCGGTGTCTTCCTCGTACACGATGACGGCGTCAACAGCCGCCTGAACGCGAACATGCTCGAGCTCTACGCGCTCGCCGCGCTGCACGACCGCCCGGCGGGCCCCGAGCGCCGCGACGATCGCGCGCGGAGCATCGTCGACCACTTCCTGCGCGCCCCGGCCTACGTGTCGGGCAGGCCGCCGCGATCGCGCGGCGGCGAGCCGACCGACCCGCACAGTCCCGGCTGGGACAGCGGGACGGACTACGGGGTCGGGCGCCAGCACGTCTCACTCGACCCGCAGATCGCCTCCGCGCTGGCGACGGCGTTCCGCGCCCGGGCCGCCCTCGAGCTGAGCGACGAGGAGGCCGCGCTGATCGCCGATCACGTCGACCGCATCGCTCGCTCGCGCTTCTACCGCTACCCCGCCCTCGAGCTGGGCCAGTTCAACTGGCCGTCGACGATGTACGGCGCCGACCACGAGGTGACGGGCCAGGCCGACCTCCTGACGGGCGACTACCGCCGCCAGCTCGTGCGCTTCCTCTCCCACGCGAGACGCGGCTCGGCGCGCGTCGCGGCGCCGCTGACCGCCGGGCTGGGCCTGCACTACATCCCGGGCCGCCCGATGTCGCTGCCGGCGAACCGCACGTCGACCTCGGAGTACGGCAACATCGTCTTCAGCGCCCTGGACGAGTACGACGACGCGCTCGCCGCGGGGATGCAGCCGCTCGCGGCCCAGCAGGTGCGGCTGCTGCGCGCCTGGGCCCAGCGCGTCCTGTACGGCGAGTGGACGCACACCGGCTACCTGAACTGGGACACCGGGCTGGGGTCCAACCGCTGGCACCTGCAGCGCTACTGGCCGCTGGCGCTCGCCGGGCCGCTGACGCTCGCGACGTCGACCCAGCTCGCCGGGCCGGCGCTGCGCGCCCGCGCCGGCTGGATGCTCGACCGGGCGATGACGCTCTACGAGCAGCGCACGCGCGCCTACCCGCGCAGCCTGCTCCCGTCGCGCCTGTTCGGGCTGCAGGGCCACGACGGATCGCAGGCCAACGATCCGGAGCTCATCGCCTCGCGCTTCGGCCTGCTGGCGGCCGAGGCGGCCGACCGCGGGCTGGGGACCGCGCCGAAGGCCGAGCCGCCGCCGTTCTACGCGCTGGACGCCGACATCGGCAGGCTCGCCGTCTCGACTCCTGCCTACAGCACGGCGCTGATCCAGCCCCAGCCGACGCTGGGCTACGGCGGGCTCGAGCCGGCGCGCATCCTCGGCGCCGACGGCAACCCGCTGACCGGCATCGGCGGCGCGCACGCCGCGGCGCTCGACCTGGCGGTCCGCACGCCGTCGGGCCTCACGCTCGACACCCAGCCGGGCACGCGCTGGTCCGGCCGGACGATCGTCCGGCGCTGGCGGCTGCATCGCCGCGGCCCGCGCGGGACGTTCAGCTCCCTGCTGGCGCGCGGCTGGGTGCGGCGCGGGAACATCCGGATCGTCCTCGGGCACCGCTTTCTGCCAGACCGCATTCGCACGAGCTGGGACATCACGGCGCCCGGCGGCTCGACGGTCCGCCTCTCGCTGCCGATCTGGTCCCCCCACCCCGCCGCCACGCACGCCTGCAACGGCAGCGTTGCGCACTGCCGCACGATCCGCAGCCGCCTGCGGCCCCTCCACGGCCACACGATCCGGGTGCGCGTCCAGCAGGGCGGCTATGTCGCGGCGATCTCCGGCAGCCACGGCGCCTGGGTGCAGCTCAGCCGGCTGCGCGCGCCCCGCTCCTCACCGTTCACCACGCGCGCGGTGACGGTCACGCTGCGGGTGCCGCGGAGCGGGCGCCTGTCGCTGCGGCGGGTGCTGACATTCGTGTCGCCGGGCTGAGCACCGCTGCGCCTGCGACCCGGCGCCCGCGGAGGCGCGTCAGAAGCGGTTTCGCACAACTCGACCCGGCGGAGCCGGGATCGAGTCGGCGACGTTCCTCAGGCCGCCCTGTCGTCCGCGTCGTCCTCGTGGCGGCCGGCGAGCCGGTCGCGGCCGCGCTGGACGGCGGCGATGAACTTCGAGAGGTTGACCTCGAGCGTGCCGAGGATCTCGTCGGCGTAGTCCTCCGCGCCGAGCCGGATCTCGCGCTCGCGGCCGCGGGCGTCCTCGATGATGTCCTCGGCGCCGCGCTCGGCCTGGCGCGTGACCTCCTCCTGCGCGATCAGCTGCGACTGCTTCTCACGGGCCTCCTTGATGATGCGCTCGGCCTCCCGCTTGGCCTCGGCGAGCATCTCCTGGCGCTCCTTGACGATCCAGCGCGCCTGCTTGATCTCCTCGGGGATCGTGGCGCGCATCTGATCGAGAATGTCGTAGATCTCCTCCTTGTCCACACGCACCTGGTCCGTGAGCGGAACGGGCTTCGCGTTGTGGATGAGGTCATCCAGCTTGTCGATCAGTACCAGGACGTCCATAGCAGGGTGGCTTTCGTTACCGGGCGAGCTCTTCCTTCAAGCGCTGCGCAACCTTTGGTGTGACGAGATCGTCGATCTTGCCGCCGAACATCGCGAGTTCCTTGATGCCGCTGGAACTGAGGAAACTGTACTGCGGACTCGCCATCAGATAGAGGGACTCGATGTCGGGCGCCTGCATCCGGTTGAGCTGGTTCATCTCGAACTCGTACTCGAAGTCGGAGATCGCACGCAGCCCCTTGACGATCGTCTTGGCCCCGATCTTCAGCGCGAACTCGACGACGAGCGTGTCGAAGGGCTCGGCGCGGACGTTGCCCAGATGGCCGGTCGCATCGGCGATCAGCGCGAGGCGCTCGTCGATGTCGAACAGCGTCTTGCCCTTGCGCACGGGCAGGTTCACCACGGCGACGACGACCTCGTCGAAGAGCGAGGCGGCGCGCGTGATGACGTCGATGTGGCCGCGCGTGATCGGGTCGTAGGACCCGGGGCAGACGGCGATGCGATTGGAGGGAGTCATGCAGTGTGGATGCGGATGAGCGTGTCGCCGTAGCGGCGTTCGTGGCTGATCGGGAGCGGGAGGTCGAGTGGGAGGCGGTGATCGCTCTCCGTCACGACGCGCGCGCCGACGGCGAGCAGCGGCGCGAGGGCGACGGCGAGCTCGGCGCCCAGCGCCGGTGCCTGCCGGTATGGCGGGTCGAGGAAGACCAGATCGTATGCCTCGCCGCGTTCGCGTGCGGTGCGGACCGCGGCCGCGGCGGGCAACTGGCGCAGCGCGACCTGTTCGTCGCCGAGCCCCAGCGCCCTCGCGTTGGCGCGGATGACCTCGGCCGCGCGACGATCACGCTCGACGAGCACGGCCG
>DATCDC010000042.1:0-9917 GCA_036510915.1 Solirubrobacteraceae bacterium | reverse complement strand
CGACGTGACGCGCAATCCCGAGCATCAGGCGTTCGGCGCGGGCGGCCGGCACTTCTGCCTGGGGACGGCGCTCGCCCGGCTGGAGCTGAGGATCCTGCTCGAGGAGACGCTCGCCCGCTACCCGCAGATGACGCTCGACGGCGAGCCGCGCTTCGTCGTCTCCGGTTTCGTCAACCAGCTGCGGACGCTGCCGGTGCGGCTCGGCTGCTAGCCGCCCGCCTCCGACACGCGCCCGACGCGGAGCAGGTCCAGGTGGACCGGAGCTTCGTGGTCGATCTCCGTTGCGCGCTCGATCATCCAGATGCGGGCCTCGTCCCAGGTCATGTCGGGCTGTGTGACGGTGAGCTCATACGAGCCCGAGGCGCCCTCGCGGGCCTCGACCTCCGGTGCCGCGTCGACGAGTTCCCGGACGATCTCCGCTGCACGTGACGGGTCGCCGGCGGTCTGGACCTGCATCTCATGGTGGGCCATGACAGCCGACCGTAGTCCCGCCGGCGAGACCTGGCGTCCGTAGAAAGCCCGCTGCTGCGCGTTCTGCTCAGTGCGCCGCGGCGCGGCCCAGCGCGGCCTGGTAGTTCTCCAGCACGGTGTAGGCCGGGCGCGGCGTGCCGTCGGCGGCGACGAGCCCCGAGTCCCAGCTGACCGGGTCGTTGCTCGCCTTCCAGTTGTAGAAGTAGATGCGCTGGATGCGCGGGCTGCGCCGCAGCATCGGCCCGACGATGTAGCGCGTCACGCGTGCAGCGTAGTCGGCGCCCTGGGGGAACTTCGACGCCGTGGGGCTCGTCGCCGCGACGACGCCGCCCGACTCGGTGATCCAGATGCGGCCCTTGACCGCGCCCTCGAGCCGGCGGGTCGAGACGTCGCGCAGGTTGTTGACGTCGGAGTAGTTGTGCAGCCCCCACAGGCGCGGGTCGGGCGCGTGGATCCTGCGGATGGCCTTGCGCAGCTGCACGGTCCACGACACGAGGTTCGGGTTGTCCAGCAGCGAGGCCGGGAGGATCTTGCAGCCGGGGCAGTGGATGCGCAGCGTCTTGTAGTACTGGGCGACCATGTCGGGCCGGCGGAAGGTCGGCTGCCCGGAGTGGTTGGCCTCGTTCCATCCGGCGAACTCGTGCAGGAACGGGTAGCGCGCGCGCAGCTGGTCGACGACCTGACCGTACTCGGCAGGCGAGGGCAGCAGCCGGGTGCGGCCCTGGACGCGCGACTGGCTGAAGATCACGAGCGGGTCGACCCCGGCGGCCTGCGCCTGGCCCATCCACGAGTCCAGCTCCTGCACCTGCCACGGGTACTGCAGGGCGTCCCAGGCGAGGTTCAGGCGGGCGTTCTTCACGCCCAGCGCGGCGAACAGCGGATCGCTGAACGTCTCGCCGTGCTGGTCGGCGATCCCGATCGTCGCCGTCGGGCGCGCATGTGCCGGGCCCGCCATGCCGAGTGCCAGGCAGGCGAGGGCGAGCAGCGCAGCGGCGCCCACGCGCATGCGCGTGAGGCGGTGGCCGTGGCCGTGGAGTGAACCGCTCAGGCCGCGCATGATGCGCGCGCCGGTGAGCTCGGTCTGATGAGCAGCCATCGCACCGAGCTTCGGCAGAAGCGGTGGCCGAGCGCCACCCGGGTGGACGCCTGTTGGATGGCCGGCGTGGGCGCTCGGCGACGGACGGGGCAGGCGGCGCGACGAGCGGCATGTGGCCGCTCATCGCACCCTTCCCGCTCGTGCGGCCGTGGCGCTCTGCGCGCCGCTACGGCGTGATCGCCGACGCCTGGTTGGCGAGCGGCTGGTAGGGCCGGCAGGCCTCGCCGCGCAGGGCGGGGCACGGAGGCAGCGGGGTCGGCGCCGTGATGCCCGGGACGACCGGCAGGATCAGCTGCGAGGGCTTGTCGGCCGAGTGGGCCAGCGAGACGGTGGCCTTCCCGGACGGCGTGGCGTCGGCGAACGCCCAGACCGGCTGGTCGCCGCCCGGCGCGGTGATCGTGACGCGGATGCTGGACCCGGCGCGGTAGACGTGACCTTCGTAGAAAAGCGGAACGTCGATCCGCGTCCACGTCCCCTGGGGCAGCGGCGCGTCGTCGGCCTTGCGCAGCGTCGGGACGGGCTCGAGCACCGTGCTCTTCCTGGGGTCGAGCTTGCGGCCGCTCGTGCGCAGCCAGCCGTTCTGCACGAACGTCTCGTTGCCGTCGGGCCGCACCTCGGACACGCTGACCTGCAGGTCGACGCGCGGGGCCGTCGACTGGATCCAGGCGCGCAGCGCGCCTGGGCCGATGACCGCGGTGTCGGCGCTCAGCGGCGCGGTCACGTACGAGAGCGCCGTGCCGGCCGGGTTCTGCTCCCAGTGGTAGGTCGGCGTCGCCGTCCACAACCCGCCGGGGCCGGACGCCGTGTCGCCGGTGAAGCTCGTCGCGCTGCGCGCCGCCCGGTCCCAGGTGAACGCGTCGGCGGCGGCGCTCGCGGGCGACACATCGGTCAGCGTCCCGCCGGCGCCCAGGTACCACGAGCGCGCCCGCGTCCCGGGAACGGGGAGGCTCGGGAAGGACTGCTCGAAGCCCGCGACCGGCGCGCCCGGCGCGCTGCCGCCGGCGCCGTTGTCGAACAGCACGCGCACGGGCGGGAGCGCCTGGAAGGCACCCAGCGCGTCGGCGTAGCTCGCACGGCCCTGGATCGGGTCGTCGGGCAGGTTGACGTTCGAGACGCCCGTGGCGGTGCTGAAGATCGTCGGCGCGAGGCTCCTGAGCGCCGGCGAGAGGTTCGGTGGCCGCTTGGCCACATAGAGCTCGAGGAAGTCGAACCAGCGGGTGAACGTCGCCGGGTCGACCGAGTCGATGTGCGTCCCGTTGGTGAACGTGAACCACTTGCGCTTCGTGCCGGTGAAGTCACGCGCCAGGTCGGGGCAGTGGCCGCCCGTCTGCTCGTCGGTGAACTGGCAGGCGAGGTAGACCGGCACGTCGATCTTCTTCACGAACGTCGACGGCGCGAGCGGGTCGGCGACCTTCGGGTCGTAGTAGCGGTTGGCGTTCGTCTTGGCGATCAGGTCGACGGCCGCGGGGTGCAGCACCTGGTTGGCCTTGCAGACCTTGTCGCCGCCCTTGATCCGGTCGAGCGCCCACTTCTGGCCGCCGGTCGCCGAGGCGGGCTTCGCGTCGTGGACGCGGTCCTTGGCCCACGAGAGCGCGAACCCGGTGTTGAGGATGCCGCCGGGGTAGAGCGTCGTCAGCGTCTGGTCGATCACCGACAGCGGCGTGATCGCGGCGAGCGCCGGCGGGCGCGTGGCGGCGACGAACAGCTGGCTGATGCCGCCGTAGGAGATGCCCATCATGCCGACCTTGTGGTGCAGGACCCACGGCTGGCGGGCGACCGTCTGGATCACGTCGTAGCCGTCGAGGCCCTGCAGCGGCTCGAAGTAGTCGAACGCGCCGCCCGAGCAGCCGGTGCCGCGCATGTTGACGTCGACGACCGCGTAGCCGAGCAGCGTGGCGATCTGCGAGATCGAGCTCTCCGCGCCCTTCGGGTTGGCGTAGGCGTAGCCGGAGTACTCGACGAGCGTCGGGAACGGCCCCTTGCCGCCCGACGCCGGCAGCTGCACATTGATCGCCAGCTGCGTGCCGTCGCGCGTGGTCAGGTAGCCGTAGCCCTTCGCGGGAATCGTCTGTCCGTAGAGCTTCGTGCTCGGCGGCGCCGAGCGGTCGGGCAGGACGGTGACGGCCTTCGCCGCGCGGCCCTTGCCGGCGCGGACGGTGTAGCCCGAGCCGGGCGACACGTTGCGGAAGACGGCTCCGCCGAGGCTGCCGGCCTTCTTCGTCGCGACCGTCCTCCCGGCGCGCGAGAGGAGGCGCAGCGTGGCGCCCGCCTTCGCGCCGGTGACGTCGACCTGCTGGACGCTGCCGCGAACGGTGAGGCCGGCGGCGGAGGCGGTGGCGGCCGAGGTGGCGGCGGCGAGGAGCAGGAGGGTGAGCGCGAGGATCGCGGCGAGGGACCGGTTCATGCTCGGCAGCCTCTCAGGCTCGCAGGCGCGAGGTCGCAGTTCGGCGCGCACGGACTCCACACGGCCGTCGCTGGACCTCCGGCCGCGGTGGGCGTAGGCTGCCCGCGCGGGCAGGAGAAAGGGGTACCGATGTTTGCACGTGTTGCCACCTTCGAGGGCGCGGATCGCGCGGACCTGGAGCGCGCCGTCGACGGAATCCGCCAGGAGTCCGGGCCGCCCGAGGGCGTGCCTGCCACAGGGTTCCTCATGATGGCCGGTCTCGACGACGGGAAGATGATGGCGATCGGGTTCTTCGAGACGCGCGAGGACCTCGAGGCGGGGAACGCCCGTCTGAACGAGATGTCACCGCCGGCCGGCAGCCTCGGGCGCCGCACCGCGCTGGACCTCATGGAGGTGAAGTTCCGCACCGACGCGTGAAGCGCGCGCGGCGCCGCGTGGTCACGGGCGTTGTGGCACCGTTGCGCGATGCTCGTCATCTTCCATCCCGACGCCACGCAGGCGCAGATCGACGCCGTCACGCTGCGGATCACCGAGACGGGCGCCGGCGCGCAGCGGGTCGTCGGCGCCGAGCAGACCGTGATCGGCGTCATCGACGGCGACCGCGACCACCTGACGAGCCTCGAGCTCGACGCGGATCCCGGCGTCGACCGGGTCGTCCCGGTCTCGGCGCCCTACAAGCTCGCGCACAAGCACCTGCACGGCGAGCGCCCGAACGCGGTCACCGTGAGCGGCGTCGCGTTCGGCGGGCCGGACGCGGGCTTCCGGCTGATCCTCGGGCCCTGCGCGGTCGAGTCCGCCGACCAGATGCTGACGGCCGCCCGCGCATGCGCGGCGGCCGGGGCGGACATGCTGCGCGGCGGCGCGTTCAAGCCGCGCACCAGCCCCTACGCCTTCCAGGGCCTCGGGCTCGAGGGCCTGAAGATCCTCGCGCAGGCGCGCGAGGAGACGGGGCTGCCGATCGTCACCGAGCTGACCGACCTGCGCGACATCGACGCGGTCGTCGAGTACGCGGACTGCGTCCAGGTCGGCGCCCGCAACATGCAGCACTTCCCGCTGCTGACCGAGCTCGGGCGCTCACCCCTGCCGGTCCTGCTCAAGCGCGCGATGGGCGCGTCGGTCGACGACCTGCTGCTCGCCGCTGAGTACATCCTCACCGAGGGCAACTCCCAGGTGATCCTCTGCGAGCGCGGCATCCACGCCGCCGCGACGCCTGCGCGCTCGTGCCTGGATCTCGCCGCCGTCACGGTGCTCAAGGAGCACACGCACCTGCCGGTGATCGTCGACCCCTCGCACGCGGCCGGCCGGCGCGCACTCGTCGAGCCGCTGGCGCTCGCGGCGGCGGCCTGCGGATCGGACGGGCTGATCGTCGAATGCCATCCCGACCCGGTGCACGCGCGCTGCGACGGCCCGCAGGCGATCACGGTGGACTCGCTCGACGGCTTCTGCCGGCGGGTGCGCGGGGTGGCGGCCGCTGCGGCGGCGGCGTAGCGCGATCCGTGCGAATCCCGGATGCGCGCAGCCGTGCGCGCTGCGAGACTCGCCAGATGGTTCGCCTGCCCGGTCCAGCACGGGTACTCGCCCCGCTCGCGGCGACCGCACTCCTGCTCGCAGGCGCGTCGCGCGCCGCAGCGGACGAGCCCGTCGTCCCGCTCGCCCGCGACGCCACGGCGAAGCGGATCGTCGACGTCGCGCTGCAGAGCGTCGCCACGCGCCAGCGCGAGACCGGGCTGTTCGCGGACTGGACCGGCCGCGTCGTCGGCGGCGAGGGCCTGCCCTCGCTGGCGTACGTCGCGCTCGCGCGCGCCGACGAGGACGGCCAGCAGCCGGCGCGGCCCTCGCAGACCGCGACGATCCGGGACGTCCTCGCCCCCGTGACCGGCGCGTCGACGACCACGCCGACCACGACGCCCGCCACGACGCCCTCGGGGACCACCGCCGGGGGCGCGACGACGTCGGCCGACGACGGCAGCTGGCGCCTGACGCTCGCGCGCCGCACGCTCGCGCAGGGCTCGGGCAGCACGGTGATCCTGCGCTGGCCGCTGGCGATGCTGCTCGCCGGGCACCTCGAGGACCTGCTCGTCGGCGAGGGCGGCGCGCTGCGCGGGAGGGCGCTCCTGTGGGGGCGTCTCCACGCCGCGGGGATCGCGACCGCCGCCGACCGCTGCTACCAGAGCCCGGCCTGCTTCGACAACTACAAGGTCGCCGACGCCGTCCTGAACCTCGAGCTCGTGCGCACCGGGCTGCACAGCCACGTGCTCCACACGCGGCTGCACGATCCCGCCGGACTGCGGCGTTCGGCGCTGCGCTTCCTCACGTCGATCCCGGCGTCCGTCCCCGAGGTCGGTCACGTCGACATCCCGGGGCGCGCGAGCGAGCCGGCGACCATCATCAGCGACAAGGGAACGCGGCCGCTCGCCTACGCGGCGCTGTGCACCGCCTGGGTCGTGCGCGCCACGCGCCTGGCGGGCGCCGGCGCCCCGGTCGCGCTCAGGCGCCTGGCGCGCCGTGCGCTCTGGGGCCTGCTCGGCGCGACCGGCCCGGACGGCGACGTCTCCTGGTCCGGGCGCGGGCAGGGCCAGGCGTGGGCGAACGGCGCCTCGCTGTACGCGGCCGCGACCGGGGCGGCGCTGTATGCCGACACCGATCCGCTGCTGGCGGCGCGGCTGCGGCGCGTGGCGGACGTCCAGCTCGCCGCGCTCGACGCGCGCCTGCGCGGCGGCGAGCTGCAGGTCATCCCGAGCGGGAACGACCAGCTCGCGGGCTTCGATCACTACTACTCGGTCACCGGCAGCACGGGCCTGGCGCTGGCCTTCATCCAGATGGCCCGCGCGGAGCTGCCCTCGCCCGGCGCGCCGCGGCTGGGCCTGCCGGCGGAGATCGACGCGGCGTCGTTCACCGACCCCGGCATCCACCTCGTGACGCGCCGCTCGGGGCTGTCGTGGATCGCGCTGCGCACCCGCCGCGACCATACCTCCGACCCGCGCAGCGACGCGGGCCTCGTGCGGGCGTTGCGACTCGTCGGCGGCGCCTGGCGCGAGCAGCTGCCCGAGCGTCCGGGCCCGGTGTCCCGCCCGGGGAAGCCGGCCCAGAACTCGCCGTCCGGCGGCCCGGTGCTCGTCGTCGGCGGGACGCGCTACCAGCCGCGCGCCACGTCGGCGCGCCAGCTCGCGGGCGGCGTCGACCTGTCCGGCGTCTGGCAGTCGGCCGGCGGGGGGCAGGTGGCGGGCAGCTGGCGCTACACGGCCGCGGCCGACGGCGTCGCGCTGCGCTCGGTCTGCCCGTTCGGGGCACGGCTGGAGCTGACCGAGTGGTTCCCGCGGCGCGGCGCGCTCGTGCGCGACGGCGGCCTCGTGCAGCGCGCCGGCTATGCCGTCCGCGTCGCGCCGCGGCCGCAGCTGCGCGCGCTCGTCACGAACTACGCCAACACGGTCCAGCCGAGCCTGCGCGCCTACCGGCTCGTGGTGCCGTGCACGAGTCCGTTCGCATCGGTCACCTGGAGCGGCGGCGCGGTCGTGCCCGGCGTGCCGTCGAGCTAGTGTCCTCTAGGAGGTCGAGCTCTGAACGGGCGCGGGCGCCTGCTGCCGGGGCTGCGTGTGGGCGGAGCCGCCGCCGGAGGACGAGGAGGCCCCCCGGTCGTTGCCGCTGAGCGCGCTCGTCGCGAGGCTCAGGACCCGGTCGACGATCGAGCGCTCGTTCCCGGAGCCCGAGCTGCGGCGGACCTGCGCGGTCTGCGTCGAGGCGGCGGCCCGCCGCCCGGAGCCGAGCGCCGGGTCGCGGCCGAGCACCATCTGCGCGCTCAGCAGCACGAACAGCGCCCCGAAGAGGGCGCCGGAGGCGTACAGGGTCCGCTTGATCAGCAGCCGGCGGGAGCGTTCACGATCTGACACGCATCCGAGGGTGGTGCCGGAACCTGAAGACTCGCTGAAGACGGCGTTGGCCGCCCGGTGGGGCGGGCGGGCGCAAACCGGGCGGCCGGCCGGTCAGCTCGCGGGCGCGATGTTCTGGTTGACGTGGAAGACGTTCTCCGGGTCGTAGGTGGCCTTGATCCCGGTGAGCCGGTCGTAGTTCGGCCCGTACGTCGCGCGGATGCGCTCCTGCCCCTCGTCCATCATGAAGTTGACGTACGCGCCGCCCGCCGAGTACGGGTGGGTGGCATCCCAGTAGTCGACCGTCCAGTCGCGCACGAGCTCCGCGTTTGCCGGGTCGGGGTCGACGCCCACGATGACCTCGGCCCAGTTGCAGTCGCGGTAGGCGAACGGCGTCTCCGACGCTCCGACATCCTGGACCGCCCCGTCGATGGGGTACATGTGCATCGCCGAGTGCAGCGTCGGCATGCGCTCGGCGAACGCGTCGTGGCGCTCGATCGCGGCGTCGGGCAGCTCGCGCACGAAGTCCGCCCGCCAGTACCACTGCAGCCCTGGCGCGTAGAACCCGTCGAACAGGCTCTGCAGCGCGGGGAACGGGGCGGGCGCGATGCCGTGCAGGAGCGGCGTCCCGACGTCGTGGACGGGCGCCGTGAGCTCGGCGACACGCTCCTCCGAACCCAGGCCGCACCACATCACGCCGCAGACCTTGCGCATGTGCAGCTCCGCCGGCAGGAAGTCCGCGGGCGGGACGGTCATCGTCGTGAAGAAGCCGTTGAGCTCGCGCGGCGCCGCAGGGAGGAACTCGCGGTACCAGCGCATGACCTCGGGGGTCTGCTCGATCGGCCAGAACGTCGGGCCGGTCTGCACGATCGAGACGGGATGCGCCCGGAAGCGGAACGACGTCACGACGCCGAAGTTCCCGCCGCCGCCGCGCAGTGCCCAGAACAGGTCGGAGTTCTCGTCCGCGCTCGCGCGCACCGCGGTGCCGTCGGCCAGCACGACGTCGGCCTCGAGCAGGTTGTCGATCGTCAGGCCGTGCTTGCGCGAGAGGTGGCCGATGCCGCCGCCGAGCGTGAGGCCGCCGACGCCGGTCGTCGAGATGATCCCCGAGGGGGTCGCCAGGCCGGCCTCGTGCGTCGCGGCGTCGACCGTGTTCCAGGTCGCCCCGCCGCCGACTCGGACGGTGCGGGTGCCGGGGTCGACCTCCACGCTGTCGAGCGACGAGAGGTCGAGCACGACCCCGTCGTCGCAGACGCCCAGGCCGCCGCCGTTGTGGCCGCCGCCGCGGACCGCGAGCGGGAGGTCGTGACGGCGCGCGAACGCGATCGTCGCCGCGACGTCGTCGGTGCTCGCGCAGTACGCGACGACGGCCGGATGGCGGTCGATCATCGCGTTGAAGACGGTGCGCGCCGCGTCGTAGTCGCTGTCGTCGAAGCCGACCAGGCGGCCGTCGAGCGTGGGGCCGAGTTCGCGCCGGGCAGCCCCGGCGGCTGAGGTCATGGTGGTCACAGGTGCCTCCTGTCACGTGGCCCGGGCGGCGCCGTTCGCCGTCACATTCGCCACGGCGAGCGTAGGCGCGCCGACACCGCCTGTCATGACCGGTCCTGACCTGGCTTCGAAGGATTTCCCGCGGGCACCCGCGGCGGGCGATAATCAGGATTGACCACCGCCCGACTGCGCACATGCCACAGCTCCCCGGCCCCCTTCGCCTGTCCCCGTCGTCGCCGTTCGTCGGGCGCACAGCCGAGCTGGCGATGCTGCGCACACTCGTCCCGAGCGCTCGGGGCGAGAGCCGCCGGATCGCACTGCTCGGCGGTGAGGCCGGCTCCGGCAAGAGCCGGCTGGTGCGCGAGTTCGCGCGGGAGGTCGCAGGCGACGGTGTGCTGGTCCTGTACGGCGCCTGCGACGCCGTGGTCCAGACCCCCTACAGGCCGTTCGTCGAGGCGCTCGACCAGCTCGTGCGCGGGAGCACGCCCGACGAGCTGCGCGAGGACGTCGGGACGCTCGGCGGTGAGCTCGGCCGGCTGATCCCGGATCTGCGGCTGCGGATCGCGGAGCTCGCGGAGCCGGTCGCCGCCGA
>DATCDC010000041.1:0-3068 GCA_036510915.1 Solirubrobacteraceae bacterium | reverse complement strand
GCAGGCTGCTGATGATGTACTTCTGATCAGCGATGAAGAACTTCGCGTCGCTGATCGCGCCGATGCCCCAGATGATGTTCAGGACACCCGCGATCGCCAGCAGGATCCCGGCGAAGACCCACCAACCGGTGACCCGCGACTCGTTGCTCATGCTTCCTCCGATCGTTGTGTGAGCGATGCCGAGCTAGGACACCACGGCACGGGCGCCGGTGTCATCGACCACATCGGGTGATGGCCGCGCGGCGGGCCGGCGCAGGCGCGAGGCGTCGCTGAGCAGCATCGCGCAGGCCACCGGAACGGTCGCGGGCAGCTCGTTGGTCACGAGGAACAGCAGGTCGAACGCGGCCGCCAGCACGAACGTCAGCAGCGCGACCGGCGCGGCGCGACGGCCCTCGACGGCGAGCACCGCGCCGAGCACCGCCGCCACGAACAGGTCGCCGTAGCCGAAGCTCACGTCACCGAGCTGGACGAACTGCAGCTGCGGCAGGCCCGGCCCGGGCACGGCCGCGTTGAGCACGGCGTTCGGCGCGTGCAGCCCGTGGCTGAAGACGAGGATCGCGTCGACGACCGCCATCACGACGATCCCGAGCTTCAGCAGGCGCACGGGCGCGACGCCGGCCAGCAGCCGCCCGAGCGTGACGCAGCTGAGCGCCTCGAGGGCAAGCGTGGCGCTCTGCCCCGCCAGGCCGCCCTGGTCGTTCCACGCGACCGCGAGCAGCAGCGCCGCGAGCGCGGCGAGCCACGGGCGCGAGCCGCGCATCGCCCAGCCGAGCGCCGCGCCGGCGAGCAGCGGGACGGCGATCAGCGCCAGCCACGTGAGCCCGTTCGCCGTGTCCGGGATCAGCTCGATCGCCGCGATCACGACGACGATCGACAGCGGCAGCACGAGCGCCCAGGCGCCGCGGCGCAGGCGCGCCGCCCAGGCGGGAACACCCGCGCCGGGCAGGACGACGAGCAGCGCCTGGACTGCGATCAGGGCGCCGTCGTGGGTGAGGAACGAGCGGCTCACCCCTGCAGTGTCGCGCAGGCGGGCGCGCGGGCCGGCCGGTTCTCAGGCCTCGTCGATGCGCAGCTCGCCGCGCCAGCCCTGGGGCAGCACGGTCATCAGCCGCGCCGGCTCGTCGCGCCAGACGTCCAGGCCCTGCTCGAGCGCCATGACCGTCCCGGCCCACACGTCCCACGGGTTCTGGCTGCAGGTGTAGGCGAGCGCGTCGTAGCGCCCTGCGGCGGTCCAGGCGAGGTCCAGGCCGAGGCTGCCCATCAGCCGGATGGGTCCGATCGTCCCCATCAGGCGCTGCCAGCGCGGCTGGCGGAACGCCGCGCCGAGCGCCGCCGCCCAGGTGGAGTCGGCGACCGGCCGCACCGGCCGCGGGCCGACGGGCTCGCCGTTGAGGCGCAGCCCGGCGCCGCGCGCCGCGGCCCACAGCTCGCGGCGCACCGGGTCGAACGTGATCCCCGCCAGCGGGCCGTGCGCGTCGGCGCAGGCCATGACGACGCACCACTGCGGGATGCCGGCGGCGAAGTTCCAGGTCCCGTCGACCGGGTCGGCGGTCCACGTGAAGCCCGAGCGCGAGGGCCGCTCGCTCGTCGACTCCTCCCCCGTGAACCCGTCGTCGGGGCACAGCGCGGCGAGACGCTCGGCGATCAGGCGCTCGACGAGCTCGTCGGTGTCGGTGACGAGATCATGCGGGCCGCGCTTGATGCGCACCGCACCGACGCCGTCGGTGAAGGCCGCCAGGGCGATCGCGCCGGCCTCGACGGCGAGATCCTCCAGCACTGCGAGGCGGTCGACGGCGTCCACGTCCCCAGGCTACGGGACGCCGCGGCCGCTCAGTCCGGCCGCCCCAGGCCCATGAGCTTCCCCACCGCCGCGTCCATCGCCGGGGTCGGGAGCGCCGTGCTCATCGCGAGCTGCACGCGCGCGTCGGTGCCGACGACATAGCGCGCCCGCGGGCGGTCGCTCGTCAGCGCGCGCAGGACGACGTCCACGACCTTCTGCGGTGGGATCGTCTGCTTCTGCGCGCGCTTGATGAAACCCCGCATCCCCTTCAGGTGGGCGGCGTACAGGTCGCGGTGCTCGGGGGTCAGCGAGGCCTCCGTCGCATCCGCGGTGTCCATCGCGCCGCGCCACATGTCGGTGTCGATCGCACCGGGCTCGACGAGCGCGACCTTGACATCCCAGGGCCGCAGCTCGACCCGCAGCGCGTCGGCCAGCGCCTCGATGCCGTACTTCGAGGCGGAGTAGGCGCCGAGCATCGGCGACGTGACGCGTCCCCCGATCGAGGAGATGAAGACGATCCGCCCGCGTGCCGCCCGCAGGGCGGGCAGCGCCGCCTGCGCGACCGCGACCGGCCCGACCACGTTGACCTCGAGCTGGTGGCGCAGTGCGTCGAGCCCGATGCCCTCCACCGGGCCGCCCACGGCGATCCCGGCGTTGTTGACGAGCGCGTCGAGACGCTCGGGCAGGGCGTCCGGCAGCGACGCGAGCTGCGCCGCGTCGGTGACGTCGAGCAGCACCGGCGCCACGCGCGCCCCGGGGCCGGCGGCGGTGGTGAGCGCCTCGCCGTCGGCGGGCCGCCGGACGCCCGCATGCACCTCCCAGCCGTCGGCGGCGAGCTGCAGGGCGATGGCGCGGCCGATCCCGCGGGCGGCACCGGTGACGAGGACGGAGGGCATGCCGCGGAACCTACCGCGCGGCCGCTGGGCACGAAGTTCACTCGCCGCCATCGTGAGCAGGCGTCACACTTGGGGTGGGACGCCCGGCGTCGCCCGAAGTAATCCCCCCGTGGCGACGCCGGGGTTCCCCCTGTATCGGGTGGAGCGCCGAAAAACCTGAGCGCGACCGGACGCGCGGCGCTCAGGCGCCGAGGCGCACCGGCAGCGTCTTGAGCTGGTTGACGAACGGCGAGACGACGTACGCCGGCGTACCGTCGAGCGTCATCTGCGGGTAGCGGGCGAGCGTCTCCTCGAGCAGGATCCTCAGCTCCAGCCGGGCGAGCGCCGTCCCCAGGCAGAAGTGCCGGCCGCCCGCGCCGAACGCCTGATGCTCGGGATTGCGCGTCACGTCG
>DATCDC010000040.1:0-24056 GCA_036510915.1 Solirubrobacteraceae bacterium | reverse complement strand
TCGTCCTCGGTCGGGGCAATGCCGCCGGCATTGCCCCCTCCCTGCGTCCTTGCCACGAACGACGATGCATCCGCCGGATACCCCACGGGACTTCCGGACAGATCCACTAGCGGCCGTCGCGCCGCGGAGCGCGCGGGCCGCCGGCCACGATGTCGCGCCCGGTCGGGCGCAGCTCCTCGTCCAGCTCGACCTGCCAGTACCAGCGCGTGAACGTCATGCCGGCGTTGAACTCGCCGACGTGCGGCGCGATCCGCTCGCCCGTCGCCATGCGCACGATGAGCTCCGGGTAGGTGCGCCCCGGCAGCGCCGCGTACATCGGGCCGGGGAACGCCCCGCCGAAGCGCGTGTTGACGTCGGTGATGCCGAGCCCCGACGTGCGGTCGCGGAACGCCTGCACGGTGCACGGGCCGCGCACCGCGAGCGCCTCGGCGACGTCGCGCCCGAGCTCGATCAGCTCGCGATCGTCGATCACGGTGCCCTTGATCGACTCGCCGCCGCGCGACTCGATCATCGTGCGCGGGATGGCGTTCAGGCAGCGCCCGTCGAGGTCGCAGAGGATGTCGATCGAGAACTCGGGCCCGTCCATCAGCTGCTGGACCATCACGGGCTCGTCGACGTAGCGCACGAAGAAGTCCTTCTGCTCGCGGTCGGCGGCGGGATGGATCGAGCGCGCCCCGGAGCCGCGGCGCGGCTTGACCATCACCGGGTAGCTCGCGGGCTCCTCCTCCGGGAGCACCGTCGGCGGGCTCGGCAGGCCGTGGCGCAGCAGCAGGTGGTGGGTCTCGTACTTGTCGTAGGTCGCGCGGGCGATCTCCGCGGAGGGCACGAGCGCCGGCAGGTCGGACTCGGCCAGCACCTCGATGTCGAGGTCGGTCAGCGGCAGGACGACGCAGGCGCCGTACCGCTCCACGGCGTCGCGCAGGAACGGGACGTAGGCCGGGTCGTCGATCCGCGGCGGCACGAGCGCGGCGTGCGCCGCGTAGCGCGCCGGCGCGAGCGGGCTCGGGTCCGCGGCGACGACGAGCGCGTGCTCGGCGAACGCGCTGACGATGTCGTAGCGCTTCCCGACGCCGGTGAGCAGCACGGCCGGGCGGCTCATCGCGCGCCCGCCAGGATCGCCTCATCGAGCTCCATCAGGCCGCCGTTCGGCACGTCCACGTCGTGGAACCCGTCGAGCCCGGCGGGCCGTGTCGCGGCGACCGCGCAGCGGATCGTCCCGCCGTGGCAGACGACGAGCGCCGGGAGCGGTCCCGCCGCCACCTCGGCGAGCGCGTCCAGCACGCGCGCCTGGTGCTCGGCGAGCGACTCCCCGCCCGGGAAGCGGAAGTCCGCTCCCGCGCGCCGCCATGCCGCCCACCGCTCCGGCTCCTCGCGGGCGATGTCCTCGACGAGCCGGCCCTCCCAGGTGCCGCGGTGGGATTCGTCGAGCCGCGGGTCGATCTGCACCGTCTGCCCGAGCGCGTCGCCGACGATCTCCGCGGTCACGCGGGCGCGGGCGCGGGAGCTGGCCCAGATCGCGACCGGTGCGCGCGGCGCGACGAGCACCGCGAGCGCCCGCGCCTGCCCGCGACCGACGCCGGTCAGCGGCGTGTCGCGCGATCCCATGAAACGCTGCGGCGGCCGGTTGTCGGCCGTCTCGCCGTGGCGGGCCAGCAGGATCACGACGAGGTGGGTGCCGCGTCCTCGGGTGCGCGCTCGGGGAAGCCGTCGCCGTGGAAGAGCTTCAGCGTGTCCGCGCGCAGGCCGAGGCGCAGCGTCTCGAGCGAGATGACGTCGGACGTGTGGATGTTGCCGAGGTTGACGTTGGTCCCGAAGTGCTCGATGAACCAGATCTGCTGGTGGCGCTGCGGAGCCTCGAAGATCAGCCGGTCCAGGTCGACCTCGTGGATGATCTCGTCGACCAGGCCGGTACGCACCTCGCCGTCGGGGCGGTACATGCCGGCATCGCCGGAGGCGCGGCCCTCGCAGACCACCTGCGTCGCGCCTGCATCGAGCGCCTCGCGGATCAGCTGGACCCAGCGGTAGGGGGCGAGCAGGGCGTTCGGGTCCTTCTCGCCGATCTCGGCGAACACCGTGTGGTCGCGCGCGAAGTCCGTGATCAGCGCGAGCTTCTCCGCGGGCGGGATCGGCACGACCCCGCTGGAGACCTCCACGTGGACGATCCCGAGCTCTGCCAGCCAGGCGCGCAGCTCGGGGATCCGGCCCTGCAGCCAGGCGAGCTCGGTGAGCGTGCCGCCCAGCATCACCGGGACGCCGTGCGCGCGGTAGGCGTCGAGCTTGGCGTGCAGGTCGCGCGTGACGTACGAGGTGCCCCAGCCGAGCCGCACGACGTCGACGTAGTCGGCGATCGAGCACATCGCGCCCTCGGCATCCTGCGCCGAGAGGCCGGTGTCGATCATGTGCGTCACCCCCTGGGCTCGCGGCTTCGCGGTGCGAGTGGGTGTGTCGAGGAACTCGGGCACGACGCGACGCAGAGCTGTCCTGCAGGTCGCCCGACCCTACCAACCATCCGCCCGCCGGAAGGTTCCGTCATCCGGCAGCGAAGCCGGGCGGCGGGGCGCCGTCGACCTCCACGGGGACGCGCGCCAGGTCGCCCGCCGCCCACTCCGCGCGCAGGAGCCCGAAGACGCGCACGTCGTTCCACTGCGCGCCATGGCGATGCCACTCGCGCAGCAGCCCCTCCTGGGTGAAGCCGACGGCCAGCAGGGCGCGCGTCGAGCGCTCGTTCGCGGGGTTCGAATAGGCGCCGAGGCGGCGCATGCCGAGCAGCTCGAAGGCGAGGTGGGCGATCAGCGCCTTGGCCTCGCGGTTGGCGCCGCTGCCCCAGAACGCGCGGCCGAACCACGTGCCGACCATGCAGCGCGCGTCGCGCAGGGAGACCTCGCTCAGCCCGGTGATGCCGGCCGGGCCGCGCTCGCGGTGGACGATCAGCAGGTCGAGGTGCTCGGCGCGGGCGCGCTGCCGGGCGCAGCGCTCGATGTAGGCCAGCGGCTCGTCGATCGACGCGTACGGGCCCCACGAGAACCACTGCGTGACCCGCGGATCGGACGCGAGGTCGAGCAGCGCGGGCGCATCGGCGGGCTCCGGCGGGCGCAGGGTCAGCGTCGGACCGTGGAGCGCGAAGGGCACGAGCGGTAGATTCGCACGCGCCCATGCTGGCACTGCTCTACGACGTCCACGGCAACCTCCCCGCCCTGCAGGCCGTGCTGGCCGACGCGGCCGACCGCGGCGCGGACGGCTTCCTGCTCGGCGGGGACTACACGCTGTTCGGCGGCTGGCCGAACGAGACCCTCGCGCTGCTCGAGTCGCTGGAGGGCGCGACCTGGATCCGCGGGAACGGCGAGCGCTGGACCGCGCAGCCCGCGAGCGCCCCCGACGACCCGGTCGTCCAGGGCGCGATCGCTTCGTGCTCGGAGACGCTCGGCGCGGGTGTCGCCGCCCGCCTCGCCGAGCTGCCCGAGAGCGTCGCGCTCGACGCCGGCGCCGTCAGCGGGCGCGCCTGGCACGGCTCCCCCGTCTCCGACGTGCGGTCCTTCCTGCCCGAACCCCAGCCCGAGGACGACGAGCTGCTGGCCGGCGTCGGCGAGGCGCGGATCTACGTCGGCCACACGCACCTGCCCTTCCAGCGGGTCGGCGCGGCGGGGGTCGAGATCGTCAACCCCGGCAGCGTCGGCATGCCGTTCGACGGCAACCCGCGCGCCGCGTACGCCCTGCTCGACGACGACGGCACCGTCCAGCAGCGGCGCGTGCACTACGACCATGCCTCGGCTGCGCGGCGGGTGCGCGAGCAGGCGCGCGGCGCGGCCTGGGGCGAGACGGTCGGCAAGCGCATCGAGCGCGCGCAGTTCCTGGTGCGCTGAGCGCGCCTTGTCAGGCCAGCGCGACGAGCAGGCCCGTGAGCTCCGAGGAGGGCTGCGGGGCTGCGAAGTACCGGCCCTGGGCACCGTCGCAGCCCAGCGCGCGCAGGCGGTCGACCTGGGAGAGCTGCTCGACGCCCTCGGCGACCGCGGTCAGCCCGAAGGCGTGCGCCAGCCCGATCACGGCGGCGACGATCGCCGCCTCCTCGTTGCTGTCAGCCATGCCCGTGGTGAACGAGCGGTCGATCTTGATCGCATCGACCGGCAGCTGCTCGAGCAGGCGCAGCGAGGAGTGCCCCGTGCCGAAGTCGTCGATCGCGAGCTTCACGCCCAGGCTCTTGAGGCCGCCGAGCACGCGCCCGGCGCGGTCCAGATCGGCCATCGCCGCCGCCTCGGTGAACTCGAGGCACAGGGCGCCGGCCGCGACGCCGGACTGCTCGATCGCCGCGGCCACGACCGCGACCGTCTCGGGGTGCAGGACCTGGCGCGGGCTGAGGTTGATGCAGACGGTGACCGGGCCGGTGTCGCGCCGGTCGATCGCCCACAGCGCCGCCTGACGGGCGGCGGAGGAGATCGCCCACGCGCCGAGCGGGAGCATCAGGCCGGACTCCTCGGCGACCTCGAGGAATTCGGACGGAGTGACGAGGCCGCGCGTCGGGTGCCGCCAGCGCAGCAACGACTCGCAGGCGGTGATCGACCCGGACGTCAGCTGGAAGATCGGCTGGTAGTGGAGGGTGAACTCGCCCTCGTCGAGCGCGCGGCGCAGATCGGACTCCAGGCCGATGCGATGGCTCGCGCGCCGGCGCATGTCGTCGTCGAAGACCTCGTAGGCGACGCCGCGCTGCTTGCTGCGATACATCGCGGAGTCCGCGTCGCGCAGCAGCGTCTCGGGCCGCACGCCCGCGCCGCGTGCGAGGGCGATCCCGATGCTCGCGCGGATCTCGACGTCCTCGGCGCCGCCGCCGGCCGCGAACGGCTCGCTCAGCGCGGCGGCGATGCGCTCGGCGACGTTGACGGCCTCGTGCTCACCGCCGACGTCCTCGCAGAGCACGACGAACTCGTCCCCGCCGAAGCGCGCGGCGGTGTCGCCGCTGCGCAGCACGCCCATGATGCGCCGCGCGACGTCGACGAGCAGTCGGTCGCCCGCGTCGTGGCCGAGGCGGTCGTTGACGGCCTTGAAGCCGTCGAGGTCGAGGACCAGCAGCGCGATCGCGCCGTCGTGGCGCCCGAGGCGGCCGAGGCCCTGCGCGAGGCGATCGCGCAGCAGGACGCGGTTCGGGAGGCTCGTGAGGGCGTCGTGGAGCGCCTGGCGCGTGAGCTCGGTGTCCACGCGCTCGCGCTCGACCGCGAACCCGAGCGCGCGCACGAGGCGCTCGCCGCTGAGCTCGTCGCGGAAGAGGACGTCCTGCGCGCCGCGGCGGATCGCGCGCAGCGCGGCGTCCTGGTCGTCGTCGGCGCTGAGCAGCACGATCGGGACGTCGAGCGCCACGGCGTGCAGCTGGCCGACGGTGTCGAGCACGTCGGAGCCGTCCTCGGGAGCGGCGAGCAGGACCGCGTCGATCGGGGCGTCGAGCAGCTCGTCGAGCGCGTCGCTCAGGCGGCCGGCCGCCAGCACGTCGAGCACGAGGTGGGCGTCCTCGAGCATCGCGACGACGCGGTGCGCGTCACCGGGGCGCCCTTCGACGACGAGCAGCCGCGTCGCCGGCGTGAGGCCGGCAGAGGGCGCGGTGGGCTGCGTGTCGGTGTCGGGCATCACGGATGACGGGCGGGGGAACGGGCGCCCATTGCGGGTATCGCGCGGGCGGGATCGATGCTTGAGCGCGTCCAGCGGGCCGTGGACGCCTGAGGGCGATCCTGCGCCGGGTTCCGCGCGTTTGTAGCTTTACCGGTTTTTGGTCCATAGGAGCGAACGGCCGGATGTACTACGGTCGCGCCATGACCGACCTCCCACCCGGAGAGGCCGCCGAGATCGTCGCCTCGGTGGGCGCGCTCGACGAGACCGTGGCCCTGCTGCGCGACTTCCTGCACCGCTCCGGCGCGCTGCGCACCGTCGCCGTCGTCGAACGCGACCCGGGCGTGGGGCCGGCCGTCGTCGACTGCGAGCGCTTCGCCCCCGTGGAGGTGGACCTCGGCGACCGGGTCGTGCAGCTGCCGCACGGCCTCGAGCTCGGCGTCGAGGCGCCCGCGCTCCCCGACGTGCGGCGGCTGCCGCCGTTCGAGGTGGACGCCGCCACCGGCGAGGTCGCCGGCACCATCGGGGGCCTGGAGCACCTCGTCGAAGCCGTGGGGGCGCTCGCCGACCTGCTCGGCGGCCAGAACGTCGCGATGGCCGTCTTCGAGACGACCGACCCGCGGACGCCGCTGGCGATCACCGCCCGCGCGGGCGGCACCGAGCCGGCGGTGCTGTCGCTCGGCGAGGAGGAGTTCGAGCTCGGCTGAGCCCCGGCGCGCTCAGAGCGTGCCGAGGAACTCGACGAGGATCCGCGCGGTCTCCTCGGGGGCGTCGTCGAAGACGAAGTGGCCGGTCCCCGCGACGATCTCCAGGCGCGAGCCCGGGATCTCCTCGAGGAAGCGGTGGGCGCCGGCGACCGGCGCGAACGGGTCGTCGCCGCCCCACAGCAGCAACGTCGGCACGCCGAGCGCCGCGAGGCGCCCCGCGTAGGGCTCGAGCTTCTCGAAGTCGCCCGAGCGGTAGAGCTCCAGCTGCGCGGCGCGGCGCTCGTCGTCGCCGTATGCCTTCCAGTAGTCGGCGATCGCCGCGGGCGTCATCTTCGAGATCGCGCCCAGCATCCCGGCGAACCCCTCCTCCGACATGCCGGCGATGAGCTCCTCGCCCTGGCCGGGCGCGCGCAGCGCCTCACCCAGGCCGCTCCACCTGCCGTCGGCGAAGAAGCCGGTGTCGCTGATGCTGAGCGCGCGGATCGCGGCCGGCTCGTCGCAGGCCCAGCGCAGGCCGATCAGGCCGCCCCAGTCGTGGACGGCCAGCGCGACGGCGCCGAGGTCCAGTTCGGCGTGGAAGGCCGCGAGCGCGGCGACGTGCCGCTCCCAGGAGCCGTCGCCGCCCGCCAGCGGCGAGTCGCCGAAGCCCGGCAGGTCGGGGGCCAGCGCCCGCCACCCCGCGGCAGCGGCCGCGGGGAGCACGGCGCTCCACATGTGCGAGGACTCCGGGTAGCCGTGGACGCACAGCAGCGTCCCCTGCGGCTCACCGGCGGGCACCGCCTCGCGGTAGGCCAGGCCGGCCGCGCACTTCATCTCCGTGGCGCTCATGGGCCAACGCTATCCGCGATCACCACGTAGGGTGCGCCGGACATGCGACTGATCCGACCGCTGTGCGGCCCGTTCTTCGTCTTCGCGGGTGTCATGCACTTCGTCTCCCCCGGCTTCTACCTGCGGATCATGCCCAGGTGGCTGCCGCGCCACGAGGAGCTGGTCGCCGCCAGCGGCGTCGCCGAGATCGCCGGCGGGCTGGCGCTGATGTGCCCCGACCCGGCCGTGCGCCGTGCCGGCGGCCGGTTCACGATCGCCACCCTGCTCGCCGTCTTCCCCGCGAACGTCAACATGGCGCTGTACGCGGAGGACTTCCGCGCCGTGCCCGGCGCCCCGCTGTCGCTCTACGCGCGCCTGCCGTTCCAGCTCGTGTTCATCGCCTGGGTGCGGGCGGCGATGCGCGCGCCGGCGTCGTAGCGGCGTCCTCGACGTCGAGCGCCTCGCCCGGGCGCAGGATCCGCACGTCGACGTCCGGCGCCAGCCGCGCCGCGCGCGCGGCGAACATGCGCGGCGGCAGCGCCAGCGCCTTGGGCCGGACGCGGTGCACGCCGACGGGGTAGAGCGTCCCCCAGTGGATCGGAACGGCGATCCGCGGCCGCAGCAGGGCGGCGGCCTGCGCCGCGCCCGCGGGGTCCATGTGGCCGGGCCCGAGCGTCGGACCCCAGCCCCACACCGGCAGCAGCGCCACGTCGACGCCGGCCGCGCCGATCTCGCGCATGCCGTCGAAGACGTCGGTGTCGCCGGCGAAGTAGACGGTGCGCGCGCTGCCGGCGACGAAGCCCAGCGGCGTGGCGGTCGGCCCGAAGCGCGGCCAGCGGCGCTCGTCGTGGTCGGCCGGCACGGCGCGCACGGGGACGCCGGCGAGCTCGACGACGCCGCCGGCATCGACCTCGTGCACCGTCGTGAAGCCGAGCCCGCGCGTCGTCGGCCCGGCGCCGCGCGGCACGACGACGGGCGTCGACCGGTCGAGCAGCCGCAGCGAGGGCGGGTCGAAGTGATCGCCGTGCAGGTGGGAGATCAGGACGCCGTCGAGCCCCGTCAGCGCCTCGGGCGCGGGGGCCGGGCCGTGGCGGCGCAGGTGCAGCACCCGTGCGCGCAGCACCGGGTCGGTCAGGAGCCGCGCGCCGTCGAGCTCGAGCAGGACCGTCGAGTGCCCCAGGAAGGTGATCCGGTCGCCCACGGCGCCACGGTACCGGCCCTCGGGCGCAGGACGCCTCGGCGCGTGTGGCAAGATCGGTCGTCGATGAGCACGAGCGAGGCCACCGCGGCCGCCGAGGCGCTGGCCGACGCGGAGCTCACCGCGCCGGTTGACGCCGACCATGCGGTCACGCCGCTGGAGCTGTTCTTCGACCTCGTGTTCGTGCTCGCGATCACCCAGGTGACCGCCCTGCTGGCGGCCGACCCGACCGGCCACGGCCTGATCCGCGCGCTGCTGATGCTCGCGCTGCTGTGGTGGGGCTGGACGGGCTACGCGTGGCTGACGAACGCCGTCGACGTCGACGAGGGCGCGATCCGCATCGCCTACCTCGGTGCGATGGCCGCGATGCTCGTCGCCGCGCTGGCCGTGCCGACCGCCTTCACGACGAACGAGCTCGCGTTCGCGGCCGCCTACTTCGTGTTCCGGCTGCTGCACCTCGTCGTCTACGAGCGCACGACCCGCGCGACGCCGGAGGTCAACCGCGTCGTGCGCCGCCTGGGCCCGGCGCTGATGATCAGCGCGACGCTCATCCTCGTCGC
This sequence comes from Solirubrobacteraceae bacterium, assembly GCA_036510915.1. Taxonomy (GTDB): domain Bacteria; phylum Actinomycetota; class Thermoleophilia; order Solirubrobacterales; family Solirubrobacteraceae; genus F1-60-MAGs163. Next base: position 15,195 of record DATCDC010000040.1, on the reverse strand, counting down.
CGCGCTCTTCCACGGGCCTGCGCAGCTCGCGATCTGGGCGGTTGCGATCGCGATCGACTATGGCGGGCCGGTGATCGCCGGCACCGACGGCTGGCAGGTCTCTCCCGGCCACTTCGTCGAGCGCCACGGCCTGATCGTCATCATCGCGCTGGGCGAGTCGATCGTGGCGATCGGCGCGGGCGCCCCGCACGGCACGATCAGCGTCCGCGTGATCCTCGCCGCGATCCTCGGGATCGCCGCGGTCGGCGCGCTCTGGTGGCTGTACTTCGACGTCGTCGCCGTGGTCGCGGGCCGCAAGCTGCGCGAGGCCACCGGGGCGGCGCGCAACGCGATGGCGCGCGACTCCTACAGCTACCTGCACCTGCCGATGGTGAGCGGCATCGTGCTGCTCGCGCTGGGGCTCAAGAAGGCGCTGCTGCATCCCGAGCTGACGCTCAGGACGGTGCCCGCGATCGCGCTCTGCGGCGGCGTCGCCCTCTACCTCGCCGCGCACATCGCCTTCCGCCTGCGCAACGTCCACTCGCTGAACCGCCAGCGCCTCGTCGCGGCGATCGTCTGCCTGGCGCTGATCCCGCTCGCGCTGCACGCGAGCGCCCTGGTGAGCGTCGCGGGCGTCAGCGCCGTGCTCGTCGCCCTGATCGCCTACGAGGCGATCCGCTTCCGCGAGGCGCGCGCCCGTGTGCGCGCCGACGCGCGCTAGCAGCCGAGCCGCGCGAGGTCGCGGCGGTAGACCTGCATGTTCGGGCGCGTCCAGTCCCCGTGGGTCTGCGTGCGCAGGCGCGCCACGCGCTCGCGGTGGTAGGGCGAGCTGAGGCTCTCGGCGTGGCCGATGACGTTGTGCACGGCGATCCCGTAGCGACAGCGAAGCCAGGCGGTCAGGCGCAGCGATGCCTGCAGCTCGCGCGCGTTCCCGAGGATCTCGCGCTCGGAGAAGCCGACGTGCTCGATCCCGATCGCCGTGTAGTTCAGGCCGACGGTGTGCCGGCACATGAGCCCGAGCGGGACGAGCTGGAAGACGGTGCCGTTGCGGGCCACAACGAAGTGGGCGCAGAGCCCGGGCAGCTCGTGCAGCTCGATGTCGGGCACGTCGGGCGCGAACGTGTTGTACGTCGCCGAGACGCTGTCGTTCTCGGTGTAGTGCTCGACGATCACGCGCGGGTGCACGAGCCGGTAGGTGCTCAGGCCGTAGTGGCGCTGGGCGTACGCGCGCGTCTCGCGCCGGCGCTGCGCGCTGAACGGGATGGGGTGCCAGGCGATCGGCGGGCGCGGGGGGACGGCGGCGGGCGCCGCCGGCGCGAGCAGGGCGCCGAGCGCGAGGATGGTGGCGAGCACGCCGCCGACGATAGGGCCCGGTGACCTCGCACGGCCCCGATCCGCTATGAACCGCGGTGCGATGCGGCCGATCGATCACGCGCGATGAGGCGCGCGCAGCGATGAGGCGGCGCGAGCGGGCCGCCGCGGCCGGCGCGGTGGCGCTGGCGAGCGTCGTCGCGTACGACCTCGTCCAGCGCCGGCACGCGATCCTGCGCAACTTCCCGGTGATCGGGCACTTCCGGTACATCCTCGAAGAGGTCGGCCCGGAGCTGCGGCAGTACATCGTCACCTCGAACAACGAGGAGCGGCCCTTCTCGCGCGACGAGCGCAGCTGGATCTACGCCTCCTCCAAGCACGAGATCAACACCGTCGGCTTCGGCTCGGACAACGAGATGGAGTTCACCCCCGGGTACTTCATCGTCAAGCCGGCCGCCCGCCCGTGGCCGCGCGCGACGGGCACCGCGACCGGCGCGCCGCCGGAGAACCTCCTGCCGTGCTGCAAGGTGCTCGGCGCCGGCCACGGCCGGCGCCACGCGTTCCGCCCGTCCTCGGCGGTGAACATCAGCGGCATGAGCTTCGGGGCGCTGTCGGGCAACGCGGTCCAGGCACTCAACCGCGGCGCCGCCGCGGCGCCCTGCCTGCAGAACACCGGGGAGGGCGGCCTCGCGCCCCACCACCTGCACGGCGGCGAGCTGATCTTCCAGATCGGAACCGGGTACTTCGGCTGCCGCGACGCGCAGGGCCGCTTCAGCCTCGAGTGCCTGCAGGAGCGCATCGCCGAGGGGCCGGTGCGCGCGCTGGAGATCAAGCTCTCCCAGGGTGCCAAGCCCGGCGTCGGCGGCCTCGTCCCGGCGGCGAAGATGACGCCGGAGATCGCGCGCATCCGCGGCGTCGAGCCCGGCCGCGACTGCCTGAGCCCGGCGACCCACTCGGCGTTCGCGAACACCGAGGAGCTCGTCGCGTTCGTCGAGCGGCTCGCCGCGGAGACCGGGCTCCCGGTCGGGATCAAGTCGGCGGTCGGTCAGCAGCGCTTCTGGGACGACCTCGTGCGCATCATGCAGGCCACCGGCGGCGGCCCGGACTTCGTCACGATCGACGGCGGCGAGGGCGGCACCGGCGCCGCGCCGCTGGCGTTCGCCGACCACGTCGCGATGCCGTTCAAGCTCGGCTTCAGCCGCGTGTTCGCGACCTTCGCGCAGGCCGGGATGACCGAGGACGTCGTCTTCATCGGCTCGGCGAAGCTCGGCCTGCCGGCCGCGGCGCTGTTCGCCTTCGGCCTCGGCGCCGACATGGTCAACGTCGGACGCGAGGCGATGATGTCGATCGGCTGCATCCAGGCCCAGCGCTGCCACACCGGCCGCTGCCCGACCGGGGTCGCGACGCAGAACCCGTGGCTCGTCGGCGGGCTGGACCCGGCGACGAAGTCCGAGCGCTGCGCCACGTACGTGCGCGCGCTGCGCGGCGAGCTGCTGGCCCTGGCGAGCACCTGCGGGGTCCCCCATCCGTCGCTCGTCACGCCCGACATGCTCGAGCTGCTGGACGAGGGCTTCACCGCGATGACCGCCGAGGAGCGCTTCGGATACTTCCCCGCGTGGCGCAGCGTCCCGGACGCGCGCCGCGCCGAGATCGAGAGGCTGTTCGCATGACCGCCGCAAGCGTCCCGCTGCCACTCCCGCCGGAGGCCGTCCTCGAGCACATCCCCGACGGCGCGGACATCATCGTGCCGATCGCCAACGGCGAGCCCGTCCTGCTGATGGACACGCTCGAGGCCAACAACGAGCGGCTCTCCGGCGTGCGGATCCATCAGATGCACCCGCTGCGCCCCCGCGACTACATCCGCGGCGCGTTCGGCGACCGCCTGCGCCACGTGAGCTACTTCCTGGCCGCCGGCGACCGCGAGGCCTTCTGGGCCGGCCAGTGCGACCTCGTGCCCAACCACTTCTCCGAGGTCCCGGCCCTGCTGCGGAAGACGACGAAGTGCTCGCTCGTGCTCGCGGCGGCCAGCCCGCCGGACCGCCACGGCTACTTCAGCCTCGGGACGAACGCCGACTACGTCGCCAGCATGGTCGGGCGTGCGCCGTTCTTCCTCGAGGCCAGCCACGGCATGCCGCGCACGATCGGCGGCACCCTGATCCACGCCAGCCAGATCGCCGGCTGGTGCGAGAGCGACCATCCGCTGATCGCAGTCCCGCCCGCGGTCCCGGGGCCGTCAGACCACGCGATCGCCGCGCTGATCGCCGAGCGCGTGCCGGACGGCGCGACGATCCAGGTCGGCATCGGCGGCATCCCGAACGCGGTCCTCGCGGCGCTGTCGGGCCACCAGAACCTCGGCCTGCACACCGAGCTGCTCAGCGACGGCGTGATCGACCTCGTCGAGAGCGGTGTCCTGACGGGAACCCACAAGCGCCATCGGCGCAACAAGCACGTCGCCACCTTCTGCCTCGGCACCCAGGGCCTCTACGACTGGCTCGACGGGAACGAGGGCATCGAGCTGCTCGGCGTCGACTGGGTCAACAACCCGATGCTCATCGGCGACGAGCCGAACTTCGTCTCGATCAACGCGACCGCGGAGATCGACCTGATGGGCCAGTGCGCCTCGGAGACGATCGCCGGGCGCTACTGGTCCTCCAGCGGCGGGCAGGCGGACTTCGCGCGCGGCGCGATGTACTCCGAGGGCGGGCAGGCGTTCCTCGTGCTGCACTCGCAGACGAGCAAGGGTCGCAGCCGGATCCGCACGCAGCTCACCCCCGGGTCGGTCGTCACGACGCTGAAGAACACCGTCGACCACGTCGTGACCGAGCACGGCATCGCCGAGCTGCGCGGCCTGTCGCTGCGCCAGCGTGCCGCGGCCCTGATCGCGATCGCGCATCCCGATCATCGCGACGCGCTGACCCACGAGGCGCGCGAGTCCGGGCTGCTGCGCTGAGCGACCCGGCCCGCCCGCCCGGGTTGCGGGCCATCCACCGGGGGTGACACACTGTCACACTTCCGGACCGAGGAGACCCCGCATGGCAACGATCCCCGCGCAGGACCTGGCGAGCGTCGACCTGAGCGACCTGTCGCTCTGGGACGACGGGCCGCCCCACGAGCTGTTCGGCCGGATGCGCCGCGAGCAGCCGGTCCACTGGAGCCCGCTCGGCGGCTTCCCCTGGGAGGCCGGCTTCTGGTCGGTCACCCGCTACGAGGACATCGCCTGGGTCGGGCGCGACTGGGAGACGTTCTCCTCCGAGCGCGGCGGCATCCTCGCGGTCAACCAGTTCATGGAGACGCCGCCGCCCGGTGCGCCGGAGGATCCGCTGGCGCTGCAGCGCCTGATGATGATCTCCCAGGACCCGCCGCGCCACGACCGCCTGAAGGCGCTCGTCCAGCGGGCGTTCACCCCCAAGCGCGCCCTGGACCACTCCGAGCGGATGCGCGCGATCATCAACGGCGCCTACGACCGCGCGCTGGAGCGCAACCCGAGCGGGCGCTTCGACCTCGTCCAGGACGTCGGCGTCTACGTCCCGGCGATGGTCATCGGCGACATGCTCGGCGTGCCGCGCGAGGACGCCTTCAAGCTCGTCGACTGGACGAACCGCACGACGGCCTTCGAGGATCCGCGCGTCGTCGTCGACATCGAGGACACGTGGGTCGCGCTGCAGGAGGTCTTCGGCTACGTCCACCAGATCGTCGAGGCGCGCAAGGCGCACCCGCAGGACGACCTGACGACGGCGCTGCTGCAGGCCGAGGTCGACGACGAGCACCTCACCGACGAGCAGGTGATCATGTTCTGGTTCCTGCTGATGGTGGCGGGCAACGACTCGACGCGCGCGACGTTCACCTCGGGCATGCGCAGCCTGCTGGAGGATCCGGAGCAGCTCGCGCTCGTCCGCGACGGCGCGGTCACGCGCGAGCAGGCGATCGAGGAGTTCGTCCGCTACCACCCCGCGTTCGCCTACATGCGCCGCACCGCGATGAAGGACACCGAGGTCGCCGGGCAGCCGATCGCCGAGGGCGACAAGGTCCTGCTCTGGTTCGTCTCCGGCAACCGCGACGAGTCGGTCTTCGAGGATCCGCACCGCTTCGACGTGCGCCGCGACCCGAACGCCCACCAGGGCTTCGGCGGCGGCGGCCGGCACTTCTGCCTGGGCGCCGGGCTCGCACGCCTGGAGATGCAGATCTGGCTCGAGGAGACGCTGCGCCGCTTCCCCGACCTGCGCCTGGACGGCGCGGGCGACCGGCTCGCGTCGACGTTCCTCAACCAGAACCGCTCGATTCCCGTCGCCGCCTGAGGGTCGTCAGCACGCGTAACCCGTGATGCGTGGGGTGCGGTGGCCGTGGATGCCAGACGGCGCGCGATCGTGAAGCCGATGCTGGTTGCATCGGCAAGCGGTCGCGTGGCGGGCTGGCGCCGCGGACGCCGTGCATCCACGCGCCACGCGTCACAGGATCGGGGGCTCGTGGCACATGGTGGGTGAGACCCTGTGCCCGTGGCCCCCGATCCTCAACCGCGCTCCACCACGCTGCCCGCCGACTTCGGCGCGTTCTACGGCGAGCACGCCGAGCGGCTGCTCGTGTTCTTCGCGCGGCGCACGTTCGACGTCGAGGTCGCCCGCGACCTGACAGCCGAGACGTTCGCCGAGGCGCTGCGCACCCGCTCGCGCTTTCGCGGCGACAGCCCCGAGGAGGCCGGCGGCTGGCTCTACGGCATCGCCCGCCACAAGCTCAGCCACTTCGTGCGGCGCGGGATCGCCGAGCGGCGCTCGATCGACAAGCTCGGCGTGCGCGTCCCGGAGATCACGCCCGACGAGCACGCCCGCGTCGTCGAGCTCGCCGGCCTGGCCGACCTGCGATCGGTCGTCGCCCAGGAGTTCCGGCGCCTGTCGAGCGAGCAGCAGGCGGCCGTGCAGCTGCGCGTCGTCGACGAGCTCTCCTACGGCGAGGTCGCCCAGCGTCTCCACATCTCCGAGCCGACGGCCCGCGCACGAGTCTCGCGCGGCCTGCGGCAGCTCGCATCAGCACTCGACGGCATCACGCCCCAATCAGAGGTGACGGCATGACCACGCCCCCCGACCGCAGCGACCTGCGGTTCCTCGACGACCTCGGCGACCAGCTGACGCGCGCCGAGCGCGACGCGTCCGCCCGCCCGCGCGGCGTGCTCTGGCGCCTGCGCGCGCCGCACGCGCTCCGCGGTCCGCTGCTGGCCGCCGTGCTGTTCGTCGTGATGGCAACCGGCGTCGCCGCCGCCACCGGCGTGATCAACACCTCCAAGCCGCCGGCCAAGCCGCTCGCGCAGGCGATCCGCGACGCGACCACCGGCCCGCAGGTCGAGGGCGTCAGCGCGCGCATCAGGTTCACGAACCGGCTGATCGACAACACCGGCATCGGCCAGGGCGGCGATCCCGTGCTCGCCGGGTCCTCCGGGCGCCTGTGGGCGACCCCGAACGGCGACGTGCGTCTCGAGCTGCAGTCCAGCGGCGGGGGCGGCGACGCCCAGGTCCTCCTGCGCGGCGACCAGCTCTGGCTCTACCACGCGGCCGCGAACACGGTCTACCGCACGACCCTGCCGGCGCAGAAGCCCGGCGCCGCGACCTCCGGGCAGGAGCCGTGGCCGCCGACGCTCGCCGGCATCCGCCGCGTGCTCGAGCACCTCAGCACGCACGCGAACCTCTCCGACGCCACGCCGACGAACATCGCCGGGCGGCCCGCCTACAGCCTGCGCCTCGCGCCGCAGCAGCACGGCGGCCTGGTCGGCGGCGCGGAGATCGCCTGGGACGCGGTCAACGGCGCCCCGCTGCGCGCGGGGATCTACGCCAAGGGCGACAGCAGCCCGGTCCTCCAGCTGGAGGCGACCGCGATCGACTTCGGGTCGGTCCCGGCCTCGACGTTCGACCTGCCGATCCCCGCCGGCGCGAAGGTCGTCGACCTGACGACCCAGCAGGCCTCAGACCCGGCGCAGCCGTCGAAGCCGCCGGCCCCGGTCACCGGCCTGGCGGCCGTACAGGCCCAGCTGCCGTTCACGGTCAGCGCGCCGGACACGCTGGCGGGCATGCCGCGCAGCGAGGTGCGGCTGATCAAGGGCGACAAGCGCTCCGGGGCGATCGTCACCTATGGCGAGGGCCTCGACGGCATCGCGGTGCTGCAGCTGCCCGCCGATCAGGGCGCGGCGCCCGCGGGCGCCGGCAGGGGCGGCGCGGGCGGCCTCGGCCTCCCGTCGGTCACGATCGGCGCGGTCAAGGGCCAGGAGCTGACGACGGCGCTCGGCAGCGTCGTGACCTTCACCCGCGGCGGCGTGAGCTACACCGTCCTGGGCTCGGTCATCCCGGCCACCGCGGAGGCGGCGGCGCGCGCGCTGTAGCGCGCCGCCTCCTACTGTCCTGCGCATGAGCGATGCGCCGCCCGTCGAGATTCGCGGGCTCACCAAGACCTACGGCGACATCACCGCGGTCGACAACGTCGACCTGACGGTCCGCCGCGGCGACGTGTTCGGCTACCTCGGCCCCAACGGCGCCGGGAAGACGACGTCGCTGCGCATGATGCTCGGCCTGATCCGCCCGACGGCCGGGACGGTGCGCGTCTTCGGGCGCGACCCGCAGCTGTCGGTGCGCGCGCTGGAGGGCGTCGCCGGTTTCGTCGAGGCACCGCGGTTCTACCCCTACCTCGACGGCCGCACGAACCTGCGGCTGCTGGCCGCGCTCGACGGCGACGAAGCGCCGGCGCGTATCGACGAGGTGCTCGAGGTCGTCGAGCTGCCGGACCGCGCCGGCGACAAGGTGGGCGGCTACTCCCACGGCATGCGCCAGCGCCTGGGCCTCGCCGCCGCGCTGCTGCGCCGCCCGAAGCTGCTGCTGCTCGACGAGCCGGCGACCGGCCTGGACCCCGGCGGCATGCGCGACATGCGCCGGCTGATCCGCAGGCTGGCCGACGACGGGATCACCGTGCTGCTCTCCAGCCACCTGCTGGCCGAGGTCGAGGAGCTCTGCAACCGCGTGGCGATCGTGCGCAAGGGCCGGATCGTCTACGAGGGCGAGCTCGAGGACCTGCGCCGCACCGCCGGCGTGTCGTACCGCCTGCGCACCGTCGACGACGAGCGCGCGCGCCGCGTCTGCGCCGCCCAGCCCGGCATCGAGGGCGCCGACGCCGCCGGCAACGGCGTCATCACCTTCCAGCCCGCCGACGACCAGGCGCTCGCGCAGCTCTCGCTCGCGCTGACCGAGGCGGGCGCGCTGATCCTCGAGCTCGCGCCGCGCTCGGCGACGCTCGAGGACCTCTTCTTCGAGCTGACCGAGGGCGAGGGCGAGGGCGAGCTGGCCGCCGCGCATCTCGACACGGCCGCCCGCATCGTCGAGGAGACCCCGTCATGAGCGTGGCCCGCAGCACCCCCGGCGTCGGGACGATCTACCGCTGGGAGCTGCGCAAGCTGCGCTCGCAGAAGCGCACCTACCTGGGCCTGGGGGCCGCGGCGCTCGTGCCGATCATCTTCGCCGTCGCCGTCGCCGCGCAGCCGGGCGGCGGCCCCGAGGACGTGCCGTTCGGCCGCTACATCCACAGCACCGGGCTGGCGATCCCGCTCGTGTTGCTGCTGTTCGGATCGATCTGGCTGTTCCCGCTGATCACCGCGCTCGTCGCCGGAGACATCGTGGCGGCGGAGGACCACAACGGGACGCTCAAGACGATCCTCACGCGCTCGGTCGAGCGCGGGCAGATCTTCATCGCGAAGATGCTCGCGGCGTTCAGCTACGCGGCGCTCGCGATCCTCGTGACGGGCACGGTAGCGACGGTCGCCGGCGTCATCGTCTCCGGCTTCCACCCGATCACGAGCCTCAGCGGGACGCAGGTCTCGGCCTCGCACGGCCTCGGCCTGGTCGCGGCGAGCCTCGGCGTCTACCTGCTGCCGATCATCGCCGTCGCCTGCATCGGGCTCCTGTTCTCGACGGTCTTCCGCAACAGCGCCGCGGCGATCGTCGGCACGCTGATGTTCTCGCTGCTGCTGCAGCTGCTCACGATCATCCCGGGCCTCGGCGGCCTGCAGCCCTACCTGCTCAGCACGCAGTTCAACGCGTGGCAGGGCTTCCTGCGCACGCCCGTCGACTGGGAGCCGATCGTCCGCGCGACCTGGGTCTGCGCGCTCTACGCGATCCCCGCGCTGGCGACGGGGATGGTCGTCTTCCTGCGGCGGGACGTCGCGGGGGGCTGAGGGCTCTGCGCCGGCGGGCGCTGACGCCCCTACCCCAGCCCCATCGAGCGCCCGACGATCTCCTTCATGATCTCCGTCGTGCCGCCGTAGATCCTGGTGATGCGGGCGTCGGCGTAGGCGCGCGCGATCGGGTACTCGAGCATGTAGCCGTAGCCGCCGTGGAGCTGGACGCAGCGGTCCATCACCCGGCCCTGGAGCTCGGTGCACCACCACTTCGCCTCGGCGGCGTCCTCGACGGTCAGCTCGCCGGCCGCCAGCGCCTCCGTGCAGCGGTCGACGAAGACCTGGGCGATGTCCACCTCCGTGCGCAGCTCGGCGAGCGTGAAGCGCGAGTGCTGGAAGCTCCCGATCGGCTGGCCGAACGCCCTGCGCTCACGGACGTAGGCGACGGTCCACTCCAGCGCGGCCTGCGCGGCCGCGACCGCCGCGACCGCGATCGACAGGCGCTCCTGGGCGAGGTTGGCGACGAGGTAGCCGAATCCGGCGCCCGGATCGCCGAGCAGGTTCTCGGCCGGCACCTGCGCGTCGTCGAAGAACAGCTCGGCGGTGTCCTGCGCGTGCTGGCCGAGCTTCTCGAGGTTGCGCCCGCGCTCGAAGCCGGGTGTCCCGCCCTCGACGACGATCAGGCTGATGCCGCGGTGCTTGAGCGTCGCATCGGTCTTCACCGCCGTGATCACGAGCTCGGCGTTCACGCCGTTCGTGATGAACGTCTTGGCGCCGTTGACGACGTACACGTCGGCCTCGCGCAGCGCGCGGGTGCTCATGCTCGCCAGGTCGGAGCCGATGCCCGGCTCGGTCATCGCGACCGCCGTGATGAGCTCGCCCGAGACGATCCCCGGCAGCCAGCGCCGGCGCTGCTCGTCGGTGCAGTACTCCAGGAAGTAGGGCAGGCAGATGTCGTTGTGGAGCGTGATCCCCAGGCCGAAGCCGCTGACGCCCGCGCGCTGCACCTCCTCGCCGATCACGACGTTGAAGCGAAAGTCGTCGACCCCCGCGCCACCGAACTCCTCCGGGACGGCCATCGCGAGGAAGCCGTGCTCGCCGGCCGCGCGGAAGGCCTCCAGCGGCACGATGCCGTCGGCGTCCCACTGCTCGTGGTGGGGCGCGATCTCGCGCTCCAGGAACGTGCGGAAGCTCGCGCGGAAATCGTCGTGCTCGGGCTCGAAGAGGGCTCTGCGCATGCGCCGCAGGATGTCACGCCGCCCGTACCGCCCAGCGCGCGCCGGTGAAGAGATCGTGATCTTCCGCTGCACGTCGCGCGGTCCTGCTACCGTCCGCCAGGTCATGTCGCGCAGAGAAGCGCGATGAAAGCAGTGTCAGCGCCCGCTCATAGTTTGCGTCAAGCATCCTCCGCGTACGCAGCACACGACGCCGTGGAGGAAACAGCATGGCGACAGGAACAGTGAAGTGGTTCAGCGACGAGAAGGGCTTCGGCTTCATCACGCCGGACGAGCCCGGCAAGGATCTCTTCGTCCATCACTCGGCGATCCTCGGTGACGGCTACAAGTCGCTCGCCGAAGGCGCCAAGGTGCAGTTCGAGTCGGAGCAGGGCCCCAAGGGCCCGTCCGCCAAGGACGTGCAGACGATCTAAGCCCCGTCGCAAGACGAAGCTTCCGAAGGGCCGGCGCTGCCGGCCCTTCGTCGTTCCGGGGCCGACCGTCACAAACGGCCCGCTGCGCCGTCTTCACCTGCAGAGCCGTGCAGTTCCCGATCCTGCCGCGCTCTCAGGAGACCTTGGCCTGTGGTTGCGCCGCGCTTTAACGACTCTTTCAATCCCGTGGTCCATGGTCGCGCTGTGAGGAGGGCTCCCGACCCCGGCGGCATGCAGTGACCAACGCCGAGATCGCCATCGAGCGTCCCCGCGGCGCGACCCTGGGCGTCGCGCACGCCCGCAGCAGGCGCCGGCGGCGCGCGCTCGTCGCGGCCACCGTCTGGGCCGTGATCCTCGCCAACGCCGCGATCATCGTCTGGCTCTGGCTGCACGACGGCGGGATCCGGGACGCGCACGGCCCCGGCGCCGTCGCCACCAGCCTGGGACGCATCACCGGCCTGCTGGGCGCGTACCTCGCGCTGATCCAGGTCCTCCTGCTCGCGCGCCTCCCGGGGCTCGAGCAGCTGATCGGCTTCGACCGGATGACGGTCTGGCACCGGCGCAACGGGAAGGCGTGCCTGAGCCTGCTGCTCGCACACATGGTGCTCGTCACCGTCGGCTACTCGAAGTTCGACCAGGTCTCGATCGGCGCGGAGATCTCCTCGCTCGCCCACGACTATCCGGGCATGATCACGGCGACGGTCGGCACCGGACTGCTCGTGCTCGTCGTCATCACGTCGCTGGTGCTGGTGCGCAGGCGGCTGCCGTACGAGGCCTGGCATGCGGTGCACCTGCTCGCCTACGCGGGGATCGCGCTCGCCTGGAGCCACCAGATCCCGACGGGCAACGAGCTGTCCGCCGATCACACCGCTGCGACCTACTGGACGGCGCTCTACCTCGTCACGCTCGCGCTGCTCGTCGGGTTCCGCTTCCTGTGGCCGGTGGCGCGCGGCCTGTGGTACGGCATGCGCGTCGAGGAGGTCGTCCCGGAGGGCCCGGGCGTGGTCTCCGTGCGGATCACCGGCCGGCACCTCGAGCACCTGCGGGCCCAGCCGGGCCAGTTCTTCCTGTGGCGCTTCTTCGCCCGCGGCGCATGGTGGCAGGCGCACCCGTTCTCGCTGTCGGCAGCGCCCGACGGGCGCTCGCTGCGGATCACGGTCAAGGAGGTCGGCGGCTTCACCGCGCGGCTGCGCACGCTCGCGCCCGGGACCGCCGTGCACGCCGAGGGGCCGTTCGGCGTCTTCACGCCCGAGGTCCAGCGGCGCGAGCGCGTCCTGCTGATCGCGGGCGGGATCGGGATCACCCCCGTGCGCGCCCTGCTCGAGGCGATCCCCGGCGACGTCGCGGTGATCTACCGCGCGCTGCGCAGCGAGGACCTCGTCCTGCGCGACGAGCTGCTCGCCATCGCCGCGCGGCGCGGCGCGACGGTGCACTGCGTCGTGGGCGACCACGCCGCCCCCGGCGCGGGGCACCTCCTCTCCCCCACCCACCTCACCGAGCTCGTCCCCGACCTCACCGAGCGCGAGGTCTATCTCTGCGGCCCCCCGGCCATGACGCGATCCGCCGAGCGCAGCCTGCGCCGTGCGGGCGTGCCACGCAGGTACACACACATCGAGCGCTTCGCGCTCTGACCAAGGAAGGTTCCCCCCGATGAACAGGACCACCCCCACGATCGCCACCACCGCCATGCTGCTGCTGCCGGTCGCGCAGATCGCCGGCGCGATCACCGCCGTCGAGCCCGCGGCCGCCGCGGCGACCCGCACCGTCCGCGGCCCGAGCGTCCACATGCGCTGGGGCAACGTCACCGTCACGATCCGCGTGAGCGGCCGCAGGCTCGTCGACCTGGCCGGCAGCGTGCCGAGCCACAAGCCGCGCTCGAACAGCATCAACCGCCGCGCGCTGCCGAAGCTGCGCTCGGAGGCGCTGCAGGCCCAGAGCGCCCGGATCTACACGGTCTCCGGCGCGACGCTGACGAGCAACGCCTACGCCACGTCGCTGCAGGCCGCGCTGCGCACGGCCGGCATCTGATCACGGTGGGCGTCAGCGCCGCGCGAGCGCCCGGCTCCACGCAGCACGTCGAGCACGTGATGGGCATGCCGGTCGTGATCGACCTGGCGGGCCCGCGCGTCGACGGCATCGTCGTCGAGGGCGTCGTCGCGTGGCTGCATCGCGTCGACGCGGTCTTCAGCACCTATCGCGACGACAGCCAGATCAGCCGCCTGAACCGCGGGGAGCTGGAGCTCGCCGACGCCGAGCCGGACGTGCACGAGGTGCTGGAGCGCTGCGAGGAGCTGCGCGAGCAGACCGGCGGCTGGTTCGACGCCCGCGCCGGGTGCCGGGCCGGCCCCGTCGGCGACGCCGCGCTGCCCGTCGATCCGTCCGGCCTGGTCAAGGGCTGGGCGGTCGACCGGGCGGGGCGGATCCTCGAGCGCGGCGGCGTGCAGGCCTTCTGCATCAATGCCGGCGGCGACGTGCTCGTCCGCGGACGCCCCGCCCCGGACGAGCACTGGCTCGTCGGCATCCAGCATCCGCTGCTCGCGGGTGAGGTCGCCGCGGTCGCCGCGCTCGAGGACGCGGCGCTGGCGACGTCGGGCCTCTACGCGCGCGGTGCCCACATCCGCGATCCCTTCACCGGGGCGGCGCCCGCGGGGCTCCTCTCGCTGAGCATCACCGGCGCCGACCTCGCGACCGCCGACGCACTCGCGACCGCGGCGTTCGCGATGGGCCCGGCGGCGCCCGACTGGGCGGCCCGGCTGGCCGACGTCGAGATGCTGGCGATCCTCGGCGACGAGCGCGTCGTCCGCACACCCGGCTTCCCGCTCGCGCCCGCAGCGTCCTGACGCAGCGCATACGTTGTCGGTGAGCGCGCGGGGGCTGTCGATTTCCGGCGCCTGCGTTCGTCTGTGATGCAGACCACCTCCGACGAAGGGACACCCGTGCTGGGCCGCAAGACATACACCCAGGAAGAGTTCGACCGCGCCTCGGCCGCCGTCGGTGAGCAGGCCGCGGCCTACCGCACGCTCGTCAGGGCCATCGACGGCGCGCCGGCCGACCCGAAGGTCGCCGCCGCGCTCGAGGCCTTCGAGCCGCTCTTCTTCAACAACATGACGCTCGTGCTCGACCGCTTCTTCGTCCACCGGGTGCGCGCGGTCGCCGGGAAGGACGGCAACCCGCTCAACGAGGTCGAGCTGCTGTCCGACGCGCTCATGAACAACGACGGCGTGCTGCGCGGCAACAACGTCATCAGACTCGTCCCGGCCGAGTCGGTTCTCGGGCTGCAGATCGGCGACCGCATCCGGCTCACGGCGACCGAGTTCGACCGGCTCGCGAAGGCCTTCCTCGCCGAGATCCGCGCGCGGTTCCTCTAGCACGTAGTGTCGGCACGGTGACGCCACGGCTCCTGACGATCCCGATCAGCCACTACTGCGAGAAGGCCCGCTGGGCGCTCGACCGTGCCGGGATCGCGTTCGCCGAGGAGCGTCACCTGCAGGTGATCCACATCTGGAAGGCGTGGCGGGCCGGCGGCGGGCGGACCGTCCCGGTGCTCATCACCGACGGCGCGATCCTCACCGACTCCACGGCGATCCTCGAGTGGGTGAATGGACGCCTGCCCCCGGACGAGCGGCTGTATCCCGATGCGGTCGCGAGCGAGGTGCGACGCATCGAGGAGTGGCTGGACACCGGGCTGGGGCCGGACGGGCGCCTGTGGATGTACCACGAGACGCTGCCGACGATCCAGGACCTCGGGCCGTGGGCGAATGCCGGCGTGCCGGACTGGGAACGACTGGCCTTCCAGGCGAAAGCCGGCCGCGTTCTGGACCCGATCATCCGCCGCTACCTCGGAGTCGACGATAACGCTGCGGCGAAGGCGTTGCGCGACATCGAGCGCGTCTTCGACGCGATCGCCGGGATGCTCGCCGACGGGCGACCCTACCTCACCGGGGAGCGCTTCACCGCGGCGGACCTGACGTTCGCGGCGCTGAGCGCGCCGGTCACCGTCCCCGCCGGATACGGCCTCGAGCTGCCGCCGCTCGAGGTGCTGCCACCGGCGATGGCGCGGGAGGTCGAGCGCCTGCGCGCGCACCCCGCCGGCGTCTTCGCCGCCCGCGTGTAC
>DATCDC010000039.1:0-28721 GCA_036510915.1 Solirubrobacteraceae bacterium | reverse complement strand
CCGCGCAGTGGCTGGCGACGGCCACGCCGGCGATCTCCGGCACCGCCGGGAACGCGACCGGCGACGACGCGGCGCTGACGGTCAACGTCTACGCGGGCGCGACGGCGACCGGCGTGCCGGTGGCGGTCCTCTCCGCCGTGCGCACCGGTGCGGCCTGGACGGTGCCGGTGGCCCCGCCGCTGGCCGACGGCCAGTACACCGCGCAGGCCCGGCAGGGCGACGCCTCGGGCAACGTCACGACGACCGCCGCGCGCAGCTTCTTCGTCGACACCACGACGCCGGTCGTCTCGATCAGTGCGCCGACGGCGAGCCAGCGTGTCGGGGCGCGGCCGCCGATCAGCGGCCTCGCGGGCATCCTCAGCGGCGACGGGGCGACGGTCACGGTGCGCATCTACGCCGGCGCGAGCACCGGCGGGACGCTGCGCCAGACGCTGACCGCTCCGCGCAACGCCGTCAGCGGCGCCTGGACGGTCACCCCGGCCACGCTCACGGACGGGACCTACACCGCCCAGGCCTCGCAGCCCGACAGCGCCGGTCACACCGGCACCTCCGCGCCCGTGACGTTCGTCGCCGACGGCACGCCGCCCGCCGGCGTCGCGATCACGGCGCCGACCGCGAACCAGACGCTGCCCACCGCGACGCCCACGATCGCGGGCACCGCCGGCAACGCGACCGGCGACGCCGCGAGCCTGACCGTCAACCTCTACGCCGGCGCGACGGCCACCGGCGCTCCCACGCGCGTCCTGACCGCGACGCGCTCGGGCACGGCGTGGAGCGTCCCCGTCGGCGCCGCGCTCGCCGACGGTCAGTACACCGTGCAGGCCAAGCAGAGCGACGCCTCCGGCAACACGACGACGACGACCGCGGTGACGTTCCGCACCGACACGAGCGCACCCACCGTGACCATCGGCGCGCCGACCGCCGGGCAGTTCGTCGCCGGCCGGCCGCCGATCTCCGGCACCGGCGGGATCCTCGCCGGGGACAACGCCCTGATCACCGTGCGCATCTACGCCGGCAGCACGACCACCGGCGCTGTTCTGCAGACGCTCACGACGAACCGCAACGCGGGCACCGGGGCCTGGACCGTGACGCCGGCGCTGCTCGTCAGCGGCACCTACACCGTCACCGCGACGCAGACCGACGCCGCCGGCAACACCGCCGTCTCGGCGCCGATCACCTTCACCACCGACAGCGTCAAGCCCACGGCGCTCGCGCTGAGCACCGCCAACGGAGCGGGCGGCGGCCAGGTCGCCGGGCGCCTGGACAGCGGTGACTCGATCAGCTTCCCCTACAGCGAGGCGATGGACCCGGCGTCGATCCTGGCGGGCTGGAGCGGTGCGGCGACGCCCGTCAACGCGCGGTTCATCGACGCCGGCGCCAACGACGGCCTCACGCTCCTGAACGCGGGCGCGACGGCGACGCTCGGCATCGCCGGCGGCACCACCACGACGCGCGGCGTGCGCTTCGGCGTCGACCTCGTCTCGGCGAACGTCACGTTCACCGCGACGATGACGCTCTCTGCCGACAGGAAGACCGTGACCGTCGTCCTCGGCACCCCCGACGCGCCCGCCGGCATCCGCCCGGGCCCCGTCGCGGCCGCCAACAGCGCCTGGACGATCAACACCGCAGCGCAGGACCTCGTCGGCAACGCCGTCACCGGCGGCACCGTCACCGAAGCCGACAACGACCGGGACTTCTGATGCGCGGCCCGCTCGACACCCGGCGCCTGCGACACATCGCCAACACGACGCTCACCGTGCTGATCGCGATGGGGCTGCTGCTGACGGCGGCCTACGCGGCCACCGGCAACCTGCCGCTGCCCGCGCTGCTGCGCCAGGACCGGCCGGTCCGCGCGGCCGCGACCGAGCTCCAGGGCCCCGTCCGGCTCGCCGACACGTCGACCGTCCTCTTCAACGCCCAGCGCCTGCAGCCCGGGACCGTGCAGATCGCACAGCTGCGCATCACGAACAGCGGCTCGACGAAGGGCACGTTCACGTTCTCCCCGTCCGGCCTCACCGACACCACGGCCGGGCTGCCCGAGCCGCTGTCGGCCGTCCTCGACCTGACGATGCAGGACGCGACGAACCGCTTCCGCCCGATCACGCTCTTCGTCGGCAAGCTGCGCGACATCGCGCCCGTCGACCTCGGCATCCTCCTGCCCGGCGAGGCGCGGACCTACCGCTTCACCGTGAGCTACCCGACGGGCCGCACGCCCGCGCAGGACAACCCGCTGCAGGGCGCGAGCGCCGGCGTCGTCTTCAACTGGGACGCCGTGCTCGACGACCCCCCGGCCACGACCGCCCCGGTGCCCGTCAGCGCGGCGCCGGCCGCCGTCCCGGCGACGCCGCCCGTCAGCGCGCCGGTCACGCGATCGGCCACGAAGGCCAGGGCGGCCGTGCCGGCCACGCTCAAGGTCAGCTGGCGCGGCAGGAAGGTCGGGGGTGGACTGACGGCGATCGTCGTCTGCCGCCTGGCCTGCACCGGCACGCTGTCCGGCACCGCCGCCACCGGAAGGGCGCACGGGACCGTGAAGCTCGCCGCGGTCGCGGTGAAGCTCCCGAAGGGCTCTCGGCGCATCTACCGGCTCGGCTTCGCGAAGGACCAGCCGGCCGTGGTCGCGGCGCTCGGCACGACGACGAAGGTCGTCGCGCACGTGACCCTGCGCGTGCGCACGAGCGCCGGCAGCCACCGCATCACGACGAGCTCCACCCTGCGCGCGCGGCCCTGAGCCCCGGCGGCGCGAGGCGCCGCCCGGCGAGCGGGTACAATTCCGTCCAGGATCATCGGATTTGTATCGCGCCGCACGAATGACCACGATTCTCGACATCTGCACGATCGACGAGCTGCCTCCCGGGGCCAAGCGCCTCGTCGAGTGGGAGGATCTCGAGATCGGGCTCTTCAACTGCGCCGGGGAGATCTTCGCCATCGAGGATCGCTGCTCCCACGACGACGGCACGCTCGCCGACGGCGAGCTCGACGAGGCCGCCTGCACCGTCGAATGCCCCCGCCACGGCTCGCGCTTCGACCTGCGCACCGGGAAGCCCCTCACGCTGCCCGCATACGTCCCTGTGGAGACCTTCCCCGTCCTCGTCGAGGACGGGCTCATCAAGCTCGAGGTTGACTGACATGGCAACGCCGGACATCACCACCCGCACACAGCTGACCGACGAGGAAGCGGGTCTGCGCGACCTCAACGCCGACTACACCGAGCGCTACGGCTTCCACGACGCCGAGAACTACCTCTACAAGGCGCCGAAGGGCCTGACGCGCGAGCTCGTCGAGAAGATCTCCGAGTTCAAGAGCGAGCCGCAGTGGATGCGCGACTTCCGCCTCAAGGCACTCGACCACTTCCTCGCGCGCCCGATGCCCACCTGGGGCTCGCCGATGCTCGCCGAGGTCGACTTCGACGACATCCACTACTTCGTCCGCGCCTCAGAGCGCTCCGAGCGCTCCTGGGACGACGTCCCCGACGACGTCAAGAAGACCTTCGACCGGCTCGGCATCCCCGAGGCCGAGCGCAAGTTCCTGGCCGGCGTCGGCGCGCAGTACGAGTCCGAGTCGGTCTACCACCAGGTCAACGAGCAGCTCGAGGCGCAGGGCGTCGTGTTCATGGACATGGACACCGCGCTGCGCGAGCACGAGGACCTCGTGCGCGACTACATCGGCACGCTGATCCCGTCGAACGACAACAAGCTCGCCGCACTGAACTCCGCGGTCTGGTCGGGCGGGTCCTTCGTCTACGTGCCGCCGGGGGTCCACGTCGAGATGCCCCTGCAGGCCTACTTCCGCATCAACACCGAGAACATGGGCCAGTTCGAGCGCACGATCATCATCGCCGACGAGGGCTCCTACGTGCACTACGTCGAAGGTTGCACCGCGCCGACCTACAGCTCCGATTCGCTCCACTCGGCGGTCGTCGAGCTGTTCGCGAAGCCCGGCGCGCGGATCCGCTACACGACGGTCCAGAACTGGTCGAACAACGTCTTCAACCTCGTGACCAAGCGCGCCGTCGCCGAGCGCGACGCCACCGTCGAATGGGTCGACTGCAACCTCGGCTCGAAGCTCACCATGAAGTACCCGAGCGTCTACCTCATGGGCGAGCGCGCACACGGCGAGATCCTCTCGATCGCCTTCGCCGGCAAGGGCCAGCACCAGGACGCCGGCGGCAAGATCGTGCACGCCGCGCCCAACACCACCTCGAACATCTTCGCCAAGTCGATCTCCAAGGACGGCGGGCGCTCCAGCTATCGCGGGCTGCTCGAGGTCGCGAAGGGCGCGCACGGCGCCAGGTCCAAGGTCGTCTGCGACGCGCTGCTGCTCGACGAGCACTCGCGGTCGGACACCTATCCGACGATCCGCATCGGCGAGGACGACGTCGACGTCGGCCACGAGGCGACGGTCTCCAAGGTCGGCGACGAGCAGCTCTTCTACCTCATGTCGCACGGCATCTCCGAGGAGGAGGCCGGCAAGCTCATCGTCAATGGCTTCATTGAGCCGATCGTGAAAGAGCTGCCGATGGAGTATGCGGTGGAGATGAACCGCCTGATTGAGCTTCAGATGGAGGGCTCCATCGGCTAGGTGGTCGCGGGTCTCGTGGCGCCTCACGCCACCCACCGTTCGGGGGCTGTACATCCGTACAGCACCCCTCACGCGTGCGGCGTGATCCATCCACGATCCCTCGCTCCGGTTGGTGGCTGACGGCTCGTTGGTCGCGTGTTGTTGTTCCTGACGCACCCTGCTGTTACTGACTACGGACCTTTATGACTTCTTCGACGCTCACTCCTGAACCTGAGTTCCTTGTCTCGCGCCGGGCGGCGGCCTCGGCCTCGCTCGCCGCGCTCGCTTTTCCCTCGTTCCGTGGGGTTGCCGGGTGGGAGTTCACGCCGGTGGACAAGCTGGACTTCGACGCCTACCCGGCTGCGCCCGGTGGGGCGGATGATGCGGCGGTGCATGTCCTGGACCTGGATCTGGAGGCGGCGGTTCGGCCGTCTTCGGATGAGGCCGTGTCCGAGGGGCCTGTGGTGCTGCCGCTGGCGCTGGCCGCCGAGCGCCATCCGGACATCGTGGAGCGGCACCTCGGGTCGCTGATCGCGCCCGACACGCCGCTCGTGGCGCGCAACGAGGCGGGGTGGACCGACGGCGCGTTCGTCTACGTCCCGCGCGGCGTGCACGTCGAGGCGCCGATCGTGCTCACGACCGTCCACGCGCAGGCGGGGACGACGCTGCACCACCGCACGCTGGTGGTCCTCGAGGAGGGCGCGCAGGCGGAGGTCTGGCACCAGTCGCTGTCCGCAGACCCGGAGGCCGCGGGCGTCGTCAACGGTGTCGTCGAGCTCGTCGTCGGGCAGAACGCGCGGCTGCGGTTCGTCGACGCGCAGGATCTCTCCGAGCACACCTGGGTCTTCGGTTCCGAGCGCGGCATCGTCGAGCGCGACGGCACGCTGGACTGGATCACGCTCGGCTTCGGCTCGGGCAACGGCAAGGTCTTCCTGACGACGAAGCTCGCCGGCCCGGGCGCGAGCGCGAACGTCACCGGCGCGTACGCGACCCAGGCGCGCCAGCACCTGGACTTCGACACGCTGCAGGAGCACGCGGCGCCCGACACGACCTCGGACCTCGCGTTCCGCGGCATCCTCGGCGGTCGCTCGAGCGCCGTCTGGCGGGGGATGATCCAGGTCGACGAGGGCGCCCAGCGCACGGACGCCTTCCAGGAGTCGCGCAACCTGCTGCTCTCCAAGAAGGCGCACGCCGACGCGATCCCGGGCCTGGAGATCCTTGCCAACGACGTGCGCTGCACGCACGCCGCGGCGATCGCGCAGATCGACCCGGAGCAGCTCTTCTACCTCAGCTCCCACGGCCTGCGCGAACCCGAGGCCAAGCGGCTCGTCATCGAGGGCTTCCTCGAGGCGCTCGTCGACCGCTTCGAGGAGGGCCCGGTGCGCGACGCGGTCTCCGGCGCGATCGAGCGCCGGCTCGCGAGCGTCCTGGCCTGAGGAGCCGTCGTGGTGGCGGCCGGCGACCCGGTCATCGTCCTGTACGACGCCTGCTGCGGCTGGTGTCGCTGGTCGGTCGCCAAGGTGCTCGCCTTCGACCACCGCCGGCTCCTGCAGCCCGAGCCGATCCAGGGCGAGCTCGGCGATCTGCTCCTGGAGGGGATGCCGGAGGCCGAGCGGCTCGCGAGCGCGCACGCGGTCACGCCCGACGGGCAGGTGTTCTCGGGCGGGGACGCCGCGGCACCGATCGCCGCCGTGCTCCCCGCAGGTGGTGCGCTCGCGGCGGTGCTGCGCACCTGCGGCGCGGCGACCCGCGCGGGCTATGGGCTGATCGCCGGGAACCGCTCGACGCTCGGCCGGCTCGTCACGCCGGCGATGCTGGACCGCGCGGACGTGCGGATCGCGCGCCACCGCTGGAACGCGGCACGCCGCGAGCGGTAGCGCCCCGCCAGAGCAATCGTCTACGCGAGCAGCTGCGGCGGGATGCCGCCGACGCCGAGCATCCCGGGCCCCGCGTAGGTCCCCAGGACCGGCCCGACCTCGGTGACGAGCAGCGGCTCGGAGCCGAAGATCTCGCGGCCGCCCTCGACGAGCAGCGCGGCGTGCTCGGGCGCCTGGATGTGCTGGACGACCCACGCCGTCGCGCCGTCGCTGCGGCGCTCGCGCAGATGCTCGAGCAACCGCTCGACGGCGCGGCGCCGCGTGCGGACACGCTCGATCGGCTCGAGGATGCCGTCGGAGAACGAGAGGATCGGCTTGACGCTGAGCGCGCCGCCGATCCACGCCTGCGCCCGCCCGATCCGCCCGCCGCGCCGGAAGTACTCCAGCGTGTCGACGGCGAACCAGATCTTCATCTCCTCGGTCGCGCGGCGGGTGCGCTCGGCGACCTGCTCGACATCGGCGCCGGACTCCGCGGCGCCCTGCGCCGCGAGCACGACCATCGCCAGGCCGCCGGCCGTGCTGAGCGAGTCCACGACCTCGATCCGGCAGGACCCGCCGACCTGGGCGGCCGCCTGCCGCGCACTCTCGACGGTGCCCGACACGCCGCCGGAGATGTGCACCGAGACGATGTCGCGGCCGGCTGCGGCGAGTGGCTCGTAGACCTCGAGGAAGTCGCCGATCGAGGGCTGCGACGTGGTGGGCAGATCCTCCGAGGTGCGCAGCCGATCGTAGAACGCCTCGAAGCCGGGCATCTCCGACTCCTTGACGATCCCTCCCTGGTTGACGTAGAGGCTCACCACCTGGATCCCGCGCGCGGCGACGATGTCGCGCGGGAGGTAGTGCGTGGAGTCGGTGACGACGGCGACGGGGGGCATTGCGGCGAGGGTAGAGGAGGAGCCCGCACGAGGGCGGGCGGCTCAGACGACGGGGGATGCTTGCAGACGGCGCTCGTCCGGCGCGTCAGGCCGGCGTGAGGCCGAGCACGGCGCCCGCGTACGCGCGGGCCGCACGTCGGGCCTCGCGCAGCGCCAGCGGGTCGCCGTCGGGGTCCTCGGTGAAGGCGTGGACCAGGAGCGCGTCGATCAGCGCGACGAGCGTGCGCCACTGCTCGGGCGTGCCGCGACGGGAGCCGGCCTGTGTGCGCAGCAGGGCGCCCAGCCGGGCGGCGATCGTCGCGTCGGTCGCCCGCTCGACGAGCCGTGTCGCCGCGTCGAGCGTCCCGGACAGCCACAGACGCCGGATCGCCGGGTGCTCGCGGACCATCGCCGCGTAGGCGTCGACCACCTGGCCGACCGTGTGCGACCAGTCATCCCGGCCGGAGGCGATCGACGCATCGAGCACTCCGGGCATCGCGGCCAGGAAGCGCACGGCCAGGGCCTGGAGCACCGCGTCCTTGTCCTCGAAGAACTGGTAGAGCGTCCCGGTCGGCACGCCCGCCGCCGCGGCGAGGTCGCGCACGGTGATCGCGTCGGGCTCGCGGTCGCGCAGCAGCTCGGCGGCGGCGTCGAGCAGCGCCTCGACGCGCTCAGCGCTGCGGGCCTGCGCCGGGCGGCGCCTGAGGATGTGGGCGTACGGGAGCTGGGCGCTCACACGTCCGCCGACGCCTGGCGCGCCACACGGACGCCGACGGCGACGAAGAGCAGTGCGCCGACCGGGCCGAGGATCGTCGCCCGGGTCGAGAGGTTGCCGCGCCGGCGCTCGTCGAAACCGGCGATCGAGTCGACGGTGTCGACGGCGGCACCCAGCGCTGCGACCGGCGCCACCGCTGACGCGGGCGCGAGCAGCAGGGCGCCGGCGAGGGCGAGCTCGCGCGCGCCGAACAGCCGTCCTACGAACCTGTCGGATCGTTCCGGGTCGATCCCGAACACGCGCATGGTGAGGTCCGGCGCGATCCAGGCGGTGATGCCGATGAGGGCGCGCGTGACGCCGAGAAACGTGCGAGCTGGGTCCATGACGCGAACATACACCGCGTTCATGTTCTCGGCAAGAGCTCAATCCCGCCCGGTCAGAAAGGCGCCGAGCGCCTCCTCGAAGGCTTCGGGCTGCTCGAGGCTCGGAAGGTGTGCCGCCCCGGCGATCGTCAGCGCACGGGCGTCCGGGAGCTCGGCGGCGAGCCGGCGCGCGACCGCGCGGAAGTCCGGGACGTCGTGCTCGCCGTCGATCACCAGGACAGGCCGGTCGAGCTCACCGAGCCGCGCCCCGGGATCGGCGACGAGCTCGGTCTCGTCGACCTGTCCGTCGAGCGGCAGCTGGAGCTCGAACGCGCGGCGCTGCATCTGCGCGACGAGTCCGCGGACGTCTGCGGGCGCGCTGCCCGCCGGGCGCCCCGGCCCGTCGACCCAGAAGCGCACGACGTCCTCGACGGCCGTGTCGAGGTCGCCGGCCTCCAGCGCCTCCTCCTCGCGCCCCCAGGCGGCGCGCAGCTCCGGCGACCAGTCGGTGTCGCCCAGCGGCGCGGCGGCGAGGACGAGCGCGTCGACGCGCTCGGGCCGCCCCAGCGCGAGATCCAGCGCGACCGCGCCGCCGAAGGACGCCCCGACGAGCGTCGCGCTCGGCATGTCGTGGCGGTCCATCGCAAGCGCGACGTCCTCGGCGTGACACAGCGGGCCGGGCTCGAGCGGCGAGCGCCCATAGCCCGCGAGGTCGATGCGCAGCACGCGATGGTCACGTGCGAGCGCGTCGAACTGCGGGTCCCACATCCGCGCGTCGGCGATGCCCGCGTGCAGCAGGACGACGGCCGGCCCGCGCCCGGCGATCTGGCTCCAGCGGTGCGCGCCGGCCACCGCAGAGCGGCCCGGGTCAGTACCCGAGCTTGTCGAGGACGCCGCTCTTGGCCGGCTTCTTCGGCGCCTCGGGCTTCTTGCGGCGCTCGCGCGGCTCGTCGTCGGTGACGAACCGGATCGTCGCGCCGACGCGCCCGTCCTGCGCGGCCTTGAGGTCCTCGCGGCTGACGCGGTCCGAGCGGTTGGCGCGCTCCTTGGCGCGGTCCGCGCGCTGCTTGTCGCGCTGCTTGGCCTCGCGGATGCGGCCGAGCTTCTGCGCGGCGAGCTCCTTGTCGAGCGTGGCGGCCCAGAGGTCCTCCTGGCGCACCATCGACAGGATCGTGGCGGCCATCGCCTTGTCGATGCGCCCGGCGCCGAGCGACCCGTTCGCGATGTTGCGCGCGCGGGGGCGGTGATCCTCGTCCTGCGCGATGAGCGCCGAGATGTCCTGGCGCTCCTTGGCTCCGAGCACGCTGAAGGAGTCCCGCACGGCCTGCTGGGGCCCGAACAGCTCGAGCGTCGAGCGCGAGGCGTCGCGCAGCTCGTCGATCGGCAGCGGGGCGCGCGTCTTGGGGAGGTTGGGGACCGCGGGCCGGCGGCTGCGCTGGCGCTTGCGCTTGGGCGCAGGCTTGGCGGCCCTTCCCTCCGGCGCGGCGGGCGTCTCGTCATGCTGCGCGGGATCCGGCCCGTCGGGCCCGGGCTGCTCGGCAGGCCCGGGGGCCGCCTCCGCGGGCTCGGCGGGCGGCTGCTCGGCGACCGGCGCGGCGTCGGCGACGGGCGCCTCGGTCGAGGCCTCGTCGGGCTGGGTCGGGCCTGCGTCGGTCGTCATTCCGTGAGCTCGTGGTCGGGTGCTTCGAAGGGGTGGCGCGCCCGGGCAGGGGGCTGTCCTACCGGGCGAGCTCCACGCAGGCTACCGCGCCCGTGCCCTTCGGAACGCGGTCCCCGCGCGAATGACCTCTGAGAAGCCCTTTCAACCGCACCCCACGACCCGCGTCTCTTGTCGAACGACCTTCTAAGGTCGCGCCCATGACGACCGGTGACGCGATCCGTCAACCGCGGACGATCGACGAGGAGCTGCTCGGCGCCGAGGCGCCGACGATCGTCAGCCGGCGCACGGACCCGGAGCGCATCGCGGCGATCGACGCCGAGCTCGCCCACGGATTCCGCGCGCTCGCGGGCATCGGCTGCGGGGTGACGATCTTCGGCTCCGCGCGGCTGGGGCAGGACGATCCGACCTGCGTCACGGCGCGCGAGACGGCGCGGCTGCTCGGCGAGGCGGGCTTCTCGATCATCACCGGCGGCGGCCCGGGGATCATGGAGGCCGGCAACCGCGGCGCACGCGATGCGGGCGCGATCTCGGTCGGTCTGAACATCGAGCTGCCGCACGAGCAGGCGCCGAACCCCCACCAGGACATCTCGCTGACGTTCGAGCACTTCTACGTCCGCAAGGTGATGTTCGTGCGCTACGCGATCGGCTTCGTCGTCTTCCCCGGCGGCTTCGGCACGCTCGACGAGCTGTTCGAGGCGCTGAACCTCATCATCACCTCGAAGATCAGCCACTTCCCCGTCGTCCTCGTCGGCTCAGGACACTGGAGCGGCCTCGTCGACTGGATGCACAGCGAGATCGTGGCACGCGAGATGCTGCGGCCCGAGGAGCTGGCGCTGATGCACCTGATCGACGATCCGCGCGAGATCGTCGAGCTCATGAGGCACGGGGCGCGCCGTCAGGGCCGCATGGATCACCTGGCGGCCGGGTAGCGCGCGCGGACCTCGTCGATCCAGGCGGCGACGCGATCGGCGAGCGCCGGGTCGGCGATCTCCAGGACGTTCTCTGCGTTCTCCTCGCCCGAGCGCGAGAGGTTGAACGAGCCGACGAAGACCACGTCGTCGACGACGCTGGTCTTCGCGTGCATGAAGTCATGGACCGAGCCGGGCGCATACGGGGTCGAGCGCTTGCCCGAGAAGCGCAGGCCCGCCAGCACCCGCTCGAGGATCGGCGCCTTCCAGCTGACCTGGTCGTTCGCCCGCCACTGGCGCAGCGCCTGCTCGCACTGCGTCAGGTCGACGACGCCCGTGGCGTCGACGCGGTGCTCGTCGAGGACCTCGGCGAGCGCGCTCAGGACGGGGGCGGAGGTCAGGACGGGGGACGCGACCCGTACGCGCCGCGTCGCCCGATCGACGTGGGCGGCGATGCGGTGGGCGAGCTCGGGCCCGCGGCCCGGGCAGAACCAGGGCCTGACGCTCGCGTCGCCGACGGCGATCGGCCGGGTGTCGAAGTTGCCGGTGTTCTCCAGGTGACGTCGCGTCCAGAGCTGCTCGAAGGTGCGCTCGTAGGCGGCCGCCAACGGGGCCGAGGCGGCGGTCACGATCACGTTCTCCTCGCGGCTCCACGAGTCGAGCGTCCAGTTCGTCGAGCCGCACCACAGCGCGGCGCCGTCGCGTACGACGAACTTGTGATGCATGAGCTCGCCGTCGCCGTCGATGCGGCGGATGTCGGCCTCCGTGCCCGCCAGGACGTCCGGCTTCGTGGCGGGCGGCGGCGTCGTGTGGCCCGGCGGCTGGGAGTGGGGGTCGTGGATCGCGATCCGCACGCGCACCCCGCGCGCCTTCGCGGCGCGCAGGGCCCCCGCGACCGCGTCGCCGACGGGGCCGGGCAGGCGCACGTCGTAGAGGGCGAGGTCGAGCGTCCGCTCGGCCGCCCCGAGCCAGCCGACGATGCCCGCCCCGATGTCCGCGGCGCGCTGGCCGCCGTCGGTCAGGGTGCGCAGCTCGAGCGCGGCGGTCACGCGGTGACGCTCGCGGCCGGGTAGCGCGCGCGCAGCGCGTCGATGTAGCCCGCCATCTGGTCGGCCAGCGGCCGGCTCTCGATCTCGAGGATGTTCTCCGCGTTGTCCTCGCCCGAGCGCGAGAGGTTGAACGACCCGATGAAGACCGCGTCGTCGGCCACGACGACCTTCGCGTGCATCGTGTCGTGGACGCCGTCGGGCCTCCCGTCGAACACGGTCGACGGCTTCCCGGCGAACCCCAGCCCGGTCAGGGCATCCTCCAGGACGGGCGCCTTCCAGTGCCCTTCGAGCGCCCGCCACTGGCCCAGCACCGCGTGGGTCTGGGTCATGTCGACGATCCCGGAGGCATCGAGCCGGCCGCCCGCGCGGACGCCGCCCAGCGCCCGCAGCACCGGGCCCGCCGTGATCACCGGCGAGGCGATGCGCACGCGCGTGCGGGCGCCGGCGATCCGCTCGCCGATCCGCTCGGACAGCTGGCGGCCCTGCACGGGACAGAACCAGGGCCGGGCGGTCGCCTCGCCGACCCGCGCCGGCGGGACGTCGGCTGCGCCCGTGTCGAGCACGTCACCCGTCTCCCAGAGCTGCTCGAAGACCTCGGTGTAGGCCGCTGCCAGTTCGCGCGACTCGAGATCGACGATCACGTTCTCCTCGGTCGTCCAGTCGTCGAGCGTCCAGTTCGCCGAGCCCGTCCAGACGGCGCGGCCGTCGCGGACCGCGAACTTGTGGTGCATCAGCGCACGGCCGTGGGCGACGGTGCGGATCTGCACGCCGACGCGGCGCAGCAGCTCGGGCCGCGTGCGCGGAGGGACGGTGCCGTCGAGCGGCGTGGGCTGGATGTCCGGATGATGGACGACGGCGCGCACCGCGATGCCGCGAGCGGAGGCGTCGCGCAGCACCGCCCCGAGCTCGCCGCCGATCGCGCCGGGAACGCGGACGCTGTAGAGCGCGAGGTCGAGCGTGCGCCGCGCGGGGCGCAGCCAGTCCGCGAGCCGCGACCCGACGTCCTCCGCGCGCTGGCCGCCGTCCGTCAGGCCGGCGATCCGCATCGGCTCACGCCGGGGCCGGCAGTGCGGCGAGCGCCTTCTGCAGGTCGTCGACGTCCTGGTAGTCGACGCCGAGCGCATGCACGTGCCGGTAGCGGACGAACCCCTGCTCGTCGACGATGAACGCCGCGCGGCGCGTCCCCATGACCGGCGCCGCGACTCCGTAGAGCTTGGCGACACGTTTGTCGGTATCGGCCAGCAGCGGGACGTTCAGGTCGTACTGCGTCGTGAACGCCTCGTGCGACGCGAGGTCCTGGTGTGAGATGCCGACGACGACGGCGTCCAGCCCGGACATCGCGGCGGAGTTGTCGCGGTAGGAGCAGAACTGCTTCGTGCACACGGGCGTGTTGTCGCCCGGGTAGAAGAGCAGCACGACCCGCCTGCCGTGCAGCTCGGAGAGCCGGAACGGCCCCTCCGTCCCCTGCAGCTCGAAATCCGGCGCCTGCTCGCCGACCTGTGGTCCCTTGGCCATTGCTGGAAGAGTACGGACGTGGCCGACACCTGGATCGACGAGCATGCCCCGGCGATCGCCGCGCGGGCCGAACGCGACCTCGAGGCGCTGGTCGCGGTGTCCTCACCGTCGGGCGACGCGCAGGCGGCCGAGGAGGTCGTCGCCGTCGCCACGGCGCTCGCGCCGGATGCCGCCGAGGTCGACCGGATCCCGTGCTCCTCGCCCGAGCACGCGCCGGATCTGCTGCTGACCGTGCGCGGCACGGGGCCGCGCCGCGTCCTGCTGCTCGGGCACCTCGACACCGTAATCGCCCACCGCGCCCACATCCCACCCCAGCGGCGCGGGCGACGGGTGCTCGGCTCGGGCACGATCGACATGAAGGCCGGCGACGCGCTGGCGCTCGGGGTGCTGCGTGCGCTGGCCGGGCGGCCCGAGGTCGGCGAGGCCGCGCTCCTGCTGGTCAACGACGAGGAGTGGCGGATCGGCCCGTTCGGGCACGTCGCGCGCTTCGCCGGGTTCGACGCGTGCCTGTGCTTCGAGGCGGGCGAGCGTGACCGGACGGGCGAGGACGCGGTCGTCGTGCGGCGCAAGGCCGCCGCGAGCATCCGCGTGGAGGCCCACGGGCGCTCGTCCCACTCGGGCTCGGCGCCGGACAAGGGCATCAACGCGCTGCTGGCCCTCGCCGAGGTCGCCCAGGCCGTCGCGGCGCTGCACGAGCCCCGCGGCGCCGACCGGCTCACGGCGGTGCCGACGATCATCCGCAGCGGTGAGGCGCTGAACGTCGTTCCGGGCAGCGGCGAGCTCGTCTGCGACGTCCGCGCCGACAGCCTCGAGGCGCTGCGCGCGGTCCTCGACGCGGTGCCGGCGGAGGCCTGCGGGGCACGGATCGAGGCGCAGCTGCAGCGTGAGTGGCCCGGAATGGATGCGCGCGAGAGCACGTCCGCGGTGCTGGCCCGAGCGGCCGGGACCCTGGGCCGTCCGGTCGTCCCGGCGCAGCGCGGCGGGGCCAGCGACGCGAGCCACTTCGCGGCCGCGATCCCCGTGTCCATCGACGGTCTGGGTCCGCGCGGGGGGCACGCGCACGCCCCGGAGGAGTTCGTCGACCTGGACTCGCTGCTGCCGCGTGCGCAGGTCGCCCTGGCGGTCGCGGACGCGGTGCTGCGGGCAGGTTGACGGAACTTCCGACGAGGAGTTCGCTACTCTGCCTCGAACGTCGTACCCAGCCGAGTCTCCGGAACCAATAGCCGGAGAGCGGGGGAACCACAGGCCACCACGGTGGCCAGGGGCGAATCGTCACCGGAGCGTGACGTAGCGCGGCCCTTTTCGCGCGAGCCCGACAGCTAACCCCGTAGGCGCCCAGAAAAAGGGGGTCCCCTGTCGTGCCGAAGCTGCGCCGAACCGCCGTGCCACTGCTCATCTCGGGCCTGCTCGTCATGCCCGCAGCCGCCGCCGCCGCCACGCAGGCGCAGCCGGTGAGCGGAGCAGCCACGGGCGGTGCGACGCGCGGCGCAGGGCCGACGACCGCTTCGCGCACCACCCCCGCCCTCCCCGGCATCACGACGCGCGTCCTGCGCCCCGGGGCCCAGGGCACCGACGTCTCCCGGCTGCAGCAGCTGCTGATCGATGTCGGCATCGGCGACGTCGTCACCGGCTCCTACCAGTACGCCACCTCGCGCGCCGTGCAGCGCTTCCAGGTCGCCGCCGGCCTGAACGCGAGCGGGATCGCCGGCCCGGCCACGATCGCGGCGCTGCGCGAGGCCGCCAGCGGCCCGAAGTCCGGCTCGGCCAGCGGCGGCGTCGACTTCGGCTCCACGGTCGCCAGCACGGCCCGGCTCGGCGCGCGCATCCCGCTCGCGCGCGGGATGAGCGGGCGCGACGTGCGCCAGTTGCAGGACTACCTGCGCCGCGCCGGCATCACGACCGCCCCGACGCCCAGCGGCGAGTTCGGCTCGCTCACCGTCGCGGCCGTCAAGCGCTTCGAGGTCAAGGAGCACCGCACCGTCGACGGCATGTTCGACGCGGGGGACATCTACGCCCTCTTCAACATCGTCGGCCAGGACGCGCTGCCGGGCACGGTGGGCGACCCCTCGCAGGGTCTGCCCTCCCCGCCGCTCGCGCCGGGGGACAAGGCGACGATCAGCGCCAGCGGCCAGGCGATCGCGCCCGAGAACGCCCCCGACGCGGTCAAGCAGATCATCGCCGCGGGCAACAAGATCGCGACGCTCCCCTACAGGTGGGGCGGCGGCCATGGCAGCTGGAACGACACCGGCTACGACTGCTCGGGCTCCGTCTCCTACGCGCTGCGCGGCGCCGGGTTGCTCAAGAGCCCGCTCGCCTCGTATGACTTCTTCAACTGGGGCCAGGCCGGCAGGGGCACGTGGGTCACGCTCTACACGAATTCCGGCCACATCTACATGGTCGTCGCGGGCATCCGGTTCGACACCAGCGGCCGCGGCGCGAACGGCTCGCGCTGGCAGGCGGCGATGCGCGACAACAGTGGCTTTCAGGTCCGACACCCCGTGGGCCTGTAGGGGTGGGCGCTGCGTCGCCCATCTGAACGGCGGGCGGGCGCCGAGTCCCCCCGAGGGGCCCGCCCGTCGAACGTAGGACCGAGAGCCGCCTTCCCCCCGAGGCGGCTCTCGGGTTTCCGGGGCCAGTCGCCGCGCAGCCGCTCAGTCCTCGGAGGCCGGGCGCCGGCGCCCGCGCTTGTGGTCGGCGCGCGTGCGCTTGGCCTGCAGGCGGCGCTCCTGCGAGGCCTTCGAGGGCTTCGTGGCGCGGCGCGGGCGGCGCACGTGCAGCGCCCGCACGAGCCGCTCCTGCAGGCGCTGCAGCGCGAGCTCGCGGTTGCGGGCCTGACTGCGCGCGTCCTGGGCGACGGCGCGCACCACGGGGCCGCAGCGCGCGGCGATCCGCTCGCGCTGGGCGTCGCTGAGCGTCGCCGAGGCGTGGACGTCGAAGACGGCCTCCACGCGCGAGGCGGTGACGTTCGCGTGCTGGCCGCCGGGGCCGGACGAGCGGCTCGTGCGCAGCTCGATCTCGCGCAGCGGGACGGCGAGCGTGCGGGTGATGGGCATCGGATCCTCCACGCTGCAGGACACGGTAGGGGGAGCTTCACCGGAATGCGCCTGCGTGCGTGTCCAGACGTCCTGAAAACGACACAGGACCCTGGTAGCGTCCGCACGGCAGGGCCGACAACGGCGACGAGTCGTGTGCGTCCGCAGGCGGCACCGGCTTCCTTCGGGCGCAGCACAGTGAAGGACCAGGAGGACGTACCTGACATGCCCACCGGAACGGTGAAGTGGTTCAACGACGAGAAGGGCTTCGGCTTCATCACCCCCGATGAGGGGAGCCGCGACCTGTTCGTGCACCACACCGCGATCAACGGCGAGGGCTACAAGTCGCTCGCCGAGGGCGCTCGCGTCTCCTATGAGGAGGAGCCGAGCGACAAGGGCCCCAAGGCCGTCAACGTCTCGAAGCAGTAGCGGGGCTCATTCGCCCCGCGTTGCGGAGGGCTCCCGTGCGGAGCCTAGTGCTCCGCGACCGTCGCGCCCTCGGGCACCATCGGGCGGCCCTCGTCGGCCCAGCGCTGGAGCCCGCCGGCCATCGACCAGGCTTCGAAGCCGGCGCGGCGGAAGGCCTGGGCGGCCATCAGCGAGCGCGCTCCCAGCCGGCACTGGAAGATCACGGGCCGGTCGCGGTCGATCGTCGCGGCCTGGGCGGCGAGGCGCTCGAGCTCGATGTGGCGGGTGCCGTCGATCCGCCCTGCGTCCCACTCGTAGGTCTCGCGCACGTCGATCAGCGTGGCGTCGCCGGCGGCCAGCGATGCCTGGGCCTGCTCGGGGGTGACCTCGATCTCGTGATCGGTGAGCGGATTCGTCATGCCGCCAATCGTAGAAGGGCCACTAGGGCCGCGTCCCGCGAGTGACCGGGCCCTGGTGCGCGTCGAGTGCGACGAGCTCGTGGGCGCGCTGCGCCCAGTCGCACAGCAGGCGCCGCGTGTCGCGCGGATCGACGATCTCCTCCACGGAGAAGCGCTCGGCCGTGCGGAAGGGGGAGAGCACCCGCGTCAGGCGCTCCTCGATCTCCGCCCGCAGTGTTTCGCGCCCACCCGCCCCATCGTCGGCGGCCTCGAGCTCACGCCGGTAGGCCGCCTCCAGGCCGCCGGCGATCGGCAGCGACCCCCACGCGCCGGAGGGCCACGCGAAGCGCACGTTCAGGCGCGAGCCGTCGCCGTGGCCGGCACCGGCCACGCCGTAGACCTTGCGCACCAGGACGCTCGCCCACGGCGTGCGCGCCTGGAGGACCGCGGCCAGCGCGCGGCCGCCGCGGCGCACCGTCCCCCGCCGCTCGGACTCGGTGCCGATCACGAAGCCCGGCTGGTCGACGAGGTTGACGACGGGCAGGCGAAATGCGTCACAGATGTCGGTGAAGCGGGCGAGCTTGTCCGAAGCGTCGGCGGTCAGGCCGCCCCCGTAGTGCTTGGGGTCGGAGGCCAGGACGCCGACCGGCCGCCCGTCGAGGCGCGCGAGGCCCGTGATCAGCGGCGGGCCGAAGCGCCGCCCGACCTCGAACAGCGAGCCGCGGTCGAAGACGAGCTCGGCGAGGCGCCGCATGTCGTAGGGCTTGCGCTCGTCGCGCGGGATGATCCCGAGCAGCTGCTCCTCGCGGCGCAGCGGATCGTCGGTCGAGGCGACGATCGGCGGCGCCTCCCAGGCGCTGCCGGGGAGGTAGGAGAGGAAGCGGCGCAGCTGGCCGAGCGCGTCGTCCTCGTCGGCCGCCTCGTTGTCGACGGCGCCGGCGCGGGTCTGTGCGCGCGAGCCGCCGAGCGCCTCCTTGTCCGGCGACTCGCCCATCGCCGCCGCGACCACCGGCGGCCCGGCGATGAACAGCTGCGCGGTCCCCTTCACGATCACCGAGAAGTGGGACATCGTCACGCGCACGGCGCCGAGCCCGGCGCACGGCCCGAGCGCGGCGGCGACGACCGGCACCCGGGAGAGGTTCTCGACGACGAGCTCGAAGCCCGGCAGCGGCGGGACGTACGAGAACCCCATCGTCTCGAGCGTCTTGACGCTGCCTCCGCCGCCCGTCCCGTCGACGAGCCGCACGAGCGGCACCCGCAGCTCGTGCGCGGCGCGCTCGGCCCACACCATCTTCTCCCAGATCGCCGCGTCGGCGGCGCCGCCGCGGACGGTGAAGTCGTCCGCCTGCACGACCGCCCGGCGGCCGTCGACGCGGCCCTGCCCGACGACCATGTTCGCCGGCAGGAAGTCCTCGAGCTCGCCGTCGGGCCCGTAGGCCCCGACGCCCGCCAGGCCGCCCGTCTCGTGCCAGCTTCCGTCGTCGAGCAGGCGCGCGACCCGCTCGCGCACGGTGAGCTTGCCCTGGGCGTGCTGGCGCGCGACGCGCTCCTCGCCGCCCATCTGCGCGGCGAGCGCCTCGCGGCGGCGCATCTCCTCGAGCTCGGGCTCCCAGGTCATGGTGGCGGATCCTACGGCCGCCGCGCTCGCGTACCCTTGACGCCATGTCCGCCACCGCCACCGCCGCCTACGAGATCCCCCAGGAGCACATCGACCTGCGCGACACGATCCGTCAGATCGTCCAGGAGCGGATCGCTCCGCGCGCGCACGACATCGACGCGGACGCCGAGTATCCGTGGGACGTGCGCAAGCTGCTCGCCGAGAACGACATCCTCGGCCTGCCGTTCGGCGAGGAGCACGGCGGCACCGGAACCGGCACGCTCATGCAGTCGATCGCCGTCGAGGAGATCGCCAAGGCCTGCGCATCCTCGTCGCTGATCCTCATGGTGCAGGAGCTCGGCACGCTGCCGATCACGCTGTTCGGCTCCGACGAGCTCAAGGCCCGCTTCCTGCCGAAGTGCGCCACGGGCGAGTGGTCGCCGGCGTTCGCGCTGTCCGAGCCCGAGGCCGGCTCGGACCCCGCGGCGATGCGCACGAACGCCAAGCGCGACGGCGACGAGTGGGTGATCAACGGGCAGAAGGCGTGGATCACGAACGCGGGGATCGCCGACTTCTACGTCGTCATGGCGAGCACCGACCGTGAGGGGCGCAAGACGACGGCCTTCGTCGTCGAGAAGGACCGCCCCGGCTTCAGCGTCGGGAAGCTCGAGAAGAAGATGGGCATCAAGGGCTCGCCGACCGGATCGCCGGTCTTCGAGGACGTGCGCGTCCCGCGGGAGAACGTCATCGGCGAGGTCGACAAGGGACTCGCCGTCGCGCTCGGAACGCTCGAGCGCACGCGGCTGGGCGCCGCCGCGCAGGCCGTCGGCATCGCGCAGGGGGCGACCGACTACGCCAACCAGTACGCGAAGGAGCGCGTGACCTTCGGCAAGCCGATCCACGAGCACCAGGCGATCGCCTTCAAGCTCGCCGAGATGGAGGCGCGCACCGCCGCCGCGCGCGAGCTGACCTACCGCGCGAGCGCCGCAGCGGACCGCAACGAGCCGGGCCTGGGCAAGTGGACCTCGATGGCCAAGCTCATCGCGTCGGACACGGCCATGTGGGTCACCACCGAGGCCGTCCAGGTGCTGGGCGGCTACGGCTATGTCTCCGAGTACCCCGTCGAGCGGATGATGCGCGATGCGAAGATCACCCAGATCTACGAGGGGACGAACGAGATCCAGCGCCTCGTCATCTCCCGCTGCATGCGCTGACCGACCATGCCCCCGACGCGCCGCATCGCCTTCGCCGCCATCGTCGCGCTCTGCGCGGGGCTGACGGTCGCCGCGCTGCTCGCGGGGTTCAGCATCAATCCGTGGGTGCGCGCGATCGAGACGATCGGCGTGATCGGCCTGATCGGGGCGGTCGTCTTCGGCGGCGCGCTGGCGGTCGGGCTGCGGATCGCGGGGTGGGAGGAGCCCGAGTCCGAGGAGGACTTCGAGCAGATCGTGCTGCGCAGCGAGCGGCTGGCACGCGAGGGCCTCTACGTCGAGCCCGACGAGACGGACTTCCTGGAGCTCGACCCGCTCAACGACGAGGACTTCGAGGAGCTCGTGCGCGACGCGCTCGACGACCTGCCGGACCTGCTGCGCCTCGCGCTCGAGCGCAACGTCGCCGTCGTGATCTCCGACAAGGGCCGCCGGCACCACGCCTACGGCCTGTACCAGGGCGACGGCGCCCACCGCGACGACTACCCGGACCGCATCATCATCTTCCGCGACACCCTGCGCCGCGACTTCGGCCACGACGCCGACCTCCTGCGCGAGCAGGTCACGGTCACCGTCCGCCACGAGCTCGCGCACCACATCGGGTTCGACGAGCTGGGCGTGCGCGATCTGGGGCTCTGAGCGGGCCGCACGCCGCGCTGCGTACGATCGCGCCGATGCCGAACGCCGATGAGATGCTGGAGGCGGCCCGCGGGCACGCCGACGACCTCGCGGCGCCGGGCCTGAGCCCGCGCCCGCGGCGCAACGTCGCCGTCCTGGCGTGTATGGACACGCGGATCGACCTCTTCCCGATGCTCGGGCTGGAGCGCGGCGACGCCCACATCATCCGCAACGCGGGGGGACTGGTCACCGGCGACGCGATCCGCTCGCTGTCGGCCTCGCAGCGCCTGCTCGGGACCGACGAGATCGTCGTCGTCATGCACGAGGACTGCGGCCTGCACGGCGCCTCCGAGGACGAGTTCGCACAGGCCCTCTCGGCCGACGGCGCGATGCCGACCTGGCGCCTGGGGGCGTTCGAGGACATCGACGAGACCCTGCGCCAGAGCCTCGCCCGCCTGCGCACGAGCCCGGAGCTGCCGGCGCGCGACCACATCCGGGGCTTCGTCTTCGACCCGGAGAGCGGCGCGCTGCGCGAGGTGCAGGAGCAGCGCGAAGAGGGCTGAGGCTTCGGAGTGCTCCCGCTCAGAGCCCGAAGATGCGGCGCGCGTTCCCGTCGAGGAAGAGTTCGGTCGCCTCGTCGTCGAGCTCGAGCGCGGTGAGGTCGGCGAGGGCCGCCTGCGGGGCGATCATCGGCCAGTTGGAGCCGAACAGGACCTTGCGGCGCCCGCCGCCGCGCAGGTAGGCCACGAGCTCGGGCGGGTAGCGCCTCGTCGTGTACGCCGACGTGTCGATATACACGTTCGGGTACTTGCGCGCGAGCGCGATCATCTCCTCGGTCCACGGGTAGCCGATGTGCCCGCCGACGATGACGAGGTCCGGGAAGTCCAGCGCGACGTCGTCGATGTACGGGATCGGCCGGCCCGTCTCGGAGGTGCGCAGCGGGCCGGTGTGACCGACCTGCGTGCAGAACGGGATGCCGAGCTCGACGCACGCGACGTACAGCGGGTAGTAGCGGCGGTCGTTCGGCGGGAAGCCCCACAGCCAGGGGATCGCGCGCAGCGCGCGGAAGCCGAGGTCCTCGACGCACCGGCGCAGCTCGCGCACGGCGCCGACCGGATCGGCGAGATCGACGGCGGCGGCCCCGACGAGCCGGCCCGGATGCTCGGCCACGAAGGCGGCGACCTCGTCGTTCGTGATCAGCGGGCCCTGCGGCCCGTGCCAGGCGCTCAGCACGCCGACCTCGACGCCGCCCCCGTCGAGAGCCTCGATGGTGTGCCGGAGCGGGAGCCCGCCGGGCGGGATCGTGCCGCCGGTCCAGCGCCGCAGCGTGTCGAACATCTCGTCCTGCAGGAACCGCTCGGTGGGGTGCTGGATCCAGGCGTCGACGGTCATGCAGCGGCAGCCTACGGAGAGGATCCGTCCATCGCTCGGGCGACCGCTCAAGACC
This sequence comes from Solirubrobacteraceae bacterium, assembly GCA_036510915.1. Lineage (GTDB taxonomy): Bacteria > Actinomycetota > Thermoleophilia > Solirubrobacterales > Solirubrobacteraceae > F1-60-MAGs163. The sequence goes on along the minus strand of DATCDC010000039.1, from coordinate 6,516 downwards.
GGTCCCATCCCGGCCGACCTGATCGGCATGCGGTCCGGCTTCCAGCGGCCCGGCGACGGCCGGGCGACCGATCCACGTCGCGCGGTGATCCTCGGCATCGCGCTGGTGCTGAGCGCCTTGGCCTTCTACGAGGTCCGCATGGCCCCGGCGGCGTCGGTCGACCGGCATCCCGAGGTGCTTCCAGCGAACACGATCCAGCGGACCTACGTCCCGCCGCCCGCGCGGCCTCGCCTCGGCCCGGCCGCCCTCCATCGGCAGCTTGCGTCGAGCGCCGCCGCGCTGCGCGGCGTCCTGAGCTACGCGGGTGGCGGCTCGGTGCTCGACCGTGACGGCTACACGTCGATCGCCGTCCAGTACGTCGCGCCCGACCGCGTCGACGTGACCTGGATGCACAAGGGCCGGGCCGTCGACCTCATGTCGCTCGGCGATCAGACCGCGTTCATCCGTGCGACGCCGGACTACTGGCCGCGCTTCGGCCTCTCGCGGTCCCTCGCCCGCCGGCTGAACGGCATCTGGGTCTCCCTCGGCGCCGCGAACGCCGCGCGGATGGCGCGGCTGGCGCAGCAGTTCGTCCCGGCGACGATCGCGCACTGCCTGCTGGCCGCCGCCGGGACGCTGCACGACGGCGGCACGGCCGCCGCCGACGACGGCGCGCAGATCATCCGCTTCGCGGGCGACGTCCCCGGCGGCGCCCGCGGACTCGTGCACGTCGCCGCCAAGGGCGCGCCCTACCCGACGAAGATCGCGGAGTGGGGGCGCCCACGCGGCGGAGTCCCCGACCCACGGTGCCCGGCGCCCGGCTCCGGCGTCCGCAGTCAGATCCTCGGCATATCCTCGATCGACCAGGAGGTCACGATCGTGCCGCCGGCGAGCGCGCCGAGCTTCGAGCGGCTCGCCGCCGCCCTGCACCGTGGGAGGACCCCGTCGTGATCCGGATCCTCGCGGTGTGTGCGGTCGCAGTGGGACTCGCCGGATGCGGGACAGCGTCGGCGGGTCATGCAGGCACGCCCCCTTCGGGGACGTGGATCGCCCACGGCGTCGTGGTCGAGCAGAACCTCCCCTACGACGAACCGCCCGGGACCACGTTCGAACGTGCGTGGGTCTTTCGCCGGCGGTGCACGTTCGCGGGCGTGTGCGGCCTCACGCTCGTGCGGCAGGCGAAGTACGGGACGGAGCTGGCGCAGGTGACGCGCTCCGGCGACGGCTACGACGCGACGTTCACGATCCGGGACGATTCGTGCATCAGGGGTCGCGCGGCGATCGTCCACCGGCACTTCCGCATCCGCCTCGATGCCGGAGGCCGGCACCTGCGCGCGGTGGAGACCGAGGACGGCGCATATCCCGGATGTGGGACGAACGGGGCCACGGCGCGCGCCGGCGGACGCCTGATCTGGACGGCGACCCGCGGGCGAGCCCCAGCGACGCCGCCCGCCGACGCGCGCCCAACGGGGTTGCCGGCCTAGCGGCCGGGAGCGAGCTGTCCGAGCAGCTCGGCGGTGCGCGCCGCGAACGTGCCGCCGGGGTCCTTGTCCGGATTCACGCAGGTGACGCTCGCGCCGACCAGCGCCCCGGACGCGCCGAGCGGGGCGAGCAGCGCGGCGAGCTCGTCCCACTGCAGGCCACCCGGCATGAGGGAGTCCGTCGCCGGCATCGCCGCCTCGTCGAGGATGTCCACGTCGAGCCCGAGCCAGAAGCGCCCGGGCTCGTCGGCCAGGCGTGCGGCCGCCTCGCGGCCGGCGCGCTCGAACCCGCGGCGGCGCAGCGCCGAGGGGCCGATCACGGTCAGGTCGGCGAGCTCGCCCGCGAGCAGCCCGCCGATGTCGGCGGCCTCCTCGAGGTCGCGCGCGCCGAGCACGATCACGTCGCGCGCCTCCAGCGAGCGGCCGCCGGCCTGGTCGACCCATGCGCGCGGGGCGCGGCCCAGCGCCACCCCGATGGGCATGTCGGCGGCCTCGCCGGTGGGGGAGGTCTCGCCGTCGTAGACGTCGACGTGGCCGTCGAGGTACGCGAGGCCGATGCGGCGGTGCACGTCGCGCACCCCCGCGAGCGCGCCGGGCAGCAGCGCGCAGCAACCGCCGAGCACCAGCGGGCGCTCGCCACCGGCGACGAGCTCGCCGACGGCGGCGCGGATCGCCGGCGTCATCGCGAGCACGTCGCGCGCGCCGACGATGCCCGTCCGCGGGTCGCGCTCCTCTCCACGGATCCGCACCGCGACGTCGCCCGCATCGCGCGCGCCGAGGGCGCCGACGATGCCGGCCCGGCGCAGGGCCGCGGGCGCGTGCTCGGTGCCGCCGGCGCGCCCGACGGAGTCGATCGGGACCCCGAGGACCGCCCAGCGTGAGGGTGCCGCCATGCCGTCAACCTACCGCCGCCCCGCCGCCGGTAGCGTCCGCCCCACCATGATGATCGTGATGACGCCGCAGGCCGGCGAGAGCGAGATCCAGGCCGTCGTCGCCCGCCTGGAGACGACGGGCGTGCACGTGGTCGTGATGCCGGGCGAGCTGACGACGGCGATCGGCGCGATCGGCGACCCGGAGGGCGTCGCGGACCTCGGTCTCGAGGGGCTGCCCGGGGTCGACCGCGTGGTCCCGATCTCGCGCCCGTACAAGCTCGCCTCCAGCGAGCTCAGCCACCACGAGCCCTCGAGCTTCCAGATCGGCGGGTGCACCGTCGGCGGCGGCGCGACGTTCTGCCTGATCGCCGGGCCGTGCACCGTCGAGTCGGCCGACCAGACGCTCGCCGTGGCGCGCGCCGTCGCCGCAGCCGGCGCCTCGATGCTCCGCGGCGGCGCGTTCAAGCCGCGCACGTCGCCGTTCGCCTTCAAGGGCCTGGGCATCCCGGCGCTCGAGATCCTCGCGCAGGCGCGAGAGGAGACGGGGCTCCCGGTCGTCACGGAGCTGCTCGACGCCCAGCATGCCGACGCGATCGCGCAGTACGCCGACGTCGTGCAGATCGGCGCGCGCAACATGCAGAACTACGCGCTGCTCGAGGTCGCCGGGCGGCTCGGGAAGCCGGTGCTGCTGAAGCGCGGGCTCTCGTCGAGCCTCGACGAGCTCCTGCAGGCCGCCGACTACGTGCTGAAGGAGGGCAACGAGGCGGTCATCCTCTGCGAGCGCGGGATCCGCACGTTCGAGACGGCGACGCGCTTCACGCTCGATCTCGGGGCGATCCCCTGGCTGAAGCTCCACACGCACCTGCCGGTGATCGTCGACCCCAGCCACGCGGCCGGGGACCGGCGCCTGGTCGGCCCGCTCTCGCGCGCAGCCGCCGCGGTCGGCGCCGACGGGCTGATCGTCGAGGTGCACGAGGACCCCGAGCACGCGCTCTGCGACGGCCCGCAGGCGCTGCAGGCCTCGCACTTCGAGGCGTTCGCCGCGGAGGTCGCCGCGCACGCGCGACTCGTCGGGATGCAGCTCGCCTGAGCGGACACCCCGGCGGCGCACCGGCCGCCGCGGGGTCGCGATACTTCCGATCGGCGCCCGGGTGGTGCCGTCGCCCATGACCCAGCCGAACGGACGTCAGCTGCTTCTCTGCGCCGTGCTCGTCGCCGGTCTCGCCCTGCCGGCGACCGCCGCCGCCCAGGACCCGACGACGCCCGCGGCGGACACCATCCCGCCGGTGCTGAGCGCCGTGTCGCTGACCCCGGCGCTCGCGCGCGCGGCGACCGGCACCGTCCTGCACTTCACGCTCAGCGAGCCCGCGCGCGTCGGCGGCGTCGTCCAGCGCAAGCGGACCGGCGTGCGCACGAAGGGCCATCGCTGCGTGGCGCGGATCGCCCACCGCCACGGGCCCCCGTGCCTGCGACGCACGCCGGCGGGGAGCTTCCTCGCGGCGAGCGCCGCCGCCGGCGTCAACCAGGCGACGCTCGGCATCGCGCGGCTCGTCCCGGGGGACTACTCGCTGACGCTGACGCCGGTCGACGTCGCCGGGAACACCGGAGCCGCCGCCCGGGTCGGGTTCCACGTGCGCGTGGGCTAGTGGCCGGTCAGAGCTGCTCATCGGCGTAGGCCCGCGCGAGCCGCGCCGGTGCACGGGCGAGCCACGCCTCGACGATCAGCTCGCGCAGCTCGTCGACGCCGATCAGGTCCAGCTGCACGAGGATCGCCGGGTAGCCCTCGAAGTGCGGCGTCGTGAGGTACACGCCGCTCGCGTCGGCGACGAGCGCCGCCTTGACGCCGAGGTGCTCGACGCGCGCGCCGAGGATCTCCCCGCCGGGCGCGGCGTCACCGAGCGCCTCGAGGTCCGAGCGGCGCAGCGGGCGCTCCCAGACGAACAGCTTGTCCCTCACGCGCCACTGGCGCTGACCGCGCGAGAGCCGTTCGCCGGTCTCCGGCAGCGACAGCGCGATGCGCGCGACGTCGTCCCAGGTGGCCACCGCCGACATCTCAGCCGGGCTTGAGGGCGACCACCGGGATCGTGCGTGTGGTCTTCTCCTGGTACTCCGCGAAGTTCGGCCGCAGTGCGGCCTGACGCTCGTAGATCGCGTCACGCTCGGCGCCGTCGACGGGCGCAGCCGTCGCCCTGAAGCGCTTCGTGCCGATCTCGACGGTCACGTCCGGATGGGCCACGAGGTTGTGGTACCAGGCCGGGTGCTCCGGCGCCCCCGCCTTGGAGGCGAAGACGTAGACAGTGCCGTCCCCATTTCCGCCGTCGAGGTACACCAGCGGGGTGACGCGCTCGGCGCCGCTCCTGGCGCCGGTGGTCGTCAGCAGCACCATCGGGGCGCCCTCGAACATCCCGCCGACGACGCCGGCGTTGGCGCGGAACTCGTCGATGATCCCGGCGTTGAACTCGTTCATGTCAGTCATGGCCGCCATCGTAGTTGTCTGCGCAAGCGCCTTCGCGGCTCCTACTTCGGCGACATCCGGATCGCCCCGTCGAGGCGGATCGTCTCACCGTTCAGCATCGTGTTCTCGACGATGTGCGCCGCGAGCTGCGCGTACTCGTCGGGCCGGCCGAGGCGGCTCGGGAACGGCACCTGGACGCCGAGCGCGTCGCGCTGCTCCTCGGGCAGGGCGCCGAGCAGCGGCGTGTCGAACAGGCCCGGCGCGATCGTGCAGACGCGGATGCCCTTGTCGGCGAGGTCGCGCGCGGCGGTGATCGTCATCCCGACGACCCCGCCCTTGGAGGCCGAGTAGGCGATCTGCCCGACCTGCCCCTCGAACGCGGCGACCGAAGCCGTGTTGATGAGCACGCCGCGCTCCCCCTCGTCGTTGGGCTCGTTGTCGCTGAGCATCTTGAACGCGGCCAGGCGCATGAGGTTGAAGGTGCCGACGAGGTTGATGTCGAGGATCACCTTGAAGGCCTCGAGCGGGTGGGGGCCGCGGCTCGAGGCGACCTTGATCGGGATGCCGGTGCCCGCGCACGACACGGCGATCCGCAGACCGCCGGGGGCCTCGGCGGCCTTGTCGACCGCGGCCTGGACCTCGGCCTCCTCGCGCACGTCGCACTGGACGAACGGGATCCCGAGCTCCACGGCGAGCGCCTCCCCCTTCTCGGGGTTGACGTCGGCGATGGTCACGTGCGCGCCGGCCTCGTGCAGATGCCGGACGGTCGCGGCGCCGAGCCCGGAGGCGCCGCCGGAGACGACCGCGCCTGCTCCTTCGATGTTCATGTGCTCTCCAGGATGGTCGGAAGGGGAGGCGCGCATCCTATGACCCACCTGGCGGCCAGGGTGCCCGCCATGTGGCCCGTCGTCATCACGGTCGTGATCATCGTCCCGCTGCTGGTCGTCGCGTGGATGCGGGTCAGGCGGCGCTGATCGCGAACCACGTCGAGCGCAGGCCAAGCAGCGAGCGGATCGTCCCGGCGGGGACGTCGCTCGTGCCGAGCGTTCCGGTGACGGTGACCGTCGCCGCGCGGCCGCTCGGCGAGGTGGCGGCCACCGCGAGCCCGGTCAGGTCGCCGTGCACGAGCGTGCCCAGGCGCGCCGCGACGCTCGCGGCGCCCAGCGTGACCGTCCAGTCGTGGTAGGGCGAGAGCGTGTCGTAGGGGTCGTCGACGGAGCTCAGGTAGGGGAGCGACGCGGCGCCCGGGAAGGCCTCCTCGTTGGCGGCGGTGCGCCCGCCCGACGAGGCGGAGAAGAGCGCATCGGCGACGGCGCCGTCGAACACCAGCGCCTGGTGGCGCGTCGCGTTCACGGCCGTCGTCGAGGCCGTCGCCTCGCCGGTGACGCCGCGGTACATCTGCGAGCGGGTGTCGGCGTACACGTCGAACGCGGCCGCGGGACGCCGCCCGAAGAGCGCGTAGGAGCGCGCTGCGACCGCCTGCGCCCGCAGCGCGGCCGGCGGCCAGGAGGCGGGCATCTCGCTCGCCACGACACCGTCGAGGTACTGCTCGAGGTCGACGTCGTCGACGGTGAGCACGTTCGCGCCGTCGGCGCTCAGCACCAGCGCGCCGCGGTAGCGCCCGTCGCGCACGCCGTTCTCCGCGGTGCCGAGCAGGCGCACAGCCGTCGCCCCCGTGAGGCGCACCGGCGCCGCGAGGTGCGCCAGGCCGCGGCCGGTCCGCACGTCG
>DATCDC010000038.1:0-7616 GCA_036510915.1 Solirubrobacteraceae bacterium | reverse complement strand
ACGAGGTTGCGGGCATCCGACTTGGCGGATGCGTCCTGGCCCTTCTTCTGCTGACCGAGGAAGGTCGGCAGGGCGATCGCGGCAAGGATGCCGATGATCAGAATGACGACGAGGAGCTCGATGAGCGTGAAGCCCTCTTCGCTCTTGCGCGCTTTGCGCAGCATGTGATCCTCCTGGATCTCGTTTGGCCTCTCGCCAGCTCCTCATCGCGCCTCCGTCCGGCAGCTCGGCTTCCTCGTTTCCGAGGCCCGTGGCTTTGCGACCCGCCCTCGCGAGCGGTGTGCCTTTGGCGTCCGAAGGACTGGCATCCTTCTTCTTCGGCCCTGATATCGGTCGGACCCGGCGGGGACTTGAGCGGCTGGACGCCCGTACTAGGTGCCAGGCCCCATCCCGGACGACGACGGACCCGCTCGCAGGCGGGTCCGTGTCCCTGAGAAGTCTGTGCGGGCCGGCGCGACCGGCGCGGCCTACCAGCCGCCGCCCGCACGGCAGCCGCCCACACCGGGGTTCGTGCACGTGCGCGTGGTGCCGCTGGAGTTCTTGACGATCTTGAAGTCGCCGTTGCTCTTCGAGTGCCCGACGACGGTGTACCCCGTCACCGAGGAGGCCGTCACCTCGACCTGGTCGGCGCCGCTCCCGTAGCTCAGGTTCATCGACCCGAGCGCGGCCTGCGTGTCGCACTTCGTGTAATCCTCGGTCTCGACGAAGCACGACTCGACGTGCGAGACGAGTCCGCGGGCGCCGGACTTCGCGTTCGCATCCTGGGCCTTGCGCGACTGCCCGAGGAAGGTCGGCAGGGCAATCGCGGCGAGGATGCCGATGATGAGGATCACGACGAGGAGTTCGACGAGCGTGAAGCCGTCCTCCTCTCGCGTCCGTGGGCAGCGCGCGAACATGGTGACCCGCTCGTCGGCACGAGAACGCCGTTCGGCGAGCGCGGGCGCGGCCCGCTGGACGGATGGTCGGGCCGAATGCGCCAGAATCCGTGCAGAATGCGCTCTCGCCGCCTGCTGCTCGTCCTCGCCGTGCTCGCCCTGACGCTCGGCGTGGCCGGCGCGCTGCGCCGCGAGGGCACGACCTCCACCACGACGACGCCGCTGCCGGCGGCGCCGCCCGCCCAGGTCGGGGGCGCGGAGGCCAACCTCGTCACCGGGACGCTCCCGGCCGATCGGATCGTGCGCGCGAAGCTCGGCGACACGGTCCGCCTCTCGGTCACGAGCGACAGCCCGGACATCGCCAACATGACCGAGCTGGGCCTCTCCAGCCCGGTCGGCCCGCAGATCCCCGGGACGTTCGAGTTCACCGCCTATGCGGTGGGCCGCTTCCCGGTGACGCTGAGCCTCGCGGCCCGCGCCGCCGGGGAGGTCGACGTCTCGCGCTGACTACTTGCGCAGCTGGACTGCGCGCTTGAGGGTGACCTTGGAGCCCGTGATCGGATCGGTCGCGGTGCCCTGCACGACGAGCGTGATCTTCTTGGCCTTCTTGAGCGCCTTCTTGGCGGCCTTCGTGAACTTCAGCGACAGCGCCTTGCTGCCCGAGCCCTTGGTCGCCGCCTTCGCGCTCGCGATGCGCATCGACTTCTTGGCCTTCTTGCCCGTGGCGAGGTGCAGGCGCTTGACGTCCTTGGGCAGCACGCGGATCTCGACGGCGCAGGTGGCCTGACGGTCGACCTGGCAGACGACGCCGACGCCGCTCTTGAGCGCGGCCTTGATCTTCTGGATCGACTTCCCGAGCAGGCTCGCGGTGAAGATCGTCGACTTCGTGCCCTTCGGGTCGGTGCCGTTGCCGGAGCCGGGGTTCGCGCCGCTGCCGGGCGTCGAGTCCACCGCGAGCGCGGCCTGGCCGACGCCGGTGGCGCCGTCGTTGTCGGTGACGCGCACGTGGACGGTGGCGCGCAGGCGGTTCGGGTAGGAGCGCGAGACGCGCGGCGTGGCGCCGGTGTCGGTCTCGTAGGTGCCGTTCCCGTCGAGGTCCCACTCGTAGTGCACGACGGTGCCGTCGGGGTCGAAGGAGCCCGTGGCGTCGAACTGGACCTGCTCACCGGCCTTCGCCGGCTGCGGGTTCACGGTCAGCACGCCGACCGGGGCCTTGTTGACGACGTTGATGACGATGACCTTGACGCCCTTGGCGCCCTTGTCGTCGGTGACGATCAGCGTGGCGTTGTAGGTGCCGACCGCCCCGTAGGAGTGGCTGACGGGCGTCGGCGTCGTGGTCGTCTGGTCGACCGTGCCGTCACCGTCGAAGTCCCATTCGTAGAGCACGACGCTGCCGCCGACGTCGGGGTCGGCCGAGCCGGCCGGGTCGAAGGTGACCGGCGTGTTCGGGCGCACCTCGGTGGCCGAGGCGCCGACCTGGGCGACCGGCGCCTGGGTGGCGATGAAGTCCTTGCTGAACGTGCTGGTGGCGCCGGAGTTGTCGGTCACCTTCAGGCCGACCGTGTACGTGCCGGAGGCCGGGAACGTGTACTGGATCGTCTTGGAGGTCGCGCCGTCGGTCTCGTAGCTGCCGTTGTTGTCGAGGTCCCACTGGTAGCGGGCGATCGTGCCGTCCGGGTCGGCCGAGGCGCTCGCGTCGAGCGTCGTCGGGGCGCCGACGATGGCGGGCGGGTTCTGGACGGCGAAGGAGGCGACCGGCGCCTGGTTGGCGACGTTGACCGGGATCGCGACGATCGACGTCGCGCCCATGTCGTTCGTCACGCGCAGGTGCACGTCGCGCTGGCCGGAGGTCGTGAACTGCGTGTTGAGGACCGGGTTGGAGCCGCCGTCGGTCTCGTAGGTGCCGTTGCCGTCGAGATCCCACTCGTAGCGGACGACCGAGCCGCCCGGATCGGGATCCGAGGAGCCGCTGGCGTCGAGCGTCACGGGCGTCAGGGAAAGCGGCGAGGCGCTCGGCGCGATCGTGAAGGAGGCGGTGGGCGACTGCGTGACGGGCAGCGAGATGACCGTCTCGTCGGTGGCCGTCGTGGAGTCGGTGACGCGCAGCCCGACGGCGACGACGCCGCGGGTCGCGTAGCTGTGCGAGACCGTCGGGGTCGTGCCCGTGTCGGTCTCGTAGATGCCGTCGCCGTTGAGGTCCCACTCGTACTTCGTGATCGCGGCGTTGTTCGTGCCGGTCGAGGCGCCGGCGTCGAAGGTCGTGCTGCCGCCCGGCGTCACGGGCGTGGGCGTCGCGGTCGCCGAGGCGGTCGGGTGCGCGCCGCACTGCTGGCGCGTGAGGTCCAGCGACCAGGAGCTGAGGGTGCCGACACCGCCGCCGGCGGCGTCACGGACCTCGAGGCGCCAGCCGCCGAGCATGTCCTTGTCGAAGATGCGGGTGAAGTCGCCCTGCGGCGCGAAGGTGCCCGTGAACGGCGCGGAGCCGTTGACGATGCTCGGTGCGGCGAGGGTGAAGACGGTGCCGGTGTAGTTCGCGCCGTTGCCGCCGAGGCCGTCCGCGAGGACGATGCGCGTCCCGTCCGGCGAGAGCAGCGTCAGCCGCAGCTCGCTGTCCTTGGGATGGGTGAGCTGCCCGATCGTCACGCGGATGTTGCGCAGCTTGCCGGCCGCCGTGACCGTGATCAGCGAGGAGATGGTCGAGCCGTCTGCTGTCGCCTTCGGCACGTCGGTCGAGGTGAAGGCGAACGTGTTCGATCCGGCGCGGGTGAACGAGGACCCACCTCCGGCGCTGCCCAGTGGCCGGACGACGGTGTTGCCGCAGCCTGTCTGGTCCGCGATCGCGGCGGACGGGATGATCGCGGCGGCGCCGAGGACGGCGAGGGCGGCGAGGCAGCGGATGGCCGAGCGTGCAGGAATTCGCATGACAGTCGCGCCCTCGGCCGGTTGGGGCGGATCGATGAGCGCGCCGCGATTTCGCTAGGGCGTTCGTCCAGCAGGGGTCGGACGTTCGTCCAGTGCGGGCCCGTGCAGGCTGTCGTGCGGCATTCAGGCAGAGGCGGACGCGGGGTCACGGCGCGCCGCCTGCGCGTCGTGATCGGCCAGGAAGTCGCCACTGCCCTCACACCATGGACAGACGACCTCGTGCGGGGTCCCGCCGTCGCCGGAGACGAGCCTCCCCGCGCCCCGGCACGGCGGGCACGGCCTCGGCTGCCCGGGCGTGTTCTCGTCTGCGGCCATCGCGCGGCCACGATAGCGGTGGACCGGCTAGCGTCGCTCGCGATGGCCGACCGCCTCGAGCTCCGTGGCCCGCCCCCGCCCCGCGCCGACGGGCGCTTCGCGCCGAGTCCCACCGGCCCGCTGCACCTCGGGAACCTGCGCACCGCGCTGCTCGCATGGCTCCTCGCCCGCGCCGCCGGCGCCCGGTTCCTCCTGCGCATCGAGGATCTCGACGCCGGCCGGGTGCGCGCCGAGCACTACGACGGCCACCCGGCCGACCTGGCGGCGCTCGGCATCGACTGGGACGGCCCGGTCGAGCGCCAGTCCGAGCACACCGCGCGCTTCGCCCAGGCGCTCGCACAGCTGCGTGCCGCGGGGCTCGTGTACGAGTGCTGGTGCACGCGCGCGGAGATCCGCGAGGCCGCCTCGGCGCCGCACGGCGCGGCTCCCGACGGTGCCTATCCCGGAACCTGCCGCGAGCTGAGCGCCCCGGAGCGCCGCATGCGCGAGGCCTCGGGGCGCGCGCCGGCGCTGCGCGTGCGGGCCGCGGGCGCGCAGGTCGGCTTCACCGACCGGATCCGCGGGCCGGTGCGCGGCGTCGTCGACGACTTCGTCGTGCGCCGCAACGACGGGGCGTTCGCCTACAACCTCGCGGCCGCGGTCGACGACGCCGCGCAGGGGATCGGCGAGGTCGTGCGCGGTGAGGACCTGCTCGACTCCACGCCGCGCCAGCTGTGGCTGCTGGCGCAGCTCGGACTGCGCGCCCCGGGGTATGCGCACGTCCCGCTCGTGCACGGGCCCGACGGGGCACGCCTCGCCAAGCGCCATGGCGCCGTCATACTGGCTGAGCGCACGGCGCTCGGCCAGGCCGCCGGCGAGGTGCGCGCGGCGCTGGCGGCCTCGATCGGCCTGTCACGGCCCGGCGAGACGCCGACGCCCGCGACGCTCGTGGAGCGCGTCCGCGCCCTGATGACCCTGGAGCTGCAGCATGAGCACGCCTGAGACCGACGAACGCCCGGCCGACGACCAGACTCCGATGCTGCGCTTCGTGCGGCTGTGGCTGCCGATCATCATCATCGTCGCCGGCCTGCTCGTCGGCATCATCGGCGGCACGCTGACGGCCTGGGAGGGTGCCGGCCTGATCATGAGCGCCGGCCTGTCGGTCTGGCTGCTGAACATCCTCTTTCGCGTCGGCGTCCGCGGCGACCGCGATCGCGGTCGCGAGGAGGACGCGCGCGACCACTACGAGCGCACGGGCGTCTGGCCCGACGACGACAGCCCGTAGGCTCCACTGCCGTGTCCAGCTCGAACCTCGTCGCCGCGCTCGCCGAGCGCGCCCGGGCCACGGGCCGCCTCGCGATCGACACCGAGTTCATGGGCGAGGGGCGCTACCGGCCCCAGCTCTGCCTCGTCCAGGTCGGCGTGACGGACCCCGACAGCCCCGGCGGCCCCGCGCTCGTCGAGGTGCTGGACCCGCTCGACGGCGCGCTCGATCCGGGCCCGCTCGCCGAGGTGCTCGCCGATCCGGCCGTCGAGATCGTGCTGCACGCGGGGCGCCAGGACGTCCCGCTGCTGCGCCGCGAGTGGCGCACCGAGCTGCGCAACGTGTTCGACACGCAGATCGCCGCGGGCTTCGCGGGGATGCGCGCGCAACTGGGCTACGAGGCACTGCTCAACGAGCTGGTCGGCGTGCGCCTGAGCAAGAGCGCGAGCTTCACGCGCTGGGACACGCGCCCGCTGAGCCCCGAGCAGGTCGAGTACGCGCGCGAGGACGTGCTGAACCTGCTGCAGGCCGCCGAAGCGCTGCAGGAACGCCTGGACGCCGAGGGTCGCCTGGAATGGGCGCGCGAGGAGTGCCGCGCCCTGGAGGACGTGACCGACGAGCGCCAGGTCGACGTCATCTTCAACCGGCTGCCGCGGATCAACTCGATGGATCCCGCACAGCGCGCGGTGGCGTACGCGATCACCCAGTGGCGCGAGGACACCGCCCGCCAGGAGGACCGCACCGTCCAGTCGGTCCTCTCCGACGCGGCGCTCGTCGAGATCGCCAAGCGCCGCCCGAAGGACCTCGACCGCCTGCGCCAGATCCGCGGGCTGCACGAGGGCACCGTGCGGCGCCGCGGCAAGGCGCTGCTCGACGAGGTCGCGCGCGGGCGTGGGCTGCCGCCGATCCCCGTCGAGGGCGACCGGCCTCCGCCGACCGATCCGCGCGACGCCGCGCTGATCGTGCTCGCCGAGGGCCTGGTGCGCGCCCGGGCCGCGCAGGCCCAGCTCGCCTACGAGCTGCTGGCCGCGCGCGCCGACCTGCAGCGCATCGTCACCGCCGCGCGCCTGGGCCTCGACGACCCCGACGTGCGCACGCTCCAGGGCTGGCGTCGCGAGCTCGTGGGCGCCGAGCTGCTCGAGCTGCTCGCCGGCCGCCGGACGCTGCGCGTCGGCGAGGCGCTCGACATCGTCGTCGACGAGTACTGAGCCGCGCTCAGGCCGGCTCGGTCAGCGCGTCGAGCACGACCAGCGCGCCGGCGCGCATCGCATCGAGGACCTTCTCGCGATCGACCTGCAGCCGCCCGACGAGCGGCGTCCCCGGCGCGGGCGCCAGCTGCGTCGCCCTCCCGGCGAGCGGGCCCTCCCCGCGCGCCGCGGCCGCGAGCGCCTCGGCTTCGGCGTCGTAGCGGCCGGGCCGCGCGCGGATCAGGTCGTCGAGCATCCCGGGCAGCCGCCCGATCACGAGGTCCTCGGCGAGGCCGTAGAGGCGCCCGCGCGCGCCCTTGCGATAGGTCGTGTCGCGCGAGCGCAGCGCGATCACGTGCGTGGCCCCCTGTGCGAGCGGCGTCTCGACGGGGACCGACTCGATCAGCCCGCCGTCGGAGACGAGCTCGCCCTCGTACGCAGCGGCGGCTCCGGCGAAGAACGGGATCGCCATGCCGGCGCGCACGGCCGCCAGGATGGCCTCCAGGTCGGCGAACCCGCGCAGCGTGCGCAGCATCCCGTCGCGCACGCCGGTCACGAGGATCCGCAGGTCCGGCCGCGGATCGCCGGCGGCGCGCGGCTGCGGGGGGCGCGCGCGGACGAGGCCCATCAGGTGATCCAGCGACACGACGGGCCGCCCCCGCAGCAGGTGCGCCGGGCTGATGAAGTCGCGGGTGCAGGTCTGCGGGAGGATCACCGCGGCGTCGTCCATCCGGCCGGCCGCGGCGTAGGCGGCGACGAGCGCCCCGGCCGAGGTGCCGTAGACGCTGTCCGCATGGGCCATCAGCCCGAGGTGCTCCAGCGCGAGTGCCATCCCGGCGGACATCGACACCGCCAGTCCGCCGCCCTCGATGCCGACGGCCACGTGCTCGCCGTCGCCGGACGCTCCGTCCGCGCGACGCGCGAGCGTGCGCAGCGCCGGGTCGCCGATCGCCTCCGGATCACGCAGGCGCACGCCCGCGGGGACGACGGCGCTCATGTGACGCGCAGCTCGCGGTCGACCCATGGCTCGCGGCCGTGCAGCGCGAGGTGCACGGCGCGCACGCCGCCGATCGC
>DATCDC010000037.1:0-5516 GCA_036510915.1 Solirubrobacteraceae bacterium | reverse complement strand
GTCAGGAGGGCAGCTCCGCCTGCCGGGGAGCGCAGTCATAGTCAGCGCGCTCATCCCGAGCTCGCGCTCCACCGCAGGTTGCCGGTCTGGCACAGGGCCTGACCCGGGATCTGCTCCATGAGGTTCATCGTTCCCTTGGCCGAGGTCCGGCCGATCGTGCCCGCGACGGCGTAGGCGAACAGGTTGGCGCCCGCCGGCACGCTCCAGAGCCCGTCGAAGCGCCCGGCCTTCAGGGCGACGCTGCGAAAGCGCTCGGAGAAGTCGACGAAGTCGCCGCCTGGGCAGCTCGCGTGCCACCCGAAGTCCAGTTCGGCGATCTTGCGCCGAGTCGCGGCCAGCCGCAGGACGATCGGCTCGCCGATCGACGTCGCCCCGCCGTAGACGATCCCCGGCCGGCGCGTCGCGCTCCAGGTCCGCTGCCCGGTGACGCACGTCGCGATGATCCCGGCGGCCGGATCCGCCGGCGGCGTGGCCATCGAGACGATCGCTGTGCCGCTGATCGTGCCCGTCGCGCCGGTCGCGGTCAGGCGCCCGGTGACGGTGGTCGTCTCCGAGTAGACGGTCGCGCCGTCCCGGCTCACGAAGACGTTGAGCGCCGAGCCGTCAAACGAGCCCTTGGCGTTGTGCTTGGTGTTGAAGCGCCCGGTGCGCGGCATGCCGTTCCCCTGCGCGAGGGCGGTGAACGCGTCGTGGGCGACCCAGTACTGGCCGTCGCTGCACTTGGCCTCCCAGGCAAGGACGACCTTCGTGACCGCCCGCCCATGGGCGTCGGCGTTCAGGACGATCGCATCCCCGGCCGACTTCACCGTCCCGCCGAAGACGCGGCCTGTAGCCGCCGTGGCCGAAGCCGACTGCGCCACAAGCGCTCCCATGACGGCCGCCACCAAGAGGAACCCACGAAGGAGACGGAACATCGGCTGCTCCCTTCACACCGTGCCCGACGACCGGCGGTCGTCCTTGCACGAACGTGATCCTCCGGTACCCAGCGTCCCAACGCATCCGCACTACCCACCGCCGGGCCACCGGGTTAACCGCAGGTGCCGCACTCCCGCATTGCTCGAGCTTCCCATCCGCAGCGTCGTCTCCCCGGCCGAGCGCGCGTGGCTGCGCGAGCTCGAGCAGCGCGGCACACTGAGCGCGCCCGACCGCCTGCTGCTCGTTCATGCCGCCCGCGGCGAGATCCTCACCAACGCGCGCGTCCGGGAGATCCTTGGCATCGACGCGTCTGATGCCCGGGAGCGCCTCAAGAGACTGCGCGATGAGCGACTCCTTGAACAGCGCGGCCAACGAGGCGGGGCGAGCTACCGGCTCGCCGGCAGCCTGAGACCCCCCGGCCGGCCTCCGACTCAGCGCCGAGGAACTTGACGACGTCGTCGCACGACTCGCCGCCGATCGACCGATCAGCAACCAGGACGTCCGGGCAGCCACCGGACTCGAGCGGGCAGACGCACTCGCGATTCTCGACCGTCTGGTCCGCGAAGGCCGACTCCGAAGAACAGGCGAGCGCCGCGGCACGAAATATCACGCCGCGAAGGGACGCCGTTTGTGACGCGAGGGGCGCACCACGTCACAAACCCAGCGCAATCAATTGGCATCGCTGGACTCCGGGGCTCCCGGGTCGCCGGTCCGCTCCGCTTGAACAAGCCAATTCCGCCATCCGGCATCGCCGACTGAAAATCGTGGTGTCCCCGGTTCGAGTCCGGGTCTCGCCATCACAGGGACTCCCTGCAAGTGGGCCCTTATTGCAGGAGCCACCGAGAGCCCAATGAGCGCCAACGTGCCAGGACTCCGGGGCCGCTACTGGTTCATGCACGATCCGGGCTAGGCGCGGCGGGCGTGCATTCGGCAGGGCCATGCGTGCTAGAAATGGCCGCCTCCCGAGCCGGGGCCGCGCGACCTGCCGAGCGGGTTGGTGAAGGTGATCGACGGGTGAGTCGCGCTTGGGTGGTGATGCTTGTGGCTCGCTGCGGCGTGCGCTTTGGCCGGGGTGGCGGTGTCGTGCGCGGGTTGGGCGAGTGCGGCGGCGGGTGCGAGCGCGGCGATCGCGGCCAGCCCGAGGGCCAGGGCGCCAAGGCGACGGCGGTCACGGCGACGGGGCGACCCGGTCGACCCGGTGTGAGCGGCGGCCGCGTGTAGATCGGCGACGCGCGCTTCGGCGAGAGCGAGAGTGATGGTGTGGTCGTACATGGCGGCCTCCAGGGCTGCAGTGGTGGTGTGCCACGCAATCTCGGGGAGGGCGCCAACCGGCCGCTATCCGCGCGCCAACAGGCCGCTATCGGTGGGGCGTAGAGTCGGCGCAAACAAGGTCGTGGGGTACGCGGTGGCTTCCGGGATGGTCGACAGCTT
This sequence comes from Solirubrobacteraceae bacterium, assembly GCA_036510915.1. GTDB lineage: Bacteria > Actinomycetota > Thermoleophilia > Solirubrobacterales > Solirubrobacteraceae > F1-60-MAGs163. Next base: position 3,170 of record DATCDC010000037.1, on the reverse strand, counting down.
CGGTGGGTTGCAGATCGAGTTGCTCGGTCCGGTCGAGGCGCGTGTGAATGGCCGGCCGGTGGCGTTGGGAGGCCAGCGGCCGCGGGCGCTGTTCGCGGTCCTGGCGCTGATGGGCGGGCGCGTCGTGGCCACCGAACGGCTGATCGATGAGCTCTGGGGCGAGGAACCTCCCGCGCGCGCGCGTGACAGCCTGCAGATGCATATCTCGCGTCTGCGCAAGGGGCTTGCCGAGGCGGGCGCCGACGGCGACCGGCTTGTCAGTCAAGCGGGCGGTTACCTACTGGACGTGCAACCCGGCGAGCGCGACGTGGACCGCTGGGACGCGGCACTCAGCGAAGCGCGCCGAGAGCGCGCGGAGGGTCAGTTGGAGCTAGCTCGCGCAGGGATCGAGGAAGCCCTGCACACTTGGCGCGGACAGCCGCTCGGTGGAGTCAGCACGAACAGTCTGCTCGACGCCGAGCGCGCTCGACTTGAGGAGGAGCGGTTGGGCGCGATCATCGAGGGGATCGAGCTTGACCTCGACCTGGGCCGCCACGGCGAGCTGCTCGGCCAGCTCGATGCGCTGGTCATCGCGCATCCCTTCAAGGAGCACCTGGTCGAGCTGCAGATGCTGGCGCTGTATCGCTCTGGACGACAGGCCGACGCGCTGGCCGCCTTCCGAGCCGTTCGCGAACGGTTCGTCGACGAGCTCGGCATCGAGCCTGCGCAGCAGCTGTACGAGCTGCACGAGCACGTCCTCAAACACTCAGCCGAGCTCTCCGTCCTCGAACACTCAGCCGAGCTCTCGTCTCCCGCCGGCACGGCTCCCAACCCCACGCTCGGGGCTCAGCGCCGACCAGCCGCGCCGAGCGCGCTCGGCGAGCGCGGGTTGCCGGTGCCCCCGAATCGCACGATCGGTCGCGGGCACGATCTCGACGCGCTCGGCGAGCGGCTGCGGGCACAATCCGTCCGGCTGCTCACGCTCACCGGACCCGGCGGCGTTGGCAAGACACGCCTCGCGATCGAAGCCGCACGCGTGGTCCGAGCGGACTTTCCCGACGGCGCGCACTTCGTCTCGCTCGCCGCGCTAAGAGGACCCGTGGACGTTCCAGCCGCGATCGTCAAAGCGCTCGGGATCATCGTGCTCGCGGGCGAGTCCGCCGACCAGGCGACCGAACGCTTCCTGGCCGCCAAGCAGCTGCTGCTCGTCGTGGACAACTTCGAGCACGTGCTCGCGGCCGCGCCCTTCATCGGCGAACTGCTCGGTGCCTGCCCCGCGCTCACCGTCCTGGGCACGAGTCGCGAACCGCTCGCGTTGCAGGCCGAGGAGTGCTACCCCGTGTCGCCGCTCGCGCTGCCTGAGCGCACTGCTCGCCAGGACCCCGAGGCGCTGGGTGGCGTGGACGCCGTCGCACTGTTCTGCGAGCGCGCGCGAGCTCGCGATCCAGACTTTCACCTGGACGACGGCAGCGCTCCCGCGGTCGCGGAGATCTGTCGGCGCCTGGACGGGGTACCGCTGGCGATCGAGCTGGCAGCCGCGCGCTGTGGACTGCTGACCCCAGGCGAGATCGCCGAACGCCTGGACTTGGCGCTCGCTGCGCTGGGCGCCGGCGCCCGCGACGCGCCCGCGCGCCAGCAGACGCTGCGCACGACAATCGACTGGAGCCACGACCTCCTCAGCGCCGGCGAGAGGCAGTGCTTCGCGAACCTTGCAGTGTTCGCCGGCGGCGCGACGGTGCAGGCGGCCGAAACGATCACTGGCTCCACTGTTGACACGCTCGATCACCTCGTCGCCAAGAGCCTGCTTGTGCGCCGCCAGCACGCGCACGCCCCGACCAGGCTGGGGATGCTCGAAACGATCCACGCCTACGCCACCGAGCGCTTCGCGTCTACCGCCGACCGGCAAACGGTCCGCGAGCGCCACTACCTCCACTACCTGGCGCTCGCGGAGCGGCACGGAACCGAACGCGCGCTGTGGGGCGCGAGCGGCAAAGAGCATCTCGCCAGGCTTGACGCCGACGTCGACAACCTCCACGCGGCCCTCGGCTGGGCGATCGGGCAGGCCAACGCCGAACTCGCTCTGGGCCTGGTCGCTGCGCTCGGCTGCTACTGGGTCACGCGCAACCGCGATGCCGACGCCGTGAACTGGGTCGACCAGGCCATGAACCTGCCGGACGCCGGCGCTCATCCGGCCCTGCGCGTCAGCGCTCTCCGCACGAAGGCCAACTGCCTGTGGCAGATGGGGCGCGGAGCCGAGCAACCCGCGGTCGTGGCCACGCTGGAGGACATCGCCCGACGGCTTGGCGATCCAGTGATCCTCTCCCAAGCGCTCCAGCTACGCGCCGATCACGAGATCGATGCTGAGCGGCTCGATGTTGCGGACGCCGTCGCCGACGAGGCGCTCCGCTGGGCAAGGTCTGCCGACGACAAGTGGGAGATCGCCGAAGCGTCCCGCGGAAAGGCGATCGCGGCGTCCAGCATCGCCGACCTGCGAGAGCGCGTAGACAGGGCCGCCTCGCTGCTCAGCGACGTCGGCAATGTCTATCAACTCGCGGACCTGCTGAGCGGCGCGGCGTACGCCGCGCTCTGTCTCGGCGGCGATCGCGACGCCACGGAGTTTGCCGCCCGCGCGACCACGATCGAGCGCGTGCTGGACAGTCGGTTCCTACGGATGATCAACAGCGGCAACCTTGGCCTGGCGGCGCTGCTGACCGGTAAGACCGACACCGCCTCGCACGCCTTCCGCGAGGAACTCACGCTCTGCCGCGAACTGGTCGTCCGGCCCGTGATGTTCGAGGGCCTCCGTGGCATGGCCGCCGTCGCCGTGGTGCACGGGGACACCACGCGCGCCGCAACACTCGTCGGCGCCGCTGACGCACACCGCTACGACAAAGCCGAGGATCCGATCGAGGCCAGGCTTGATGCGACGTTCTTCGAGCCCGCCCGCACACGGTGCGGGACCGACGCATGGAACGCCGCCGTCCGCGAAGGCAGCGTGTTGAGCTTCGAGGACGCGATCGCCTACGCCCTGGAGGAACCGCGCGCCTGGATCCGTGCGCACCGCGAAACAGCGACCTGAACGAGGCGCAGCGCTCGTCCCGCGACAACTGCTCGCACGATATCCAGGAACTCGGCCAGCCGGCTGATCCGCGCGCAGCCCCAGCAAGCGCTCGCTCGCGCAGTCGCCTTGA
>DATCDC010000036.1:0-17892 GCA_036510915.1 Solirubrobacteraceae bacterium | reverse complement strand
GCCGTCGGCGGTCCCGCCGGCGAGAACACGACGGCGGCGAGCTTTCTCGCGTGAGCGCCGAGCCGTCCACCCGCGGCGCCGGCGCCGGCACCGCCGGCCTGCTGAAGATGAGCGAGCTCGCCGAGCGCTCCGGCGTCAGCTCGGGCACGATCAAGCACTACCTGCGCGAGGGCCTGCTGGGCGGCGGCGGCGACGACGTCGTGCGCACCTCGCGCAACATGGCCTACTACCCGCCGGACTTCGTCGAGCAGATCAAGCTCATCAAGCGCCTGCAGGAGGAGCGCTTCATGCCGCTGCGCGCGATCCGCGCGGTCATGGAGCAGGGGCCGGAGCACGCCGCCGCGCTCGTCGAGCTCGAGGACCGCATCCTCGAGCGGGCGATCGAGGGGACGCCGGGGGAGCGGATCAGCGCCGCCGAGGTGCGTCGCCGCTACGCGATCCCGCAGAACGTGCTCGACCGCCTCGCCGAGCTCGAGATCCTGACGCCGACCGCGCGCGGCTACGACCGCGACGACGTCCAGATCATCGACGCGATGTCGCGCTTCCGCGCCGGCGGCTACGACGAGACGCTCGGCTTCACGGTGTTCGACACGTTGCGCTATCGCGAGGCGCTGGCGCCGCTGGTCGCCCAGGAGGTCCGCACGCTGCTCGACCGCCTCGCCGGCGAGGTGCCGGTCGAGCGCGCCGCCGAGATCATCGCCAGCGGCGCCGAGCCGCTGCGCGAGCTGATCGGGGCGATGCACTCCAAGCTGCTGCTCGCCGAGCTGCGCCGCCAGCGCGGCGGGTGACGATCGCCCGCCCGGCCCGGGGGATAACCCCCGCTCGCAGACGCCGGTCCGCGGGATGGATACTGCCGTGCGGAACGACGACCATGTGCCCATGACGTCCGCCACCCTCGAGCAGCCCGCCGCACCCGTCCCGGGCGACCGGGGCGCGAGCCGTGGCCTCGCCGCGCAGCTGGCCCGCGACACCCTGTACCTGCTCGCGAGCCTCCCGATGGGCGTGCTCGCCTTCACGCTGCTCGTCAGCGGCTGGTCGACGGCGATCAGCCTGCTCATCACGTTCGTCGGGATCCCGCTCGCCCTGCTCACGATCGCCGTGACCCGCGGCATCGCCTGGGTCGAGCGCGCCCGCGCGGCGATCGTCACCGGTGAGAGCGTGCCGGGCCGCTACCGCGTCGCGCTGCCGCTGCGCCGCGAGGACTGGAGCGGCATGCGCCGCATCTGGGAGTGGACGAAGGCGATCACGCTCGACCCCCAGACCTGGCGCGACACCGGCTACGAGCTGCTGCTGCTCCCGCTGGGAATCGCCGGCTTCACGGTCGCCGTCGCCGGCTGGGCGACCTCGCTGGCGCTGGTCACGACGCCGCTCTGGTGGTGGATCCCGCACAACACGCGCTGGTTCGACCTCGGCCTCTTCAGGGTCAACGGCTGGGGCGCCGCGTTCGCCGCGTGCGCGCTCGGCCTGCTCGCCCTCGCGGTGACGGCGGCGCTCGTCCGCGGCCTGTCCGCCGCCTCGATCGGGCTGGTGCGCTGGACGCTCGGCTGCGAGGTCGGCGAGCTCCAGCAGCGCGTCGAGCACCTCGCCGAGACGCGCGCCGGGGCGGTCGACGCCGCGCAGGCCGAGCTCGAGCGCATCGAGCGCGACCTCCACGACGGCGCACAGGCGCGGCTCGTCGCCGTGGCGATGGACCTCGGGCTCGCCGAGCAGCGGATCGCGGCCGGCGCGGACCCCGCGGCCGCCGCCGGCCTCGTGCGCGAGGCCCGCGAGGAGACCCAGCGCGCGCTCGCCGAGCTGCGCGACATCGCGCGCGGCATCCGGCCGGCGATGCTCGCCGAGCGCGGGCTCGAGCCGGCGCTCACGTCGCTCGCCGCGCGCGTGGGCGGGGTTCCGACGAGCGTCAGCGTCGAGGTCGGCGACCGCCTGCCGACGGCCGTGGAGACGGCCGCCTACTTCGTCGTCGCCGAGGCGCTCACGAACATCTCCAAGCACTCCGGCGCGTCGGTCGCGAGCGTGCGCCTGCAGCGGCGCGGGCGCACCCTGGAGATCGACGTCCACGACGACGGCCGCGGCGGGGCGAACCCGAACGGGACCGGGATCGACGGCCTGCGCAAGCGGGTCGAGGCGCTCGACGGGACGCTGCGGCTGACGAGCCCGCCCGGCGGCCCGACCGACCTCCACGCGGAGATCCCATGCGGGTCGTGATCGCCGAGGACCTCGCGCTGCTGCGCGACGGCCTGACGCGGATGCTGGAGGACAACGGCTTCACGGTCGTGGCCGGCGTCGAGGACGGCGAGGGGCTGATCGAGGCCGTCGAGCGCGAGCGCCCCGACGTCTGCGTCGTCGACGTGCGCCTGCCGCCGACCTTTCGTGACGAGGGCATCCGCGCCGCGCTCGAGGCGCGCCGCCGTGTGCCGGGCCTCCCGGTGCTCGTGCTCTCGCAGTACGTCGAGCGCGTCTTCGCCAAGGAACTGCTGGCCGACGGCAGCGGCGGCGTCGGCTACCTGCTGAAGGACCGCGTCGCGGAGATCGGCGACTTCGTCGACGCCGTGCGCCGCGTCGCAGCCGGCGGCACGGCGATGGACCCCGAGGTCGTCGCGCAGCTCGTCGCCGGCCGCGGTCCCGCGCGCCTCGAGGAGCTGACGCCGCGCGAGCGCGACGTGCTCGGCCTGATGGCCGAGGGGCGCTCCAACCAGGCGATCGCGGCGAAGCTCGTCGTGACCGAGGGCGCCGTCGAGAAGCACGTCTCGAACATCTTCGGCAAGCTCATGCTGCCCCCCAGCGAGGGCGACCATCGCCGCGTGCTGGCCGTCCTGGCGTGGCTGGGGGAGTAGGGCCCCGGGAGCCCGCCGTGAATCGAGCAGCGGTCCTCGAGGCCTTCGACGCCGGACCTGCCCGATGGTCGCGAGCGATGAGCACGGCAGCGTCCTACCAGCGCACGTCGTGCCACTCCATCACACCGAACCCCGTCGCCAGCTCGATCCCGCCCGGGAGCGTGCCGGAGAAGGTGCCGAACGGCTGGCGGTAGTCGCTGCGGAACACCTTCAGGTCGTCGCTCTGCGCGCGCTCGGCCTCGGCGCGGAAGCGCAGCGCGGCGCCGTTCTCGCTGAATGTGACGCCGTCGAGGTCACCGGGAAAGCCGACCGGTCCGACCTCGTGCGCGAGGCCGCCGACCCAGACGGTGCGCTCGCTCGCGGCCGCGAGATCATGGACGCCGTCGACGAGGTTCCAGGCGAGCCGGCGGCCCTCCGCCGACATCCCGACGCCGGCCGCCCAGCGCCAGGTGGTCGCGCGTGCATGGTAGCCCGCAGAGGCGTCGATCAGGCCGGCCGCTTCGAGCTCCCAGCGGCGCGCGCCGATCGTGACCGTGCCGTGCGCGTTGACCGGGTCCTTGCGCGTCCAGATGTAGGACCCGCCGTGCGGGCTCGTGATCTCCATCGGCTCCCCGGCGGGGGTGAGTGCGAGGTCGATCGCGGCGCCGCGGCCGCGCACGGCGAGGTGCCCGTCGCCGACGGCGACGAGCCCCGGCGTGAACGCCGTATGGCCGTGCAGCTCGCCCGTCGCGCGATCGAGCACGGCCCAGAACGCCTGGGGGATGCCCATGATCCGCACCGCGGCCGCGCACAGCATCAGCTCGCTGCCGTAGATCCCGACGTAGCGCCAGCGCTTCAGCGGGCGTCCGTCGTGCAGCAGGGGCATGCGCGCGGGCGGGAGCACGAGGCCGGCCGGCCGCATGCTGCCGTCGCCGCGGAGCGGGAGGGCGCCGGTCATCGGAGGCTCGCGCTCGGCATGGCCTCAACCCTACGCGGGCTGCCTGAGGCTGCGAGGGATATGGTTCTCCAGGCAGATTGACTCGTCAGTCAATCTCCCGGGAACGGAGAGACACCCTGCGCGCCGCCGCCATCCAGCTCACCGCCACGCATGACACCGCGGCGAACCTCGCGCTCGCCGACTCGCTCGTGCGCCGCGCCGCCTCCGACGGCGCGCGGCTGGTGCTGCTGCCGGAGAAGTGGAGCGTGCTGGGTCCGGGCGAGGTGCTGCGCGCGGGCGCACAGCCGCTCGACGGCGAGGCGATCCGGTGGGCCCGCGGCGTGGCGCGCGAGCTGGGTATCGACCTCGTCGCCGGCTCGATCTCCGAGCGCGTCGCGGGCGAGGAGAAGCTGCGCAACACCTCGGTCCACATCGGCCCCGACGGGGAGGTGCGCGCGACCTACCGCAAGATCCACCTCTTCGACGTGGAGGTCGGCGGCACCGTGTACCGCGAGTCCGAGCACGAGGATCCGGGCGACACGCCGGTGCTCACCACGCTCGCCGACGGCACGCCGGTCGGGATGAGCGTCTGCTACGACGTGCGCTTCCCGGAGCTCTACCGCGCGCTGACGATCGCGGGTGCCCGCATCCTGCTCGTGCCCGCGGCCTTCACGGTGCCCACGACGCATGACCACTGGACCACGCTGCTGCGCGCCCGTGCGATCGAGAACCAGTGCTTCGTCGTCGCGGCCAACCAGATCGGCGAGCATGCACCGGGGCTTCGGTCCGGCGGGCGCTCGATGATCGTCGACCCGTGGGGGGTCGTGCTCGCCCAGGCCCCCGACGTGCAGACCGTGATCACCGCAGACCTCGACATGGCGCGCCTGGAGGACATCCGGCGCCGGCTGCCCGCTCTCGCCGGACGGCGCCCGGACGCCTACGCCGCGGAGGTGACGCGCTGATGGCGACGCGCAATCCCCAGCAGGCCGCCGAGAAGCGGCGCATGATCCTCGACGCCGCCGTGCGGGTCTTCGCGCGCCAGGGGTTCCACACATGCCGCGTCTCGGACATCGCGGACGAGGCGGGCGTCGCCTACGGTCTCGTCTACCACTACTTCCGCTCGAAGGACGAGGTGCTCGACACGCTCTTCCTCGAGCGCTGGGACGTCCTGCTCGACGCGATCCGCGAGGTCGACGCCCAGGACGTCTCCGCGCGCGAGAAGCTCTACGCGATCGCCTCGTTCATCGTGGACTCCTATCGCCACGACCAGGACCTCATGAAGGTCATCATCGTCGAGGTCACCCGCGCGGCCAACTCGTTCGGGCGCAGCCACCTGGCGAAGATCCGCGAGGCCTACGACCTGATCGCCGCGATCGTCGCCAAGGCGCAGGCCTCCGGCGAGTTCAAGGACACCGTCACGCCGGCGTTCGCCGCGCTGGCCTTCTACGGCGCGATCGAACAGGTGCTGACCGGCTGGATCTTCGAGCTGCTGCCCGGGGCGCCCGAGGACTTCGACCAGGCGAAGGCGTTCGTCATCGAGACGATCTGCGGCGGCCTGGAGGCGTGAGCGGCGCCGGCGTGAAGTCCCGCCCCGGAACTCGCTAGGGTCCGCGGTGATGCAGAACGAGCTCGTCAAGCGCGTGACCTGGATGGGCCTGATCGCCGGGATCGAGGCTCTTGCGAGCATTGCGGCGTTCCGGCTCGCGAGCCTCGTCTGGCGCCGCGTCTATGGGGAAGAGCCGCCGCAATGACCACCGAGCCCGCCGGCACTCCCGCAGAGCCCGGGCCCGCGCAGGCGCCGCTGCCGCCCCCGCCGCTGCAGCCGCCCGCGCCCGCGCGGCCGATCACCGAGACGCGCCCGGAGATCCTCGTGGGCGCCGCGCTGGCCGGCGGGTTCATCGCCGCGCAGATCCTGGGGCGGATCCGTGGCCGCTGAGCCGCCGATCATGAACGGCGGCGTGCCGCCGCAGCCGGCCACGAACGAGACGGCGATGGCCGACGCGATCCAGCGCGTCACCACCCATACGCAGGCGCTCGTCAAGGACCAGGTCGACCTCGCCAAGCTCGAGCTCCAGCAGAAGGCGACGGTCTTCGGCCGCGGCACCGCGATCGCCGTCGCGGCGGGCATCTTCGTCGTCGGGGCGCTCATCCTGATCCTCGAGGGCCTGGCGTGGTTCGCGTGGTACGAGCTCTTCCCGGACAACCAGTTCTTCCTGGGCTTCTTCCTCGTCGCGTTCATCCTGCTGCTCCTCGCCGCCCTGGCCGGCTTCGTCGCCGCGAAGGTGCTGAAGAAGGCGAAGGCGCCGGTGCCCGAGCAGGCGCTGAGCGCCGCGCGCGAGACCCAGGCGACCTACAGCGAGGAGACGGCCCTGCTCAGGGAGCAGGTCCGCGAGGTCGTCGTCAAGCCGGAGGACCAGCGCTCGTGAGCACCCAGCCCCGCACCCCCGAGCAGATCCGCGCGTCGATCGCCGCCAATCAGGCCGGCCTGGCCAACTCGCTGACGCAGCTGCGCGGCGAGGTCGTCGCCGTCGCCGACTGGCGCCGTCAGATCAACTCGCACCGCTCCCAGGTCCTGATCGGCGCGGCGGTCGCGGGCTTCGTGATCGGCGGCGGGATCGCCGCGATCTTCGGCCGCAAGCGGTAAACCCTCATCCTCGCGCTCGAGCAGACGCTCAGGGCCTCAGCAGCGCCGGATCGATCCCGCCCACCCCGATGAGCCCGGGCCCCGCGTGGGTCCCGATCACCGGGCCGATCTCCGAGCAGGCGAGCGGCTCGCTCTGGAAGATCTCGCGGCCGCGCTCGACGAGGCGCTCGGCGACCTCGGGGGCCTGCGTGTGCTGGACGACCCAGGCCGTCGCGCCGTCGGTCTGGCGGTCGCGCATGTAGTCGACCATGCGCTCGAACGCGCGCTTCTCGGTGCGCACGCGCTCGATCGGCGTGATGCCGTCGTCGAAGGTCAGGATCGGCTTGATCTTCAGCGCCCCGCCGACCCACGCCTGCGCGCTGCCGATGCGCCCGCCACGGCGCAGGTACTCGAGTGTGTCGAGGGCGAACCAGATGCGCGTGCTCCCGATCGCCGCATCGGCGCGCTCGACGACCTGATGGACGTCGGCGCCGCCGCGCGCGGCCGCGGCCGCGGCGAGCACGATCAGCCCCTGGCCGGCGCAGGCGCTGCGCGAGTTGACGACCTCGACGCGCCGCTGCCCGCCGCGCGCGCGGACCTCCGCGGCGGCCTGGCGCGCGGCCTCGCACGTCCCGGAGATCCCGGCGCCGAGGTGCACGGAGACGATGTCGTGGCCGGACTCGAGCAGCGGGTCGTAGACCTCGAGGAAGTCGCCGATCGACGGCTGCGAGGTCGTCGGCAGCACGCTCTGCGTGAGGAGGCGCTCGTAGAAGGCGTCGTAGTCGCGCAGGTCGGACTCGCGCGTGAGCGTCCCGCCGTCGTTGACGTAGAGGCTGACCTCGTGGATCCCGGCGTCGGCGATCAGCTCGCGCGGCATGTAGTGCGTGGTGTCGGTCACGACGGCGACGGGCATCCAGCGCAGCCTAGTGAAGGCCCCGTGCGGGCCTGCCGAGGCCGCGCGACCGCCCGGCTGCGAGACTGAGGGGGTGGGTCTCACCCTCGTCACCGGCGCCACCGGCCTCGTCGGCTCGCACGTCACCCGCCTGCTCGTCGAGCGCGGCGACCGCGTGCGCGTCACGACCCGCGTCGGCTCGATGACCGAGCAGCTCGCGGGCCTGGACGTCGAGACGGTGCGCTGCGACATCCTGGACCGCCAGGCTGTGCGCCGCGCCATGCGCGGCGTCACGCGCGTCTTCCACGTCGCCGGCCTGACGTCGCTGCGCGCCGGTGAGGACTCGCTCTTCCGCGTCAACGTGGGCGGTACGCGCATCGTCCTCGAGGAGGCGCTGCGCGCCGAGTCCGAGCGCGTCGTCTACACCTCGTCGGTCGCGGCGATCGGACCCGCACCGCGCGGCGCGACGGCCGACGAGACGCAGCTCTTCCGCGCCGGCCGCCTCGGGCTGCCCTACGTCAGCTCCAAGCACGAGGCCGAGAGCGAGGCGCTGCGGATCGCGGCCCACGGGCTGCCGCTGGTGATCGTCAACCCGGCCCACGTGCTGGGCAAGGGCGACGTCTACCACTCGTCGACCGAGATCGTGAGGCGCTTCCTGCGCCGGCAGATCCCCGCGTACGTCGACGGCGCGCTGAACGTCGTCGACGCCGAGGACGTCGCCCGCGGCCACCTGCTCGCCGACGAGCGCGGCCGGCTCGGCGAGCGCTACATCCTGGGCAACCGGAACTTCACGCTCGACCGCCTGTTCGCCGACCTCGGGCGCCTCTCCGGGGTCGAGCCGCCCGCGGTGAAGCTGCCCCTGCCGGTCGCGCTGCAGCTCGCCGCGACGGCCCAGGCGCTGCCCGGCAAGCCGGTCGCGACGGTGGGCGAGGTGCGCGCGGCCTCGCTGTGGTGGGCGTTCCGCTCGACGAAGGCCAAGCGCGAGCTGGGCTGGAAGCCCTCCCACCACGAGGACACGCTCGTCGACACCATCGAGTGGTACCGCCGCCGCGAGCCCGGGCTGCTCGCCGAGCCGGGGACCCGGCAGCCGATCGCGCTGCGCCTGGCGGGATTCGGCGTGCGCCGCGCCGTCGGCGTCGTGTCCGCGCTGACGCCCTGAGGACCGAGATGGCCACGCTCTACCGCTGCCGCACCCCGACCGACCGCCTGTGCCCCTGTGGGCGCGTCGCCCGCGAGCTGCGCCGCCAGGGCGTCGCGGTCGACGAGGTCCGCGTCCCCTGGCGCAACGCCCACCGCGACGAGGTCGTCGCGCTCAGCGGCCAGGCGGTCGTCCCGCTGCTGGTCATCGACGGCGAGGCGATCTGCGACTCGCGGCGCATCGTCGAGCACCTGCGCTGGCTCGCGGCGCGGGCACCCGCAGGCGAGCCCGCGTAGGTTCCCCGTCCGGGCGCCGCGGCCGACGCGGTACGCTGGTCGTCCGGCAGATCGCCCACTTGGCCTTGGGCGCCATCGAGCGCTCGACCGGGTCACGCGCCGGCCCTCGGGCCGGCGGACCGCACCGGCGGCCAGGAGTGTCAAACCGCCCAGGCAAGACACACCGTCCTGGGACGTTGTAGTTCAGCGGTGATCTCTGTCCGGGGGAAACCCGGGGCCCGCCTCGCGCGGGCTCCGGGCCCACCGGGTGCGCGGGCCGTCATCCGACGACGAGCGCCTTCAGCGCCTCGCCGCTGCGCGCCAGGTCGAGCGCCTCTCCGGTGCGCTCGAGCGGCAGGCGATGCGTGACGAACGCGCGCGGATCGACGGCGCCGCTGTGGATCAGCTCCAGCGCCGCGCGCATGTCGGCGGGCCCCGCCGAGTACGAGGCGCAGACGTCGACCTCGCCGTTGTAGAGCGCGAGCCCGTCGAGCCCGAGCGTCGCGCCGGGGTACGGCGGCGCGTAGAGGCAGAGGGCGCCGCCGGGGGCGACGGCGGCGAACGCGTCGCCGCGCGCCTCGGCGGCGGGGGTGCAGACGAGCGCGACGTCGACGAGCTCGTTGCCGTGGCGCTCGGCGCCGAGCGCGAGGGCGCGCTCCAGGCGCGCCGGCCGGGGCTCGCGCACCCACACGACGTCCGCGGCGCGCGCGTGGGCGGCGAGGATCGCCAGCAGCCCGCTCGCGCCCGCGCCGACGACGAGGAGGCTGTCGCCCGCCCGCAGCCCTGCCCGGTCGAGCGCGCGCAGCACGCAGGCGAGCGGCTCGACGAACGTCGCGCGCTCGGCGTCCAGGTCGTTCACGACGAGCAGCTCGGCCGCCAGGTCCGCCGGCACGCGGATCAGCTCGGCGAAGCCGCCGGGGTCGAGCGCCGAGGCGCGGAAGGCCTCGCAGAGGGTCTCGTGCCCGCGGCGGCAGCGCCGGCACTCGCCGCACGGCGCGTGATGGTGGACGATCACGCGGTCGCCGACCACGCAGCCGTCCACGCCGGCGCCGAGCGCGACGACCTCGCCGACGAGCTCGTGGCCCAGCACGGCGGGCACCTTGCGCGCGGTCCACGCCGCGCTGACGTCCGAGCCGCAGACGCCGCAGGCCAGCAGGCGGCAGACGACCTCGCCCGGCCCCGGCCGGGGGTCGGGCCGCTCCTCGACGAGCACCCTGTCCGGCGTGACCGAGACGGCGACCTTCATGCGAGCAGCTCCGCGATCCGCGCCGTCGTCGGCGGCCGCACGACGCCGCGCTCGGTCACGAGCGCCGTCACGAGATCCGCGGGCGTGACGTCGAAGGCGGGGTTGCGCACCGGCGTCCCGGGGACGGTCACGTGCACGCCGGCGATCATGCGCACCTCGTCGCCATCGCGCTCCTCGATCTCGATCGCGGTGCCGTCGGCGAGCGCGCGGTCGATCGACGACGTCGGTCCCGCGACGACGAACGGGATGCCGGCGGCCCGCGCGGCGAGCGCCAGGGGGTAGGTGCCGACCTTGTTGGCGACGTCGCCGTTGGCCGCGACGCGGTCGCAGCCCACGATCACCGCATCGGCGGCGCCGCCGCAGATGAGGCCCGCTGCGGCCCCATCCACGACGAGTTGGTGCGGAATGCCGGCGCGCCCGAGCTCCCACACGGTCAGGCGCGCGCCCTGCAGCAGCGGCCGCGTCTCGCAGACGAGCACCTCGACCCCGCGTGCGGCGTGGAGGGCGGCGACGATGCCCAGCGCCGAGCCGGTCCCGCCCGTGGCGAGCGCCCCGGTGTTGCAGTGGGTCACGATCCGACGCGCGCCGGCGAGCAGCGCGGAGCCGGCATCGGCGATCGCCGCGCTCGCCGCGTCCTCCTCGGCCTGGATCAGCTGGGCCTCGCCGCGGGCGGCCGCGGCCATGCGCGCCGGCCCGGCGCCGAGCGCCGCGGCGCGCACGCGGTCGACCGCCCAGGCGAGGTTGACCGCCGTCGGGCGTGCGGCGCGCAGCTCCTCCCACGCGCGCTCGAGCGTCCCCAGGCCGGGCAGCGCGGCGATCTCCATCGCGAGCCCGTAGGCGGCGGCGATCCCGATCACCGGCGCCCCGCGGATCGCCAGGCGCCGGATCGCCGCGGCGGTGTCGTCCGCGCCGGTCAGCTCGAGCCAGTGCTCGGCGGCGGGCAGGCGCGTCTGGTCGAGGGCGTGCAGGTGCTCCCCGTCCCAGCGCAGCGCGCTCTGCGCGCCCGTCGTGCCCGCGGCCATGGAGGCGATGCTACGTCGCGTCGGATGCGGACACCGCCTCGGCCCACTGTCCCGGGCGCGGGACCCGATGCTCTACCGTCCGGCCGGATGATCCAACGCGCCGCCGCCGTCGCCCTCCTGCTGCTGGCGTGGGCGGCCCCCGCACACGCCGCCGGCCCGCCGATCATGCCGCTCGACCAGGTCCGAGCGGGCATCGACTGCACTGCGGCATCGGTGGTGCGCGGCACCGACATCAGCACCTTCGCCGCGCACGTCGACGATGTGCTCGGCTCGAGCGACATCCGCCAGGCGCGGATCCTCGTGACCGTCTCCGGCGCGGCGATCGACGCGACGGGCGTCGGCCCGGGCTTCTCCGGCTCGCCGGTCTCCTGCCCGGGTCCGGACGGGGCTCCGCTCATCGTCGGCGCGATCTCCGAGACGATCGGCGCCTATGGCGGCAAGACCGTGCTCGTGACGCCGATCCAGGCGATCCTGGGCGAGTCCGTCGATCCGCCGCAGGCCGCCACCCACGCCCCGCGCCGCACGCGCGCGCTGCTGCGCGCGGCCCGGCCGATCGCCGAGCCGCTGAGCATCTCCGGCCTGTCGCCCGCGGTCGGGGCGGGCGTCGTGCGCGCTGCGCGCCTGGCGGGCCGCGCCGTGATCAGCGCGCCCGCGCGGCCGCGCCAGGCGGCGGGCGCGCCGGCGCCGCTGCAGCCGGGCTCCGCGATGGCCGTGGGCCTCTCCAGCGGCGACGTCCAGGAGGGCGCGATCGGCACCGTCGCCTACGTCGACGGCGACACCGTCTGGGCCTTCGGCCACCCGCTCGACGGCGCCGGCCGGCGCGAGCTGTTCCTCTCGGACGCCTACGTCTACGACGTCGTGAACAACCCGCTCGGCACGCAGGACGCCGCGACCTACAAGCTCGCCTCGCCGACGACCGACGTCGGAACGCTGCGCCAGGACGGCATCAGCGCCGTCGTCGGGCGGCTCGGCGCGCTGCCGCGGCGCTTCCCGGCGACGTTCGCCACCCGGGACCTCGACACGGGGAGGACCGGCGCGCTGCACGTGCAGGTCGCCGACGAGCGCGCGGTCGGCCTGCCGACCGGCACCTCGGCGCTCTCGACGGTCGCGCCGACGGCGGTCGCGCAGGCCATCTACAACGCCCTCGACGGCTCCCCGGTCAACCAGACCGACCAGCTGTGCCTGAGGATCTCGGTGCGCCAGGCCAGGCGGCCGCTCGCCTTCTGCAACCGCTACGCCGGCGCCGGCGGCGGCGCGGACGCGCTGCTCGGCGGGCCGCTCGTCGCCGACGTCGTCGCGGCGACGCAGCTGATCGACGCCTATGGCGCGACGAACCTCGACATCACCGGCGTCAACGCGGACGTCCGCGTCCAGCGCGGCCTGCAGCTCGCCTCGCTCGCCTCGCTGCGCGGCCCGGTCAGCGCGCGGCGCGGCTCGGACGTGAGCGTCGGCGCGCGGCTGATCCGGCCCGGCGGGGCGACGCTCACGCGCACGATCCGCGTGCACGTCCCCGAGGGCATGCCCACCGGCGCGCGCGATCTCCTGCTCAAGGGCACCTCGGCCGACCAGACCTCCGGATCGGGGAGCGACAGCAGCACCACGATCGATCTCTCGAACCTCTTCGCCGGCTCGCCGGGCGAGGGTTCGGACGGGCCGACGAGCGTCCGCGAGCTCGGCCTGGCGATGTCCGCGATCCACCGCTACGACGGCGTGACCACGCGCTTCCTGCCGCCGGGCGCCGACCCGCAGACCGAGCTGCCGGGCGGGGCGGAGGGCGTCGCGCAGCGCTCGCGCGAAACCTATCGCGATGCGCAGCTGCGCATCGCGGGCAGCGCCCGCCTGCGGATCACGATCCGCAGGTAGGCGGCCGGCGCCTAGGCGAGCCGGTTCTCGATCTGCAGCGGCGGTGCGCCGGCCGCCGCATCGGCCGCGGGCGCCTCAGCGGGGGACCCGGCGGGCGGCTCGACGCCGAGCACCTCGGCGAGCTCGCCGGTCTCGTACATCTCGCTCACGATGTCCGCGCCGCCGACGAGCTCGCCGTCGACGAACAGCTGGGGGATCGTCGGCCAGTTCGAGATCGCCGAGAGCTCCTGGCGGATCCGCGGGTCGGGCAGGACGTCGACCGCGGCGAACGGCGCGCCGGTCGCCTGCAGGGCGGCGACGGTGCGTGCCGAGAAGCCGCATGCCGGCTGCTCGGGCGAACCCTTCATGAACAGGATCACGTCGTTCTGGTCGATCGCCTCGGCGATCGCGTCGCGCAGGGGGTTCTCGGTCTGCTCGCTCATGGGGTCTCCGTCTTCAGTGAGAGGGCGTGGATGGGGCCGCCGAGCTCGCCTGGCTCGAACAGGCCGTAGACCAGCTGGTGCTGCTGGATGCGGCTGAGCCCGCTGAAGGCCTCGGCGACGATGCGCGCGCTGAAATGCACGTCGTCGGCGCTGTCGACCTCCGCGCTCGAGCCCGGGATGCCGGCCTCGATGCGCTGCTTGAGTTCTTGGGCGGTTGCCATTTCAGGACAGGGTAGACGCTCGCTATACTTCCTGAAGCATGACGACCGAAGTGACCTTCAAAGCCAAGGGCATCACGTTCACCGAGCAGGGTGCGCAGAAGGTGCGCGAGTTCCTCGCCTCGCAGGATGCCGACATCGAGACCGCCGGCCTGCGCGTCGGGGTCAAGGGCGGCGGGTGCTCGGGCTTCCAGTACCAGCTCGCCTTCGACGACCAGCGCGATGACGACATCGTCTTCGAGGACCACGGGCTCAAGCTGCTCGTCGACACCCAGAGCCTCTCGTACGTCGACGGCTCGCAGATCGACTACGTCGACTCGCTCCAGGGCGCCGGCTTCAACGTCGTCAACCCGAACGTCGTCGCCGCGTGCGGCTGTGGCTCGTCCTTCCGCGTGAAGGACGAGGACGAAGCCGTCTCCGCGCTCTAGGTGACGTCCCCCCCTGAAGGGGGACGATGTGCCGGAGCACATCGCAGGCCGATCGGCGCAGCCGCTCGCACGTCGCGCCGCACGCGCCCGCACTACCCCGGCGCGTTGTCCAGCGAGCGCCACAGCAGGCGGCACGCGACCGAGCGGTAGGGGATCCACGGCTCGGCGATCGCCGTGAGCTCGGCCGGCTTCGGAAGCTCGTCGAGCCCGTAGGCGAGCTGCACCGCGCGCCGCACGCCGAGGTCGCCGACCGCCAGGACATCCGGGCGCTCGAGCTGGAACATGAGGAACATGTGCGCCGACCACTCGCCGATCCCCTTGACGGCGGTGAGCTCGCGGATCAGCTCGTCGTCGGGCAGCGTGGAGACGTGCTCCAGGTCGAGCTCGCCGGAGATGACGTGCTCGGCGAGCGAGCGCAGGTAGCCGACCTTCGCGCGCGAGAGGCCGACAGAGGTCTTCAGCGTCTCCGGGTCGTCGTCGAGCACCTGCTGGGGCGTGGGCGGCCGGCCGCCGAAGCGCTCCACGACGCGGCCCCACAGCACCACGGCGACGCGCGTCGACAGCTGCTGGCCGACGATCGCACGCAGCAGCGCGGCGTAGTGATCGTTCCCGGCGCGCGTGGCGTCGGGCACGAAGTCCGGGCTGCCGTGCTCGTCGAGGAGTCTCGCGAGCACGGGATCGGCCCTGCGCAGAGACGCGAGCGCCTCCTGCGGATCGAAGCCCACCGGCGCTGTCCCGGCACCCGGGCGGCGAGTCGTCATGGCTGCGGTCACACTATCCGGGATGCTCGCCCGGCCCCGTCCGGCGGCGCGGCTGCCGGCGACGCTGATCGCGGCCGGCGTCGCGCTCGCCCTCTGCGTGTCCGCCGCACCCGCGCACGCCGCGGTGACGGCGCCCGCCGGCACCCCGGGCGGCCCGCGCGTGCTGATCGCCTTCCTGCCGCTCCCGACGGTCAAGCCCTCGCCGGACCCGGTCGCCGAGCCGCCGCTGCAGGTCGAACCGGTGCTGCAGCGCCTCGATGCCCAGAAGCAGCTGTCGATCGCGCTGAGCAGCGCAGCGCAGGGCACCTACGACCCCACACAGGCGCTGCTCGACATCACACAGGGGACGCGCACCTCGCTCTCGACCTACAAGCCCAAGCGCCCGGACCCGCTGGTCTTCGTCCAGGCGGGCGCGCGCGCCTTCTTCGGCGGCTGGCTCGCGGCCAACGCGCGTGCGGCCGCGGCGCCCGCCGATGTCACGCCTGGCCTGCTCGCCGGCTCGGTACCCGGCGGCGGCGCCTACGCGGGCGTCACGGGCCGCCCGCAGCAGGAGGCGATCGTCTCCGCCAACCGGGCCGGACGCGTGCCGCTCGTCTCGATCGGCCCCGCGCGCGACGTCGCGGCGCGCGCGCAGGCGCTGCTCGGCCGGCGCCGGCTCGTGGTCGCCGGGCTGCCGATCGGTGATGCCGGCGACGCGGCGCTGGCGCAGCTGATCGCGCGGCGCACCCCCGGCGAGCTGCTGCTCGTCACGCAGACGCCGCCGGTCGCGACGGGCCCGCAGCTCCTGCCGATCGGGGCGCTCGGGCTCGGCGGCCCGGGGCAGCTGACCTCCGAGACGACGCATCTCGACGGGATCGTCGCGTCGATCGACATCATGCCCACCGCCCTGGGCTGGCTCGGACTTCCGGTGCCGTCGGTCGTCAAGGGCCAGCCGATGCGCGTCGTCCCCGGCCGCGACGCGGCCGCGCTGGAGAGCCTCGCCGACCGCCTGCGCGTCGTCCTGCCGCGGCGGCTTCCCGCGCTGTGGACGGTCCTGACCGCCTGGGTCTTCGTCCTGATCAGCGCGATGCTGATCGCCGACCGGCGCGGGATGCGCTGGGCCATGCGGGTGGGCGCGCTCGCCGTGCTGTGGATCCCCGCCGTGCTCCTGCTGACCGCCGAGCTGCGTCCCGCGCGCACCGTCGAGCTGGCGCTCGTGGGGCTCTTCACGATGGTCTTCGCCGTGCTCAGCGATCGCCTCGTCGCGTGGCCGCGCGGCCCGGCGGTGCCCGCGCTGGCGGGCGTGCTCGCCTATGCGGTCGACCTGGCGTTCGGCTCGCCGGTGATCATCCAGTCGTTGCTCGGCCCCAACCCGCTCTACGGCTCGCGCTTCTACGGCATCGGGAACGAGCTCGAGGCCGGGCTGTCCTCGCTGCTGCTGATCGGCATCGCTGCGCTGCTCGTCGGCCGCGGCCGGTCGCGGGCGGGGGTCGCCATCTTCGCCGGCGCCGGGCTGGCACTCGGCCTCACGATGGGCGCCGGGCGCCTGGGCGCGGACGTCGGCGGGATCATCACCATCGGCGCGGGAGCCGCCACGGCGGCGGTGCTGATGCTTCCCGGCGGGCTCACGAAGCGCGCGATCGCCGCGGTGATCGTCGCCCCGATCGCCGGCCTCGCGCTGCTCGCCGCGATCGACCTCGCGACCGGCGGCGACTCGCACTTCACGCGCACCGTGCTGCGCGCCGACGGCTCGGGTGCGCTGTGGGACATCCTCATCCGTCGCTACGAGCTGGCGTTCAAGGGCCTGCGACGCGGGTTCATGCCGGTCGTGACGCTGCTCGCGCTGCTCGCCATCGCGCTCGGCGCGCGCCGCCAGTCGCGCGTGCTCGAGACGGTCGGCGGCGACGCGGCCTACCGCGCGGCGCTCTGGGGCCTCGCAGCCGTCGGCGTCGCAGGTGCGCTGTTCAACGACTCCGGCCCGATCCTGCTTCTCTTCGCCGTGTTCATCGGGCTCTGCTCGGTCATCTACCTGCGCGGCGATCCGCGTATTGCAGTCCCCGAAGCCGACGGAGCCGATCGCTAGACTTCGAAACGATGCGCATCGCCCTGGTGTCGCCGTATTCGTGGACGTATCCGGGGGGCGTGACCCGTCACATCGAGGCCCTCGCGGAGCAGTTCCAGAGCGACGGCCACCATGTGAGCGTGCTGGCGCCCTTCGACCCGCCCGACTCCCGCAGCGCCCGGCTCCACCGCGGCGCGGTTCCGCAGGCCCGCGAGCAGCCGGACTACCTGGTGCCGCTCGGGCGCTCGCTCGGCATCCCAGCCAACGGTGCGGTCTCGAACCTGTGCCTCTTCCCGGGCAGCGTCTTCGCGCTGCGTCGCGCGCTCGCGGAGGGCGACTTCGACGTCGTCCACATCCACGAGCCGATCGTGCCGACGGTCAGCTGGGACGCGCTGGACTTCGACGGCGCCGCGCTCGTGGGCACCTACCACACCTACGGCACCAACCCGGTCACGCACAATCTCGGGAACCTCGCCGGCGCCGCGCGCCGTATGCACCGCCTGCACGCGCGGATCGCCGTCTCCGAGGCCGCCGCATGGACGGCGCAGCGCTTCTTCGGCGGCCGCTACCGGATCGTCCCCAACGGCGTCCACCTGCCCGCCGAGGCGCCGGTGATCGCCGCGGGCGCCGAGGGCCGGATCAGGATCGCGTTCGTCGGCCAGGCCGTCGAGCGCAAGGGCCTGCCGATGCTGCTGTCCGCCTTCGAGGGCCTGCGTGAGCACGTCGACGCCGAGCTGACCGTCGTCGGGGCGACGGGCGACGAGGTCGAGCACATGCTGCTCGACGGGCGCGGCATCACGGTGCTCGGCCGCGTCTCCGACGAGGAGAAGACCCGTGTGCTGCGCGAGGCCGACGTGCTCTGCGCGCCGTCGCTCGGCGGCGAGAGTTTCGGCATGGTCCTGACCGAGGCCTTCGCGCAGGGCACCCCGGTGGTGGCGAGCGACATCGCCGGCTACCGCGACGTCGTGCGCGACGGCCGCGACGGGATCCTCGTCCCGCGCGGCGACGCCCTCGCGCTCGCGGAGACCCTGCGCGACCTCGCGCTCGACCCGCCGCGCCGCGCTGCGATGGCGCGTGATGCGGCGGTCCACGCCCGGCGATTCGACTGGCCGCGCGTCTCCGAGGAGATCACCGGCGTCTACGAGGAGGCGATCGCCGCCCGGCGCCGCACGGTGCCGGTCACCAGCCCGCAGCGTGCCGCCGCGCGGCTGGC
>DATCDC010000035.1:0-12376 GCA_036510915.1 Solirubrobacteraceae bacterium | reverse complement strand
ACCGGCGTGGCTGGTCCTGGGCGTCGGCTTCGACCGTGGCTGGCGCGCGACCTGCGACGGGCGCTCGCTCGGCGTCCCCGTGCCGGTGCAGGGATACGCCAACGGCTGGGCCGCGCCTGCGAGCTGCACGAAGGTCGCCTTCGCATTCGCCCCGAACCGCACGGTCGCGATCGCCGCGATCGTCTCGCTGGTTGCCTCGCTGTTTGCGCTCGGCTTCCTGATCGTGCGCCGGCCGCGCCGGCCCGGTCCGGCGCCGGCACCGCTCAGCGACGCGCAGGCGCCCGCGCGCTGGACCCTGCGCCGCGCCGCGCTCGCGGGCGTCCTCGCCGCCTCGGTGCTCGGCTTCCTGTTCGCGCTGCGCGCCGGCGTCGTGCTGGGCCCGCTCGTGTTCCTGATCCTCTGGCGCGGCATCGGTGCGCGGGCGCTGGCACTCGCCGGCGGGGCGGTGCTGCTGCTCGCCGTGCCGCTGCTCTCGATCCTGGCGGCGCCGCTGCCGCGCACCGGCTTCCAGACGAACTACGCGGTCGACCGGATCTCCGCGCACTGGGCCGCGGTGCTGGCGGTCACGCTGCTGGGCGCGGCGCTCTGGCGGACACTCGCCGCGGCCAGGCGCTATCCGGCGCCGGCCGGCGACGGCTGAGGCCCGCCCCGCACGCGCAGGCGCAGACCGATCGTCAGCAGGATCACCGCGACGGTGCACTGCACCGCCAGGACGACCGCCGCGAACGGCACGACGGAGAGGTTCGCGAAGCCCAGCAGCAGCGGCTCGGTCACCGCGACGACCCCGAGGACCCAGAGGAACGATGTCTGCTCGAGCGCGACCATGTACTGCACCGTCAGGTAGGCGACGGCCAGGAGGGTCATCGCCAGCCCGAGCAGCGGGAGCGCCCCGGAGGCGGTCGTGAACCCGGGCCCGAACGCGAGGCGCAGCAGCTGCCGCGGGAACAGCGTGAAGATCAGCAGCGCGGGGAAGGCGATCAGCGCCAGCACGCACAGCGCCCGCGCGAGCACCGGGCGCGGGTCGAGTCCGACCGCCGAGCGCCGCGTGGCCTCCGGCAGCAGCTGCAGGCCGATGCCGATCGCGACGAAGACGACGGCCTTCGCGGCGACCGCCGCGGCCGCGTAGGAGCCGGCGACGTGGCTCGAGAGCTGGTGGCGGGCCATGATCACGTCGACGTTCTGCAGCGCTGCGAGGAACAGCAGCGCCGTGATGGCGACCCAGCCGTCGCCGAGCATCGCGCGCAGCCGGCGCGGCACGCCGCTGCCCTTGTCGAGCGGGCCGAGCTCCGCGTGCAGGGCGCGCTCGAGCCAGACCAGCAGGATCGCGAACGCCACCGGGGTCCCGAGGAAGGCGCCGGGGACGCCCAGGCCGATCGCGACGAGGATCAGCGCGCAGACGAGCCGCAGGACGGCCTCGGCGATGATGCTCGAGCCGACGGGCCTGTAGGCGCGCAGGCCCTGGAGCGCGCCCCGCTGGAGCGAGAGCAGCATCCACAGCGCGCCCGTGGGCAGGATGGCCGCGGCGGCCCACGGGTACTGCGGCACGCCGATGATGTGGGAGATCGGCACGCGCAGCAGCGAGGAGGCGATCGCGAGCGCGACGAACACGCCCAGGATGCGCTCCGTCCAGGCACGCAACGTGGCCCGCACGAGCGCCGGATGCCCGAGCCGGTCGAGCGCCACCTCACGCGCGGCGGCGACCTGGACCGACTGCCCGGCGACCAGCAGGATCAGGAAGGCGGAGATCAGCGCCGCCAGCGAGCCGTAGCCGCTCGCGCCCAGGATGCGCGTGAACAGCACGGTGAAGAGCAGCTGGATGGCATTGTTGGCGAGCGTCGCCGCCGCCAGCCCGGCGGCCTTGCTGGACTCGCTGCTGAGCAGCGCGTCGCGCAGCCGCGGCGGCCCGGCCGCGGCGGCCGTCGCGAGGCTGTCCATCGCCCCGCGGGCGCTCGCCTCCCAGGTGAACTGGCGCGAACGCGCGTGGGCGGCGTCGCCCATCGCCTCCAGGCGCTCGGGATCGGCGACGAGCTCGCTGACGGCGGTGATGAGCTCCTGCGGGTCGTCGGCGAGGACGCCGGTGCGCCCGTCGAGGATCGCCTCCTCGAGGCCGCCGACCCGCAGCGCCGCGGTCGGCGTCGCACAAGCGCCGGCCTCGATCACCGTCAGGCACCAGCCCTCGGCCGAGGAGGCCGTCAGCGCGACCCAGGACTCCTGCAGCAGCGCGGCCTTCTGCGCCTCGCTGACGTGGCCGTGGAAGGTCACGCGGTCGGAGATCCCGCGTTCGGCCGTGTAGGCCTCGAGCACCGGCCCCCAGTCGCCGTCGCCGGCGATGTGCAGGTGCGCCCGCGGGATCGCCGCGGCGACGTCGATCACCTGCTCGATGCGCTTGTACTGCTTGAGCCGGCCGAGATAGACGAGCGCCGGGTCGGGCGCGCGCGACCCGGGCCCGAGCGCGCCGGCCTCGAGCCCGAGGTAGACGACCCGGATCTGCTCCTCCGGGATGCCGAGGTCGACCAGCCCCCGCCGCGAGTTCTCGGAGATCGTCAGCACCGGCGTGCCGCGGTAGAAGACCGTCAGCGGCATCCGCTCGAGCAGGAACGCCGCCACCTTGCCGCGGCGGCCGAGCTCGGCGACGTAGTGGTCCTGGTGGACGTGGAAGACGAGCACGACGCGCGGCTTGCGCAGCCAGCGCCACAGCGGCGTGTTGAACGCGATGCCGTTGCAGACCTCGAGGATCGCGTCCGCGTCGCGGCCCAGCCCGCGGAACGTCGCCCACGCCGCGCGCGGGAACACGGTCAGCCGCGAGCCCATCCGGTGGACCTCGAGGCGCTCGTGGTAGCGCGACAGCGGCTCGGCCCCGTCGTACGAGCCGGCGATCACCGTGACGCGGTGGCCGTCGGCCAGCCAGTGGGAGATCAGGCCGTAGAGGACCGTGCCGGTGCCTCCCGCCTGCGGGTGGGTCCAGTCTCGGTCTGCGAGCACGAGGATGTGGCGCGGCGCGGCCGTCGGCACGGGCCGAAGGTATCGCAGCCGCGCGCGCGACTCCCGGCGCGAACCGCCCGCGAGGGTCGCTAGCATCGGGCGGGATGCCGCGTCCGACACGCCTCACCGCGCTTGTGGTCACGGCCGCGCTGCTCGCGGCGCCCGGCGTCGCCGCCGCCCAGAGCGGCGGCGCGGGCGACCAGCAGTACCAGGACCCGTTCTCCGGGCAGCAGAACGGCTCGGGCGGCTCCTCGAAGGGCTCGTCGGGCTCCTCCGGGAGCTCCGGCCTGAGCCAGAGCGCCCCGTCGTCGACGGGCGCCACGGCTCCGGCGGCCTCCGGGACGCCCGCCGCGACCGCCGCGCCGGCCCAGAGCGGGCAGCTCGCGAGCACCGGCATCGACCTGCGCGCGCTCGCCGGGCTCGGCATGCTGCTGCTCGTCGCCGGAATCGCGCTGCGCCGGTCCGGCCATGAGCGCCGCTGAGCGCGTCGAGACCACCCGCGCCGAGGAGACCGAGCAGCTCGCGGCGCAGCTGGCCGCCGCGCTGGGCCCCGGCGACGTCGTGCTGCTCTCCGGCGAGCTCGGCAGCGGCAAGACGACGTTCGTGCGCGGCGCCTGCCGCGCGCTCGGCGTCCACGGGCCGGTCACGAGCCCCACGTTCACGCTCGCGCGCCGCTACGAGGACGGCAGCGTCCCGATCTCGCACCTGGACCTCTACCGCCTCGCGGGGGTCGCCGACGGCGATCCCGCGCTGCTCGACGAGGAGCTGGCGCCGGACCGGATCGCCTTCGTCGAATGGCCCGAGGCCGACGAGGCGCAGCTGACCGGCGCGCGCGTCGCCGCGCGCGTGCGCCTGGAGCACCTCGGCGGGGACCGGCGCGCGGTGACCGTCGAGCGTGCCGCATGAACGTCCTCGCCTTCGACACCGCCACGCCGGCGACCGTCGCCGGGCTGCTGATCGGCGAGGGCCCGGCGCTCACGCGTCGCGACGAGCCGTGCCCCGGGGCGCGCCCCGGGCACGCCGCGCAGCTGCTGACCCTGTGCGCCGAGCTGCTCGACGAGGGCGGACTGACGTGGCAGGACCTCGACCGCATCGGCGTCGGCGTCGGCCCGGGGACCTTCACCGGCCTGCGGATCGGCGTGGCCACGGCGCGCGCGCTCGCGCAGGGCGCGCGCGCAGAGGTCGTCCCGGTGTCGACCCTCGAGGCGCTCGCGGCCGCCGCGCGAGCACAGCGCGCGGGCGCGGTGCTCGCCGTGCTGGACGCCCGCCGCGGCGAGGCGTTCGCCGCCGCCTGGGACGCGACCGGGACGCTCGTCCACGCGCCCGCCGCGCTCGCGCCCGAGGCGCTCGGGACGCTCACCGACCCGGCGTCCGGCCCGTGGCTGGCCGTGGGGGACGGGGCGATACGCTTCCGCGACCGGCTCGAGCCGGCGTTCGCGGCCGTCCCGGACGACGGCTCCGCACTGCATCGCGTCGACGCGGACCGGCTCTGCCGGCTGGCGGCCGAGGGCGCGGCCGCCGCGCGTGAGGAGCTCGTTCCGGCGTACCTGCGGCTGCCGGACGCGGAGCTGGCACGTCGTGCCCGGAGCGCATGACCGACGCGAGCCTCGACATCTCCCGCCTCACCTATGCGGATCTCCCGCAGGTCATCGCGATCGAGCGCCGGGCCTTCCCGACCCCGTGGTCGCTGGCGATGTTCGTGCTGGAGCTCAGCAAGCCGAGCGGCATCTGCCTGGCCGCGCGCCGCGACGGCGTCCTCGTCGGGTACGTGATCTGCTCGCGTTACGAGGACGTCTGGCACATCATGAACGTCGCGATCGATCCCGGCCATCGCCGCCGCGGCAGCGCGACGGCGCTGCTCGGGCAGATCATCGAGCGGGTCGGCGGCGAGGCGCGGCTCACGCTCGAGGTGCGCCCGTCGAACGACGGCGCGATCCGCCTGTACGAACGCTTCGGCTTCCTGCCCGCGGGCATGCGCCGGCGCTACTACCAGGACAACGGGGAGGACGCCGTGATCATGTGGCGCACTCCGGCGACGATCACCGGACGCCTCGACGACGTGCCCAACCCCGGGCCCGTGCGCACGTGATCCTCGGCATCGAGACGAGCTGCGACGACACCTGCGCGGCGCTCGTCACCGCGTCGGGGGAGATCCGCTCGAACGTCATCTCCTCGCAGGGGATCCACGACCGCTACGGCGGCGTCGTCCCGGAGGTCGCGGCGCGACGGCACCTCGAGCTCGTGAACGTCGTCGTCGACGACGCGCTGCGACAGGCGGGTGCGACGCTCGACGACGTCGGGCGGATCGCCGTCACGCAGGGCCCCGGGCTCGTCGGCGCGCTGCTGATCGGCATCGCGACCGCCAAGGGCCTGGCCGCCGTGCGCGACCTGCCGCTCTGCGCGGTCGACCATCTGCAGGGCCACGTGTCCGCCAACTTCCTCGAGCCCGCGCCCTTCCAGCCGCCGTTCCTGTGCCTGATCGCCAGCGGGGGCCACACGTTCCTCGCGCGGGTTGAGGATCACGTGAGCTTCGAGGTGCTCGGCGCCACGCTCGACGATGCCGCCGGGGAGGCCTTCGACAAGGGTGCGCGGATGCTCGGCCTGCCGTTCCCCGGCGGGCCCGCGATCCAGCGCCTCGCCGCCGGCGGCGACCCGCGCGCCTTCGACTTCCCGCTCGCCGCCGGAGTCCCCGGCCTGGACTTCTCCTTCGCCGGGCTGAAGACGTCGCTGCTCTACCGGATCCGCGACCTGGGGGAGGACGAGACGACGGCGCGGCGCGCGGACCTCGCGGCCTCCTACCAGCGGGCGATCGTCGAGGCGCTCGCAGTGCGTGTCGAGCGGGCGCTGACCGGGACGGGCCTGCGCCGCCTGGCGATCGGCGGCGGCGTGGCGGCGAACGCCGCGCTGCGCGAGCGGCTCGGGACGCTCGGCGTCGAGCTCGCCGTGCCGCCGATCGACCTGTGCACCGACAACGCGGCGATGATCGCCGGCGCCGCCCGCTTCGTCGAACCGCTCGCGCGGTCGGCCGCGCTCGCCCTCGACGCCTACGCGACCGGCCAGCGCGGGCTCTGAGCGCGCGATGCCCGAGCTGACCGTCTTCGTGCGGCCCGGCTGCCATCTGTGCGACGACGCGCTTGCCGTGATCGGCCGTGTCGGGGCCACGCACGACTTCTCCCTGCAACTCGTCGACATCGAGCGCGACCCCGTGCTCCACGCGCGCTATCTGGAGCGGATTCCGGTGATCGCACTGGACGGTGAGGAGCTCTACGACTTCTTCGTCGACGAGGACGACCTGCGTCGCAGGCTGGACGCACTAGAGTCATCACGCGCATGACCATCGGCGACATCGCAGGCTCGGCCGTGGACCAGCCGGACGGGGACGTGCCCACCGAGCGCCTGTCGCTCGGCGTGGCCGCGCGCCTCTCGCGCTACCTGCAGGTGCTCACCCAGGCCAAGAAGATGGGCCGCGAGACGATCTCCTCGCAGGAGCTCTCCGAGTACACCCACGTGAACTCCACGCAGATCCGCCGTGACCTGTCGGGGTTCGGCAAGTTCGGCAAGCGCGGCGTCGGCTACAACGTCGACTCGCTCGTCTCGCAGATCCGCCGGATCCTGCAGACCGGCGGCCAGCACAACATCGCCCTGTTCGGCGCCGGCCACCTCGGCAAGGCGATCGCCTCGTCGGACATCTTCGCCGACCATGGCTTCAACGTCGTCGCGATCTTCGACGCGGATCCCAAGAAGGTCGGCTCCAGCGTCGGTGGCCAGAAGGTGCGCGACATCGCCGACCTCGGCCAGGTCGTCGAGGACGAGGGCATCGTCGTCGGCGTGCTGGCCGTCCCCACGGCCGCGGCCCAGCCGCTCGCCGACGAGCTCGTCCGCGCCGGGGTGCGGATTCTCTTCAACTACTCCGAGGCGCTGCTCGACGTGCCGCCCGAGGTGACGGTTCACACCTCCAGCCCCGCCGTGGATCTCCTCCACGCGCTGTACTTCTACCTGTCGTGAGCATCAGCGCCGGCAGAGGCCACCTGCGCCGAGCATGAGCGTCATCGACCTCGACCGGGCCGAGGCGGCTTTCGATGCCTCGGTCGATGGAACCGTCGGCATCGAGGAGGAGTTCGCGATCCTCGATCCCGAGAGCCTGGACATGGTCGGGCGCTTCGAGGAGCTGCGCGACAGCGCCGCCGACGACCCGGCGCTCGCCGTCTCGATCGCCGGCGAGCTGATCTCCTCCGAGATCGAGATCCGCTCGGGCGCCGGCAGCGACCTGCACGACGCGATCGTCCGCCAGAACGACGTGCGCCGGCGCCTGTTCGCGCTCGCGGCCGCGCGCGGCGTCGAACTGGGCTCGACCGGCACCCACCCTTGGGCCGACTATCGCCGCCAGCACAACATCGACACCGAGCACTACCGCCGCGTCGTCGAGGGCCTGCAGTACGTCGCCCGGCGCAACAACACCTTCGCCCTGCACGTCCACATCGGCGTCAACGGGGCGGACCGGGCCGTGCAGGCGTGCGACCGGATGCGCCCCGTGCTGCCAGCGCTGCTGGCGATCGGGGCGAACTCGCCGTTCCTCGAGGGCTGCGATGCGGGGCTGCACTCCGTGCGCACGCAGACGTTCACGAAGTCCTTCCCGCGGTGCGGCATCCCCGACGCCTACGGCTCATGGGCCGTCTACCGCGACTATCTCGAGTTCCTGATCCGGACCGGCTCGATCGTCGAGGACACCCAGGTCTGGTGGTCGATCCGCCCGCACCTCGCCTTCGGCACCGTCGAGGTCCGCATCTGCGACGCGCAGATGACGGCGGGCGAGTCCGACGCGCTCTGCGGGCTGATCGTCGCCTGCGTCCTGCAGGCCGCGCGCGACGCGTCCGACGGGGTGCCGTTCGAGCACCCCGCGAACCGCCTCGTCGAGGAGAACATGTGGCGGGCGATCCGCTACGGCCGCGGGGCCGGCCTGATCGACCTCGGCAGCGGCGCCGTGCGCCCTGTCCCGGCGGTGCTCGACGAGCTGCTCGGGTGGACGGCGCCCGTGCGCTCCGATGCCCGCATCGACCCGCTGTTCCCCGAGCGCAACGGCGCCCAGCGCCAGATGGCCAAGCGCGCCGAGGGCGCCGAGCTGCCCGAGGTCTACGCTTCGACCGTGACCGAGGCCCGCCGCACATACGGCATGGCCGGAACGACCCAGGAGGCTTCAGCCCCGTGACCGACCAGCCGCTGGACCCCACCGGTGCACCCGGGCGCGAGCCCACCGAAGAGGAGCTGCGCGCCGCCTACGAGGCCGAGCTCAAGCAGATCCGCGTCGAGGACATCATCGTCCAGACCGTCGTTTCGCTCCTGAACCTCGGCGCCCGCAGGGCCGGCATCGTGCCCGGCAGCGAGGACGAGACCGACCTCGAGCAGACGCGCCTGGCCATCGAGGGCGTCCGCGGCCTGCTGCCGTCGGTCGAGCCGCTGCTCGGGGAGAACGCGGCCGCCCTGCGCGACGCGCTCGCCCAGCTGCAGATCGCCTACGCCCAGCGCGCCGGCGGCGCTCCCCCGGAGGGGCCGGGCGGCGCCGCGGCGCCCGCCGGCGCCGCCCCCGGGGCCGAGGGCGGCGCCGGCCCGGCGCAGCAGTCCGGCCGGCTCTGGGTGCCAGGGCAGTAGCCCCGCCGGGGCGCGTCCGGGCCTGACGACGCCGCCGCCGCCGTTCTCGCTACGATCCAGCGGCTTTCGGGCCGGGGCGCGCGTTGTTCGCGCGCCCCTTCCGCGTCGCAGCCCCCGGTCGCGACGCGCAAATCACTTCGCGGAGGAATCGTTCCCTTGACTCAGTTCCTGACCGACCACGGGGTCGTCGTCGCAGTCGTCTGCGCGGCTGTCGCCGTGCTGTACGGCATCCTGACGACATCCCAGCTGCTCGCCCTGTCCCCGGGCAACGCGGAGATGCAGCGCATCTCCGGAGCCGTGCAGGAGGGTGCCAAGGCGTACCTCACGCGCCAGTACACGGTGATCGCCGGTGTAGGCGTGCTCCTCTTCGTCGCGCTGATCTTCATCCAGAACATCAGCGTCGCGGTCGGCTTCCTGATCGGCGGCATCCTGTCCGGCGCGGCCGGATTCATCGGGATGAACGTCTCGGTGCGGGCGAACTGCCGCGTCGCCGAGTCCGCCCGCGGCGGCATCAGCCCGGCGCTGAAGGTGGCCTTCCGCGGCGGCGCGATCACCGGCATGCTCGTCGTCGGCCTCGCGCTGTTCGGCGTCGCCGGCTACTACGGCCTGCTCACGTCCGCGTTCAGCAAGACGCCCAAGGAGGCGGTCGACGCGCTGATCGGCCTCGGCTTCGGCGGCTCGCTGATCTCCGTCTTCGCCCGACTGGGCGGCGGCATCTTCACGAAGGCGGCCGACGTCGGTGCCGACCTCGTCGGCAAGGTCGAGGCCGGGATCCCCGAGGACGACCCGCGCAACCCGGCCGTGATCGCCGACAACGTCGGCGACAACGTCGGCGACTGCGCCGGCATGGCCGCCGACCTCTTCGAGACCTACGCCGTGACCGCCGTCGCGGTCATGCTGCTCGGCGTCCTCACCTTCCAGGAGTCGACCGCGGTCGCGCTCTACCCGCTCGTCCTCGGCGGCGTGGCGATCATCGCCTCGATCATCGGGACCTACGCGGTGCGCACCACCACGGGCAACGTGGAGCGCGCGCTCTACCAGGGCCTGATCGTGTCCGGCGTCATCGCCGCGATCGCGTTCTACCCGATCACGAAGTGGATGATGGGCGACCTGCACTACCGCGGCACCGGCGCGCTGACGCCGCCGAGCGTCACGGACCTGTACCTCTGCGCGCTCGTCGGCATCGGCGTCACGGCGCTGCTGTTCATCATCACCGACTACTACACGTCGACGCGCTTCCGGCCGGTGCGCCGCACAGCCGAGGCCTCGCAGACCGGCCACGCGACGAACATCATCCAGGGCCTCGCCTCGGGCATGCAGGCGACGGCGCTGCCCGCGCTCGTCCTCGTCCTCGGCATCCTGGCCTCGTGGAAGCTCGCCGGCGGCGGCACCCGGGGCATCTACGGCATCGGCGTCGCGGTCATGGGTCAGCTCTCGCTGACCGGCCTGATCGTCGCGCTCGACGCCTTCGGCCCGATCACGGACAACGCCGGCGGCATCGCCGAGATGGCGGACATGCCCGAGGAGGTCCGCGCGGTGACCGATCCGCTCGACGCGGTCGGTAACACCACCAAGGCCGTCACCAAGGGCTACGCCATCGGCTCCGCCGTGCTCGCCGCGATCGTGCTGTTCGCCGGCTTCAAGGCCGAGCTCGCAGCCGCGAAGGTCAGCACGATCTTCCGCGTCGACGATCCGGCGGTCCTCATGGGCCTGCTGATCGGCGGCATGATGGTCGTGCTGTTCGCCGCGCTCTCGATGGAGGCCGTCGGCCGCGCCGGCGGCGCCGTGGTCGAGGAGGTGCGCCGCCAGTTCCGCGAGAAGCCCGGGATCATGGAGGGCACAGACGAGCCGGACTACGCGACCTGCGTGGCGATCGTCACGGCGGCCGCCCAGCGCGAGATGATCATTCCGTCGCTGATTCCGATCGTCCTCACGACGGTCGTCGGCCTCATCAGCACGCAGGCGCTCGGCGGCCTGCTGATCGGCGTCATCGTCGTCGGCTTCTTCTTCGCCGTCATGATGACCGCCGGCGGCGGCGCCTGGGACAACGCCAAGAAGCTCATCGAGGACGGCGCGTTCGGCGGCAAGGGCTCCGAGGCCCACGCCGCATCGGTCACCGGCGACACCGTCGGCGACCCGTTCAAGGACACGGCGGGGCCGGCGATCAATCCCATGATCAAGGTCGCGAACATCGTGGCGATTCTGATCATTCCGATCATCACGTGATCGGAATGATGTGTCGCGGATCTCGGGGCGATTGACGCCACCCGCGTGGCCGGGGCCATACCACCGGTATGGCACCCGCCCCGCGTGCGGCGTCACTCATCCCCGATATCTCGCTCGTGCTTGTGGTGGATGACGTCTTGTGAGCTGGTTGCCGGCCTCGTTTGTGGTGCCCGAGGTGGTCGAGCTCGCTGCTGGCCATCATCTGCGCCCGATCCGGGCTTCGGATGTGGAGCTGGACTATCCGGCGGTGATGGGCTCCCGGGAGCGGCTGTGGGCTCGGTATGGGCCGGTTTGGGGGTGGCCTCCGGCGACGATGACGTTCGAGGCTGACCGGGAGGACCTTGCGCATCATGAGCGGGAGATCGCGGCTCGGGATGCGTTCAACTATGCGGTCCTGGATGCGGGGGAGACGGAACTGCTGGGCTGCGTCTACGTCGACCCGCCGGAGCCCGATTCGCCTGCCGGCACGGACGCGGTCGTCTCGTGGTGGGTCGTGGACGCGGCGCTGGGGAGTCATCTGGAGCGCGCGCTCGAGGAGTTCGTGCCCCGCTGGCTGTGTGAGACCTGGGGGCTGACGGCCGTCCACTGGCATCCCTGACCGCGCGCGATCCCCGCGGGCATCGGGACTTGCGCCGGAGCGTCCAGAAAACGTCCAGGCCCTCGTCCGGCGGTGGCGGCTGGCCCCGGCCGCATGGCCGATTGTCCGGGCGGCAGACCCTCCGTACCTTCTGGAGCGTGATCGGACGAGCGGCATCTGGAGCAGGACGAGAGGTGGTCCACGGGGGGTGGGCGGCCGTCGTCGTGTCGTTGATGCTCGGGCTCGTCGCGCCTGGCGCCGCCGTCGCCGCTGGTCCAACCAGCGGCGACGGTGCGATCCAGCACCCGCCGGTCGCCACGATCACCGCACCGTCCGACCAGGCGGCCTTCCGTGATGGCGTCGCCGTCAGCGTCGCGGGCTCCGCGACCGACGTCGACGGCCCGGTCGGGTCCGCAGGGATGCACTGGAAGATCGTCCGGGTCACCGGCCGCAGCTCCGAGATCGTGGCCGAGGCGGACGGAACCGCCGCCACGTTCACGCCGTCGGACCGCTGGGGGGCGGACACGACGTACGAGGCGCGGCTCACGGTGACGGACAGCACCGGCCTCTCGGACACCGCGAGCATCACGCTCGTGCCGGAGACCGTGAAGGTCACGCTGCGCAGCGAGCCGGTCGACGCCCCGCTGACCTACGGGACGCTCACACAGAGCGGCACGCAGGTCTTCGATGACGTCGTCGGTCATCGCGTCACACTCTCGGCGCCGGACACCGCGGGCCCTGCTGGGGGGCAGGCCCTGGTGTTCGACGCCTGGAGCGACGGTGGCAGCCGCAGTCACGATGTCGTCGTGCCTGCGACACCCGTCGAGCTCGTCGCGCAGTACCGCGCGCCGCA
Source organism: Solirubrobacteraceae bacterium (assembly GCA_036510915.1). Classification (GTDB taxonomy): domain Bacteria; phylum Actinomycetota; class Thermoleophilia; order Solirubrobacterales; family Solirubrobacteraceae; genus F1-60-MAGs163. The sequence goes on along the minus strand of DATCDC010000035.1, from coordinate 92 downwards.
GCTCGACATCGCCACCCCGGAGGTCGCGGCCGGCGCCGGCTCGGGGGGTGCCGAGGCAGTCCGGGGGGATGCCTCGGCACTGCCGGCGCTGA
>DATCDC010000034.1:0-3361 GCA_036510915.1 Solirubrobacteraceae bacterium | reverse complement strand
CGAGCTGCGCACCGTCGACCCGCTGGTCGACCTGCGGCTGATGCGCGAGAAGGCGATGTGGACGGTGAACCTGTCGGCCTTCGCGATCGGCTTCGCGATGTTCGGCTCGTACATCCTCATCCCGCAGCTCGTGCAGGCGCCCAAGTCGACGGGCTACGGGTTCGGCGCGAGCGTGACCGTCAGCGGTCTTTACCTGCTGCCGAGCGCGCTGCTGATGCTCTTCTCCGGGCCGCTGTCCGGGCGAATCTCGACCGTCCGCGGGTCGCGGCTGCCGCTGAAACTCGGCTGCGTCGCCTCCGGCATCGCGTACTTCCTGCTGGCGGCGCTGCACGCGCAGCCGTGGCAGATCTTCCTCGGCGGCGCCGTGCTGGGCCTTGGCATCGGGCTGGCGTTCGCGGCGATGGCGAACCTCGTCGTCGACGCCGCGCCGCAGGAGATGACCGGCGTGGCGAGCGGCGTCAACACGATCGTGCGCTCGATCGGCGGCGCGATCGGCGGCCAGGTCGCCGCGGCGATCCTGACCGCGTCGGCCTCCGCGTCCGGGCTGCCCGGCGAGAGCGGCTACACGAACGCGTTCCTCATGAGCGGGGTCGGCGCGATCATCGCGCTCGGCGCCGCGTCGCTGGTGCCCAAGCCGGGCGTGGGCGACCGCTCGATCGAGACGTCGCTGTCCGCGAGTGAGCTCGAGGCGTTCGACGAGGCGGCCGTGTTCGCCGGGGCGTACGGCGCGAGCGACGTGCTGCCGCCGAGCTCGGCGGAGAGCGCGCGATGAACGAGGACAACAAGCTCTCCCCGGAGGTCAAGGCGATCGCGATCGTCGTCGTGATCGGGGCGATCATGTCGATCCTCGACACGACGATCGTCAACGTCGCGCTCGACACGCTCTCGAAGGACCTGCACTCCCCGCTGGCGACGATCCAGTGGGTCTCGACCGGCTACCTGCTGGCGCTGGCGACGGTGATCCCGCTGACCGGCTGGGCGGCCGAGCGCTTTGGTCCCAAGCGCGTGTGGATGACCGTCGTGGCGGGGTTCGTCGCGACGAGCGCGCTGTGCGGCCTGGCCTGGAGCGCCGATTCGCTGATCGCCTTCCGCGTGCTGCAGGGTCTGGCGGGCGGCATGATCATGCCGGTCGGGATGATCACGCTCGCCCAGGCCGCGGGCCCGCGCCACATGGGGCGCGTGATGAGCGTCGTCGGCGTGCCGATGCTGCTGGCGCCGGTCTTCGGCCCGGTCATCGGCGGCCTGCTGATCGACAACCTCTCGTGGCGCTGGATCTTCTTCGTGAACCTGCCGGTCGGGATCGTCGGTCTGGTGCTGGCGGCGCGGCTGCTGCCCTCCGAGCGGGCTGCCGGTGAGGGTGGGGCGCGGCTCGATCTCGCCGGCCTCGCGCTGCTCTCGCCGGGGATCGCGTCGATCGTCTACGGGTTGAGCGAGATCGCCTCGACCGGCGCGGTGACCGGCGTGAAGGTGTGGCTGCCGATCCTGGTGGGGTCGGGCCTCGTGATCGCGTTCGCGCGGCGCTCGTGGTTCCACGACTTCCCGATCGTCGACGTGCGGCTGCTGCGCAGCACCGGCTTCAGCGCGTCGGCGGCGACCGTGATGCTCGTCGGCGCGGCGCTGTTCGGCGGGATGCTGCTGCTCCCGCTCTACTACCAGATCGACCGCGGGCTCTCGCCGCTGCAGGCCGGGCTGCTGCTGGCGCCGCAGGGGATCGGCGCGGCGATCGCGATGCGCTGGTCGGGACGGCTCACGGATCGTGTGGGCGGCGGGCCCGTGGTCGTGGCCGGGCTGCTGACGCTGATCGTCGGGACGCTGCCGTTCACGCAGGTGACGGGCTCGACGTCCTACGCGCTGCTGGCGTTCGCGCTCGTGGTTCGCGGCGTCGGGCTGGGCTTCACGATGATGCCCGCGATGGCCAGTGCGTACGCGCTGCTCGAGACGAGCCAGGTGCCGCGCGCGACGCCGATGCTCAACGTGCTGCAGCGGATCGGCGGCTCGATCGGGACGGCGGTGCTGGCCGTGGTGCTGCAGCGGCAGATCGCTTCCGCGGTGCCGGGCGCGGCGGGTTCGGGGTCCGGCGGCGGCGAGGCTGCGGCGCAGTCGCTGCCCGCGGGCGCGCGCGAGCGGCTGGCCGACCCGATCGCCACGGCGTTCGGGAACACGTACTGGTGGTCGTTGTTCCTCGTGGCGGCTGCGCTGGTGCCCGCGCTGATCATGTGGCGCGAGCAGCGGCGCACGCGGGCGCGCGAGGAGTTCGGGCCGACGACGCCGGATGCGGTGCTGCGGGATGAGGCGGCGAGCGGGGCGAGCGCACGGATCCCGGCGGGCGTCGGGTAGTTGGAAGTCCGGCCGGGCCTGCAGGCCCGGCCGCGGGTACTCTTGGGGCATGGACGAGCGGCTCATTGCGGCTTCCGAGTTGCCTGCGACCGGCGTCACGTCCGTGGACACGTCGGCCGGTCGCCTGGCGGTCGGCATCGCCGACGGCGTGCCGTTCGCCGTCTCGCCGGTGTGCCGGCACCTGCGCGGGGATCTGGCCAAGGGCCGGATCGCTGAGGACGGCTGCCTGGAGTGCCCCCTGCACGCCGCGCGCTTCGATGTGCGCACCGGTGCGATGACCCGCGGCCCGCAGGGCGCGTTCAAGCCGCTGGCCGGCGTGGTCAAGGGCACCACGGGCCGCATGCGCCTCAAGACGCACCCGGTCGCCGAGCGCGACGGCGTGCTCTACCTCACCGGCTGAACGGCACCCGTGCCGGCCCGGGTGGCGCGGAAGTCGGAGCGCCGCCCGCTGTTGGCGTCGGCGCAGCGGCGACGCCGTGCATTCGACGGTGCGCGCCGAGCGCGGACCGCCTATCCTTCGCGGCCGTGCCAGGCCCTCTCGCGAGCGCCTCGGCCGGACCTGCCGACGTAGCTCAGCTGGTAGAGCACTTCACTCGTAATGAAGGGGTCCCCGGTTCGAATCCGGGCGTCGGCTTAGCCCATTTCCAGCGATTTTGCGAGAGCCGCCGCTTGGCGGCTCTTCTGTGAGGTACGAAACGGGTACGTGCTCGCCACGTGCACGCCGGATCTGGTCCTCGATCGGGATGCGATCTTCGGGCGTGAACTCGTCGAAGACGTGGGCGTAGGTGCTCAGCGTCATCGTCGGCGCGTGGCCGGCCTGACGGGCGACCTCGACCACGCTGCGGCCGTCGTGGATGAGCAGCGAGACGAACGAGTGCCGCAGGTCGTACGGGCGCGCGGTCGGGTGGCCAGCCACTTCTGCGGCTGGCGCGAAGATCCGCCGTCGCCAGTTCTTCCACGCGGACGGCGACCACGGATCGCCGTCCTGACCGGGGAAGACGAGCTGGTCGCCGGCGGGACGGCC